>NZ_JBSKBP010000039.1:0-46303 GCF_053714275.1 Mesorhizobium sp. Arg314 | reverse complement strand
TGATCTTGCGCGTGCCGGGCTCGTGGCTCTCGCCGGGTTCGATCGCAAGGATCGCCGCATGTTTGCGTTGGAACGGGTGGGGCGAAGTGGTGCTCGCGGTCCGTTGGCCCGCATGCCAGGGAGCCCGGCAGGACGCATCTCGGGAAAACTGGGCTTGGAAGGGCGGCGAAGCTCGTCCTCAGGCTGCAGCAGCCGCGTAGCGGAACGGCTCCTTCGTCTTCCACATTGCGTGGAGGATGACGGCGAGCTGGCGCGCCCCCGCGACCTTTGCCTACTTGAAGCCGGCGCCTTGGCGATCGCAGGCCTCAGGCCTTCAGAGAAGAGAAGCCGACCGTCGCGTGAGGATCACATTGGGGGCTTCGTATCGGTGGGTTCGCGTGAGCTTGTCACCGCGCTTCGAGACGCGGCCGTTTCGACTGACCTCGCCGGATTCATAGCGCCTGGGCGCGAGACCGAGATAGGCGCCGGCGCTGGAGGATCGACGGAAGCGGGGATCATCGTCTCTGCGATTGCCTTGATCTCGGGCGCCTGCCGGTCACCTTCCGCCCTTCCATCGGTTTAGAGAGTGAAGTGCCACCATGTCCGAACAACCCTTGCCGATGCTGCCGATGTGGCGGGTCGATCACATCGAGCCCTCGCCCGAGATGTTGGCCCTACGCGCCAACGGTCCGATCCACCGCGTGCGCTTCCCGTCCGGGCACGAAGGCTGGTGGGTGACAGGCTACGACGAGGCCAAGGCGGTGCTGTCCGATGCGGCGTTCCGGCCCGCGGGAATGCCGCCGGCGGCATTCACCCCGGATTCGGTGATTCTCGGCTCGCCGGGGTGGCTGGTCTCGCACGAGGGGGGCGAGCATGCCCGGTTACGCACGATCGTGGCGCCGGCCTTCACCAACCGCAGGGTGAAGCTGCTCGCGCAGCAGGTCGAGGCGATCGCCGCGCGGTTGTTTGAGACGCTGGCGGCCCAGCCCCAGCCCGCCGACCTGCGGCGCCACCTCTCCTTTCCGCTTCCGGCTATGGTCATCAGCGCGCTGATGGGCGTGCTCTACGAGGATCACGCCTTTTTCGCCGGGCTGTCCGACGAGGTGATGACGCACCAGCATGAAAGCGGCCCGCGCAGCGCGTCGCGCCTGGCCTGGGAAGAACTGCGCGCCTACATTCGCGGCAAGATGCGGGACAAGCGCCAGGATCCGGGCGACAACTTGCTGACGGATCTGCTCGCGGCGGTCGACCAGGGCAAGGCGAGCGAGGAAGAGGCGATCGGCCTGGCGGCGGGCATGCTGGTGGCTGGGCACGAGAGCACCGTCGCGCAGATCGAATTCGGCCTTCTGGCCATGTTCCGCCATCCGCAACAGCGCGAACGCCTGGTCGGCGATCCATCCCTGGTGGACAAGGCGGTGGAGGAAATCCTGCGCATGTACCCGCCGGGCGCGGGCTGGGACGGCATCATGCGCTATCCGAGGACCGACGTGACCATAGCGGGCGTGCATATTCCCGCGGAGAGCAAGGTGCTGGTCGGCCTGCCGGCGACGTCATTCGATCCGCGCCATTTCGAGAACCCGGAAATCTTCGACATCGGACGCGACGAAAATCCGCACCTGGCGTTCTCCTACGGGCCGCACAACTGTATCGGCGTGGCCCTGGCCAGGCTGGAACTCAAGGCGGTGTTCGGTTCGATCTTCCAGTGCTTTCCCTCGCTGCGCCTGGCCGTGGCGCCCGAGGAACTGAAGTTGCGCAAGGAGATCATCACTGGCGGGTTCGAGGAGTTCCCGGTGCTGTGGTGATGCGCGGCCGCCGCCGGGAACCGCGAGCTTCTCCGCAATTTGTCGGCGCGCCTAGGCGCGCGCCGGTCAGATCAGCCAGCCAACAGGTAACCAAGATGGACGTGCAAGAAACCACGGCAGCATGCCGGGACGCCTTCGCCGAACTGGCGTCGCCAGCGTGCATCCAAGACCCTTATCCGTTCATGCGGTGGTTGCGCGAGCACGATCCGGTGCATCGCGCGGCGTCGGGCCTTTTTCTGTTGAGCCGCCACGCCGACATCTACTGGGCGCTCAAGGCCACGGGCGATGCGTTTCGGGGACCGGCGCCGGGCGAACTGGCGCGCTATTTCCCGCGTGCGGCGACCAGCCTGTCGCTCAATCTGCTGGCGTCCACGCTAGCGATGAAGGATCCACCGACGCATACGCGTCTGCGCCGGCTGATCTCGCGCGATTTCACCATGTGCCAGATCGACAACCTGCGGCCGAGCATCGCGCGCATCGTCGCAGCGCGCCTGGACGGCATGGCGCCCGCGCTGGAGCGCGGGGAGGCGGTGGACCTGCATCGCGAGTTCGCGCTGGCCTTGCCCATACTAGTCTTCGCCGAACTGTTCGGCATGCCCCAGGCCGACATGTTCTCCCTCGCCGCTGGCATCGGCCCCATTCTGGAAGGCCTGAGCCCTCACGCCAGCGATCCCCAGCTCGCCGCGGCGGACGCGGCCAGCGCCAGGGTGGCGGCCTACTTCGGCGACCTCATAAAGCGCAAGCGCACCGATCCCCGCCACGACATCGTGTCGATGCTGGTAGCCGCACATGACGACGATGTCGATACGCTGTCGGATGCGGAGTTGATCAGCATGTTGTGGGGCATGCTGCTGGGCGGCTTCGCCACCACTGCTGCGACCATCGGCCATGCGGTCCTGGCGATGCTGGCGTATCCCGAACAGCGGCACTGGCTGCAGGGAGACGCCTTGGGGGTGGAGGCATTCGTCGAAGAAGTCCTCCGCTGCGACGCGCCCGCCATGTTCAGTTCCATTCCGCGTATCGCCCAGCGCGACATCGAACTGGGCGGCGTGGTGATCCCGAAGAACGCCGACGTGCGGGTGCTGATCGCGGCCGGCAATCGCGACCCGGACGCCTTCGCCGATCCCGACCGCTTCGATCCCGCGCGGTTCTACGGCACCAGTCCTGGCATGTCGACCGACGGGAAGATCATGCTGAGCTTCGGCCACGGCATCCACTTCTGCCTCGGTGCGCAACTGGCCCGGGTGCAGTTGGCCGAGAGCCTGCCGCGGATCCATGCGCGCTTCCCCACGCTAGCATCGGCCGAGCAGCCGACTCGGGAGCCCTCCGCGTTCCTTAGGACGTTCCGCGCGCTGCCAGTGCGGCTGCATGCGCAGGGGGGCTGAGGTGCGCGTCGTGGTCGACCAGGATCTGTGTGGAACCACCGGGCAGTGCGTGCTGACGCTGCCGGGCACCTTTCGCCAGCGCGAACCGGACGGCGTGGCCGAAGTGTGCGTGGCGACGGTCCCGCAGGCGCTACATGCCGCCATGCGGCTCGCGGCCAGCCAGTGCCCGGTCGCCGCCATTCGGGTCATCGAGAGCGACGCTAGCGATGACGAGCGCGCCAGCGCCGACCCTGCGTCTTCTCCGGGGGAGGCCGAGCGGCATGCCGCGAGAGACCAACGCAATCCAGAAGGACACGATGGGACGGTTTGATGGCAAGGTGGCCGTGGTGACCGGCGCCGGCGCCGGCATCGGCAAGGCATGCGCCCTCGCCATCGCGCGCGAGGGCGGCAGAATGGTGGTGGCCGACATTGATGGGTCGGCGGCCATCGCCTGCACCACGCTGATCGCGGCCGAAGCAGGCCAGGCACTGGCCCTGGCTATGGACATCGCCGACGCTCAGGCGGTGGCAGCGCTGTTCGATACGGCGGAGCGGCACTTCGGTGGGGTCGACCTGCTGGTGAACAACGCGAGCGCCATGCATCTGACCCCGCGCGACCGCGCGATCCTCGACCTGGACCTGGCCATCTGGGATCAGACCATGGCGACCAATCTGCGCGGCACGCTGCTCTGCTGCCGGCAGGCCATCCCACGGATGATCGCCCGCGGCGGTGGCGCGATCGTCAACATGTCGTCGTGCCAGGGGCTCAGCGGTGACACCGCGCAGACGTCCTACGCCGCGTCGAAGGCGGCGATGAACATGCTGTCGGTCTCGCTCGCCACCCAATACGGTCATGCGCAGATCCGCTGCAACGCGGTTGCGCCGGGTCTCATCATGACCGAGCGTCTCCTCGCCAAGCTGGACGAGTGCATGCAACGGCATCTGCGCCGGCACCAGCTCCTGCCGCGCGTCGGCCGCCCTGAGGACGTGGCCGCGCTGGTGGCGTTCCTGCTCTCCGACGATGCTGCGTTGATCACCGGCCAGGTCGTGTGCATCGACGGCGGCATGCTGGCGCATATGCCGACGTACGCAGACGGTGGCAATAGCCGCGCCGCGCGGGCTGCCGGCGACACCGCCGAAGCGGAGGGCTGTTGATGGACATGCTGCTCAACCCGCTGGACCGTCGGCACCGGCTGCGGCACGACATCCCGGTCGTGCCCGGCGCTTTCCCCCTGGTCGGGCATCTTCCTGCCATCGTCTGCGACCTGCCGCGCCTGCTGCGGCGCGCGGAACGGACGCTGGGCAGCCACTTCTGGCTGGATTTCGGCCCTGCCGGACACCTGATGACCTGCGTGGATCCGGATGCGTTCGCATTACTTCGGCACAAGGACGTGTCCTCGGCGCTGATCGAAGAGATCGCGCCCGAATTGCTTGGCGGAACGTTGGTCGCCCAGGACGGCGGCGCGCACCGGCAGACGCGCACTGCGATCGAGGCGGCGTTCCTGCCCAAGGGGCTGACCCAGGCGGGCATCGGCGACCTGTTCGCGCCCGTCATCCGGGCACGGGTGCAGGCGTGGCGCGACCGCGGTGTCGTAACCATCCTGCGCGAAACCGGCGACCTGATGCTCAAGCTCATCTTCAGCCTCATGGGAATCCCCGCGCAGGACCTGCCGGGATGGCATCGCAAGTACCGGCAACTGCTGCAGTTGATCGTCGCGCCCCCGGTCGACTTTCCCGGACTGCCCTTGCGGCGCGGCCGCGCCGCCCGCGACTGGATCGACGCGCAGTTGCGCCAGTTCGTGCGCGACGCGCGCGCGCATGCCGTGCGCACCGGGTTGATCAACGACATGGTGAGCGCCTTCGATCGCGGCGACGATGCGCTCTCCGATGACGTCCTGGTCGCCAATATCCGCTTGCTGCTGCTTGCCGGTCACGACACCACCGCCTCGACGATGGCCTGGATGGTGATCGAGCTGGCGCGGCAGCCTGTGCTGTGGGACGCCCTGGTCGAGGAGGCGCTTCGCGTGGGCGCGGTGCCGACCCGGCACGCGGACCTGGCGCAGTGTCCGGTCGCCGAGGCGCTGTTCCGCGAGACGCTTCGCATGCATCCGCCGACCACGCTCCTGCCGCGTCGCGCGCTGCAGGAATTGCAACTCGGCCAACGGCGCATTCCCGCGGGCACCCATCTGTGCATCCCGCTGCTGCATTTTTCGACCTCGGCGCTGCTGCACGAGGCGCCTGATCAGTTCCGCCTGGCGCGGTGGCTGCAACGCACGGGGCCGATCCGGCCGGTGGACATGCTCCAGTTCGGTACCGGCCCACACGTCTGCATCGGCTACCACCTGGTATGGTTGGAAATGGTGCAGTTCTGCATCGCCGTGGCGCTGACCATGCACAAGGCCAGGGTGCGGCCGCGGTTGCTGAGCGGCGTCGAAAAAGGCCGGCGCTATTACCCGACCGCACATCCGTCCATGACAATCCGCATCGGCTTCTCATGAGCTGGCATCGCATGTCCCGTGTGGCGAGGGCAGCGGCGCCCGCGAGGCGCGGCATTGCTGCACCCGGCGCGCGCGCTCGGTGCGACGCCGGCAACACCGCGGCGGCTCGCGCTCGCCGTTGCCGTCTCCTGTCAGGTAAAGGGACATGAACAACATGCAGACCGGTTCCACGCTATACGACGACCTAAGTTGCCCTTACGCGCTCGGCGGATTGGGCGCGCGGGCGCGCGACGCATCCGGCAGGCTGCTGCCGGAGATCTGGATGCAGGAGGGCGCAAAGCGGGTCGAACAGGCGCTGGCGCGTCTCCTCTGCGCCGAAGACGACGGTGAGACCGAGCTGATGGCGGCGATGCGCTACGCCACCTTGCATGGCGGGAAGCGCACCCGCGCCTTGCTCTGTCTGGCTGCCGGCGCACTGGCCGACACGCCGGCCGACATGCTCGAGGACGTCGGCGCCGCCATCGAGATGATGCACGCCTGTACCCTGGTCCACGACGACCTGCCCGCGATGGACGACGACGTGCTTCGCCGCGGCCTTCCGACCGTGCACGTCAAGTTCGGCGAAGCCACTGCGATCCTGGTCGGTGATGCGCTGCAGGCGCACTCCTTCCTGACCCTGGCGAGCCTGGATGCGCCGGGCGACAACCGTATCGCGCTCGTGCGCGAACTCGCGCAGGCGGTGTCCGTCGAGGGTGCCGCAGGCGGGCAGGCCATGGATCTGTCGCTGGTCGGAAAGCACGTCGAGCTGGACAGGATCGTGGCGATGCATCGGATGAAGAGCGGAGCGCTAGTGCGCGCGTCAGTTCGCATGGGCGCGCTGTGCGCCATCGCGGAGGATGCCGCGCACGCTGCGCTGTACTGTGCGCTCGATCGCTACAGCGCCTGTTTGGGCCTGGCGTTGCAGGTGGTCGACGACATTCTCGACGCGACAGCGGATACCGCGACTCTGGGCAAGACCCCCGGCAAGGACGCGGCGGCGCGGAAGCCGACCTGCGCGTCGATCATGGGGCCGCAGGCAGCGCGCCAATTCGCGTTGGATCTGTTGCGCGACGCCGGGAGGGCCATCGCCCCGCTGGGACCTCGTGCGGAACGGTTGGCGCAGGTGCTCCAGCGGGCCAACGCGTATCTGTTCAAGCACACGCCATGCGCATGAGCGCGCCCGACCGGAGGGAGTCGCCGCGCGATCGGCCGGCGGCGGTGATGCATGCTGCACTGTCCCGGTCCGCGGTGCCGATCGGAGCAGTTGGCCAGCAGGGCCACGGCACACGCGGCGCGCTGCGCGCAAGCCTATGCCGCGGACGGGCGTCTGCCCAATCTTGGTTCTCGTCAACCGTCTGCAGAAGGAACGTCCCGCGTGAACGCGCTGTCCGAACAGATCCTTTCCGAATTGCGCCACCTGCTGAGCGAGATGAGCGACGGCGGCAGCGTCGGTCCGTCCGTCTACGACACGGCGCGAGCTCTGCAGTTCCACGGCAACGTCACCGGTCGGCAGGACGCATACGCGTGGCTCATCGCGCAGCAACAGGCCGATGGCGGATGGGGAAGCGCGGACTTCCCGCTGTTCCGCCATGCGTCCACGTGGGCGGCGTTGCTGGCATTGCAGCGTGCCGATTCTCTTCCCGGCGCTACCGACGCAGTCCAGGCTGCAACTCGATTCCTCGAGCGCCTGCCCGATCCCTACGCGCACGCGGTGCCGGAAGACGCGCCGATCGGCGCGGAGCTGATCCTGCCGCAGTTGTGCGGCGAGGCCGCATCCCTGCTGAGCGGCGTGGCGTTTCCGCGCCACCCGGCGCTATTGCCGCTGCGGCAGGCGTGCATGGTCAAGCTGGGGGCGGTGGCGACGTTGCCGAGCGGCCATCCGTTGCTGCACTCCTGGGAAGCTTGGGGGACGACGCCGACCACCGCATGCCCGGATGACGACGGCAGCATCGGCATCAGTCCTGCGGCCACCGCCGCGTGGCGTGCGCGCGCCGTGACGACACATGGGAGCACGCCGCAGATCGGGCGCGCCGACGCGTATCTGCAGGCGGCGTCGCGGGCGACGCGCAGCGGCATCGAAGGTGTCGTTCCCAACGTCTGGCCGATCAATGTGTTCGAGCCATGCTGGTCGCTGTACACCTTGCATCTGGCCGGGCTGTTCGCGCATCCCGCGCTCGCCGAGGCGGTGCGCGTGATCGTCGCGCAGCTCGACGCCCGCCTGGGCGTGCGCGGTCTGGGCCCGGCCTTGCACTTCGCGGCCGATGCAGACGACACCGCCATTGCGTTGTGCGTCCTGCACCTCGCAGGGCGCGACCCGGCGGTCGATGCGTTGCGCCATTTCGAAATCGGCGAGCTGTTCGTCACCTTCCCCGGCGAGCGCAATGCGTCGGTGTCGACCAACATTCATGCCCTGTATGCGTTGCGACTGTTGGGAAAGCCCGCCGCCGGCACCAGCGCCTACGTCGAGGCCAATCGCAACCCGCACGGTCTATGGGCCAACGAAAAATGGCACGTTTCGTGGCTGTATCCCACAGCGCATGCGATCGCTGCGCTTGCGCAAGGCGAGCCCCAGTGGCGCGACCAGCGCGCGCTGGTGGCACTGCTGCAGGCGCAGCGCGACGACGGCGGCTGGGGCGCCGGTCGCGCGTCCACATTCGAGGAAACCGCCTATGCGCTGTTCGCGTTGCACGTGATGAACGGGGGCGAAGAGCCGACAGCGCGCCGGCGCATCGCGCAGGCGGTGGCACGTGCGCTGAAGTGGATGCTCGCTCGCCATGCAGCGCATGCATTGCCGCAGACGCCGCTGTGGATAGGTAAGGAACTGTATTGCCCCACCCGGGTCGTGCGCGTGGCCGAACTCGCCGGGTTGTGGCTGGCGCTTCGTTGGGGGCGGCGCGTCCTGGCCGAGGGAGCAGGAGCGGCGCCATGATCCAGACCGAACGCGCGCTGCAGCAGGTGCTGGATTGGGGGGATTCCCTGACCGGGTTCGCCGACGAGCATGCCGTGGAGGCGGTCAGGGGCGGCCAGTACATCCTGCGGCGCATCCACCCGAGCCTGCGCGACACCAGCGCCCGCACCGGCCGCCATCCGCAGGACGAAACGCTGATCGTGGCGTTCTATCGCGAACTGGCGCTGCTGTTCTGGCTCGACGATTGCAACGACCGTGGCCTGATCGCGCCGGAGCAGCTCGCCGCGGTGGAGCGGGCGCTGGGGCAAGGCGTGCCGTGCGCGCTCCCCGGATTCGAGGGCTGCGCTGTGCTGCGCGCTTCGCTGGCCGCGCTCGCCTACGATCGTCGCGACTATGCCCAGCTTCTCGACGATACCCGGTGCTACTGCGCGGCGCTGCGCGCCGGACACGCGCAGGCGGCAGGGGCGGAACGCTGGTCCTACGCCGAGTACCTGCACAACGGCATCGCTTCGATCGCCTACGCGAACGTGTTCTGTTGCCTGTCGTTGCTGTGGGGGCTGGACATGGCGACCTTGCGCGCGCGTCCGGCGTTTCGCCAGGTCCTGCGGCTCATCTCCGCGATAGGGCGCCTGCAGAACGATCTGCATGGACGAGACAAGGACAGGTCGGCCGGCGAGGCCGACAACGCGGCGATCCTGCTGCTGCAGAGCTACCCGGCTATGCCTGTGGTGGAGTTCCTCAACGACGAGCTAGCCGGCCATACGCGCATGCTGCACCGGGTGATGGCGGAAGAACGCTTTCCCGCGCCGTGGGGACCGTTGATCGAGGCCATGACAGCCATCCGCGCGCAGTACTACCTGACCTCGACCAGCCGCTACCGCAGCGACGCTGCGGGGGGAGGCCAGCGTGCGCCGGCCTGAACGCGCGGGAGGCGGCGGCGTACGCGCGTGCCGTCGGTCCGATCACCGGCGGCATGCCACGCGCCGAGGCCATCAACCGGCATCTGACCGAGGCAGCGCAAGCCTTGGGGATCGCCATGTGCGTAGGTTCGCAGCGCGTGAGCTTGGAATCCCCCAACTCCCAGGGGCTGAGGCGCGCGCTGCGCCGCCTGGCCCCAGACATCCCCTTGCTGGCCAATATCGGCGCCGCGCAACTGCGCGAGGCCGACGGCCTGAACCTGGCGCGCCGGGCGGTGGATACGCTGGAGGGGGATGGACTCATCGTCCATCTCAATCCGCTGCAGGAAGCGGTACAGCCGGAGGGCGACCGCGACTGGCGCGGCATCCTGGGGCAGATCGCTCGCGCCGCGCACAGCGTGGGCGTGCCGATCGTGGCCAAGGAAGTGGGGCGGGCCTGTCCGGCTCGGTGGCCTGTGCACTCGTCGAGGCGGGCGTGGCGGTGATCGATGTCGCCGGCGCCGGCGGCACCAGTTGGGCCGCGGTGGAGGGCGAGTGCGCCCGCGATGCCGCCGACCGTGCCGTGGCGATGGCGTTCGCCGATTGGGGGATTTCCGACCCCGGCCAGCGTGCGGGAGGTACGTCGGGCGCTGCCAGCGGTGAAGCTGATCGCGTCGGGCGGGATCTGCGACGGCGTCGACGTGGCCAAGGCCATCCGCCTGGTCGCGGACATCACCGGCAGACGGCCGGCGTGCTGCGCGCGGCGACGGTGTCGACCGAGGCGGTTGTCGCGCATTTCGAGATTGTCGTCCGCCAATTGGCCGTCGCCTGCTTCTGCACCGGATCGGCCGATCTGGCGGCGTTGCGTCAGGCGTGCTTGTTGCCTCGGCGCATCCCGCCCCCCGGTCGATGCCGGCGTCGCCCGCACGTGGCGGCGGGCGCCTAGTCTAGCAGGCTGAAATACCTAGCCAAAGTTAGACTCTGATCCACCTTGGCCAGGCGGTTCGACGCGCGGGAGCGATGTGTTCATGGAGCAGCTGTACACTATGAAGCGGTTGGAGGATTTCGTTGCAGCCGGTCATCGACTGCGTCCGATCCGGCTGATGTCAATCAAGCGCTGGTGCGGCTAGACGGCTTGTTTTCCGGCATATACGCCTGCAGTGCCTAGGCGGTCGCCCCAGCATTGCGCCGGAGAAATTGCTGCGGGCCATGTTGTTGCAGGTGTTTTACAGCGTCCGTTCGGAGCGGCAATTTATGGAGCAGGTTCAGTAGAACCGCGAGCGATTGATCGAACACGATGCGGTGATCGCGCTGTTCATTGAAGTGGTGGAGATCGCCAATGACCGGGGCTGGTTGTCGGGAAACATTTCTGTATGGATGGCACGCTGATCCAGGCCTGGGCCGGGCACAAGAGTTTGAAGCGCAAGGGACGGCGATGAGGAGGACGGCAGCGACTTCCGCGGACGATCGCGCAGCGACCACGCGCACGTGTCCACGAGCGATGTGGATGAGAGGCTGTATCGCAAAGGCATCACGGCCAGCGAGCTGCGCTACATGGGACACACGCTGAGCGACAACCGGCATGGACTGATCGCCAATGCGCGGGTGACGCCGGCCGACGGCTACGCCGAACGCGAGGCGGCAACCACGCTCGCCGAGTTAGCGGTGAATTCGCTTGTCGGCAAACGGATGATCAAGATGCAACAAATGCGTTGGTCGCTACGCGGCGCCCATATGCTGATGCAAGTCCGCCCAAGCCCAAACCCCTCCTGTAGGCCGCCGTATAACCCCGGAATGATTACCGGCATCCCTCAGATTGTGCAATCCCGTTCGCGATACTCTCTAGCCAAGACGGAGCATGCGCGATTTGTACGCTGTTTTGAATGCACATTTGTCCGGCTGTGCGCCCTAACCGCTGACGAGCAATCGTACCGACGACCAGTCTTCTCATAATTTCAGAAGCTTTTTCCTCGATGCCCGGTTCTTGTATAACAATTCCATTGACCCCATCGATAATTTGCCGTTTTAACCCGAACGCGTCTGAGACCACCACGGGCCGACATTTAAAGAGCGCTTCGGTAAGTGCAAGGCCGAAACCCTCCTCTTTTGAAAGCTGAAAAACCGCAAAAGCGCGAGCTTGAAGTCTGCTGATGATCTCAGCGTTTTTTTGGTGATCTTTCATAGACACGCAGACAAATCGGATGTGCTGGCGGACTTTCCGGGGCAAACGCGCAGCATGAGCCTCGCACTCCGAGAGATATTCAGCCGCTTCTGGATCATCCGACACACCTGCAGGATCGGGACCAGCAATAACCAATCTAGTTCCGTCGGCCACTGAAGATTCGTTCTCAACAAACCGCCGAAAAGCCTCTAATACGCGATCGATACCCTTTAGTCTGTCCCAACGCGACACCTGAAGGAAATATCTCTCCTTTATTAGGTCGGCAAGGCTTATCCTTAAATCTTCATCATATCCGTTTATAGAGACGTATCTTTCCAGCTCGTCTCCAGGCTCATCGGGATATGAGAGGTTCTTATCAGCAAACGGGCTAATAGACGGCGGTATTATATCGATGTCGGAAATTCCGTTGAAAGCATAGTCCGCATCGCTCAACACGACTCTATGAAACGGACGTAAATATCCTCGCAAGAATTCCCAGGTTCTATCGACCGTAGGAGCTCGTTGAGGATAGCCGATATGGCATCGCCATATAGCGGGATGAGGTTGAGATTCAAGAAAAAAAGAGGCCGCAGCCAGCGGTTGAGGATCGTGTACGATCACTACGTCATCCGCTCCAATGATGCGCCTCAGGTCACGCGCGCCCTGTCTCGATTCACGCTCGTATGACGCCACAAGTTCGTCGGTGCAAGGGGTTTGGACATTGTGAAGCGAATTGTGCAATCCCTTTGTGAAGACAAAAAACTGCTTGTCCCGAGGCTTAAAAATCAGCCACCTCATGTCAATCCCAAAGCCCCGCATCAGCGCGATGTGGTGTGGCAGCATTTCCGCCACGCCTCCTCCAAACGCTGTCGAGTTGATATGCCAGACGCGGCGATCGGACAGCCGAACGCGGCACGCCATGTAAGCTCGCTCAGCCGCATCAAGCAGCGAGCCGTAGATATCGCGCTCGCGTTGATATTTCGCAAGAATGTCATCATGGAACACGACTTCATCGAGTGTTTTTTCAACCGGTGACAAAGCGATATTCATGGCCTTACACTCCCCGCAGCGAATTGACCGCCGCCAGGTTGGAGCCCTGTCCAAAATCTGGTATCCACTCCATGATACCTTGACAGTTTTGCGCTGCAGCGCCGACCCCGATGCAACGACAACCTGCTGCAAGTGCTGCGGCTATGCCTGTGGGCGAATCTTCAAACACCAGGCATTCTTCAGCCAACACACCAACTGTTTCGAGAAGCAATTCGTAGGGCTGTGGATCCGGCTTTCCGCGTGTGACGTCATCTGCCGAAATCAGAACGTTGGGCAAAGGGATGCCGACCTGGCGCAGCCTGGCGGTCGCGGCCTCCTTGGTTGAAGAAGTGACTATCGATTTACGGGCGGAAGGAATCGATCGAAAAAAACGCTCAGCACCGTTAATTTCTCTAAGCTGAGACATCACCTCAATCTCGAAATCAGCGATGCATTTGGCCTCAGCTTTCGGATCGCGATGCGGCGCAACTTCGGCGATTAGCTCCTGGTCTCGACGTCCGGCAGAGAGCTCAATTACGAGGTCAGGAGAATATCCCCTCTCTTGTGCCCACCGTCTAAGCGCAAACTCAACAACAGCCTGCGAGTCAACGAGAACTCCGTCTAGGTCAAATGCGATGTGGTGGAATTTTGATAAGTCAACAGTCATGATGAACAAAAGTCTCCTGGCTCCTCTGCCCACGCAAACGGTTTAGGCAGATCAGGCTCAAGCACAACGGAGAGGCGCCGCTGCATGCCGTCGGTAGCGATATCTCTTCCCGCCAAGCCTCAAATTTCGACTGAAAGTGACATACGCCTGGCATTAGCCATGATTGTATGGGTTGGGTTGCTATTGCCGGCGAAGTTCATCACCGAGCCGTCCATGACGTAGATATTGTCGTACCCGTGAATACGGCCGTTCCTGTCAACTACGGACACCCTCGGATCATTTCCTGCGCGCGCTGTTCCATGCAGGTGCGAACTGCCCTTGCTGTGAACTGATGGCTCCCGATCTAGGTCTTTGGCTCCTGCTGCGCGAAGAATCTCATCTGCTCGGTCGGCAAGGAATCGGATCCTGGCAATGTCATTTTCGGAGTTCCGATACTCGAACCGGATGTAAGGTACTCCAAAGCTGTCTTTCCGATCGTCAAGCAGTACCCTGTTTGCCATCCATGATTCTTCACCGATCAGGTAGTGGAGGCGAAGTCTGCCGATGTTGTCGCTGGCCTCAGCGTAGTTCGCCTCGTATATCAGTCCGGCAATTCCGCAGGGAGAATCGACGGTTTCATAGAAATCATCGGTGTAAACGGTGGCATGAGGCCCCTTGTGTCTCGCATTGAATTGGGAAGCTGCGCCCCACTTCTCACTATAACCAACGGAATAGCCACTCACCTTGAACGACAAGCCGCGCCCTACCAAGTCGACCTCGTTGCCTATTCCATTCGGCGCCTTCGGGCTTTGCGATCTCAAGAGGAGAGCGGCTGATTGAACGGCGTTAGCGCAAATAAACAGTCGATCAAAGGGAATACTAAGACTTTCGCCAGAGAAGGGGACATAGCACTCCAGCGCCGATCCCCGACTAGTCGACGACAGTTCGACCAGATAAACAAGACAGCCGTACAAAGTGGTTATGGTTCCTGGAAGATCTGTGTCATCCAGAACTCGTCGAGAACGGACGGAAGCCCGGGCGTCCGTAGGGCAGCTTCTTTCGTCACAGGGGGAACACGCGAAGCATCCATTCACTGCCTCAGGGTGATCGATTGCTAGCGGGATTCTCTTGGCATTTATATCCAGCGATGCCATCGCATCCAAAATACAACGTCCCCGCAAACTCAATGGGAATGGATAAAATCCATCGCTCCCGCTCACTCGAAGCAGGCTCTCCACGTATCGATAGTTCTCATCTAGTTCTCCAACTCCTATTGGCCAATCCATGTTCATGTCAGAAGACAGATATTTTGACGGCTTAAGGTCTATCTCCCGGTACCGGAAAGTTATTGCGTCGTAGAACGCCATTCCGCCGCCGACGCAACATGCCGTCCACGGATTTGCGTCCAGACTTCCGCTCGGAGAGAACCCTCGACTGTAAGGCGCCTGATGCTCAAAATAAGTTGACCCCGGACTCGCGATGGTGCCGAATTCGAGGACCAGGACGCTTAGTCCCTTTTCGGCCAGTGTTCTCGCTGTGATTGCACCTGAAGGCCCAGAGCCGACAACGACTGCGTCATATCTCGCAAAATTGGTTGAAGCTGCGGTGATGTGCTGTAATGCGCTCAAGTGTCCCTCCTCGGGTCGGTCGACAATGCGCGGCCACGATGAAAACTGGAAAATGGCTCTAGGCTCGTGAACGAACTGGGCGAGAGCCAGTGAGCTTGCCTGTAGCGCATCCGTGCCCCCTGTCTGCCTGCCGCGACGAATATTCATAGCGGCGCAGCGAGAGGTGTCACACGTCAGATTTGACGGGTTGACGGATTCAGCTCTACCAATCGGGAGCAAACCGCAATTGCGACCGCGTGGGTTTTGTTATTAGCTAGAAGCTTTTCACAGGCGCATCTCATGTAACAGATCGCTGTTGTTTCCTTTATCCCAAGTATTTTTGCGGTTTCCCAGGTCGTTTTTCCGGCAGCAGCCCACACGAGTACATCTGTCTCTCTTTGCGTTAACGTTTTAACCCCCATACAATTGTTGCACGGCGCTTTGTTACTGGTAGCTTGAATGTTGTAAACCGGATTCGCGCAGGCCATGGGTAAGGCGCTCGTCTCTGGGGTCGCAACAGAGTCTTTCATCGCACATACTCCTTTCACTTAGGTCGGAGACTTAAACCGGTTGGTGACGCCGGGTGCCGACGATGGTCGGCCCAGATCCCGAGGCCAATTACGGAGGTCGCGGACACGGTGGGCACAAGCGCAAGCATGATGCCCCAAGAATTTAGTCTAAGGCCCATTATATTGGTGACGGACGCGTCGCAGGCTTAGATCATAACGTCGGAGTTGGGATTTTCCTTTTCGCTCCGCATGGCGATGCCCTCAAGGGCTTTGATTTTGCGAGTTTCGTCATCGATTTGGAATGGCACTTAGGCCCGCCCGTTTGTGGAGAGGACGATCATTGCGACGTCGAGAAATTGAAACGTCGAGAGGCTCAAGCGTCGTTGGATAGTCCTCGGGAAGACGTCCGATTTCCGACGCCCATTGTGGCGTTTGTCGGCTGCGCGACAAAATTTCGGCGGCATTGCTGTCTCGATCTTCCCATCCCTTATTGAACAAAGGGCAGTAAGCTACCCTGGCTGGCGCCCGGTTTAATTGGCACGATTTTTGAGCATGCTCAGTCATTATCCGGTTGTGTTGCCGATCTTGGGGGCGATCGGGCAATGCCCAATAAAGCGGATCCGGCCAACTTAGTATCGGGATTGGCCGACCCAATCGAGACTATGCGCATGCGGATGTTTCATTTCTACTTTCACGATTCAGGCGAACGCCCGCGGAAAACCCATCGGACAGTTAGAAACTGGCTTGACGAACGTGCCGGACCATTCAAGCGAAGGATTATTCATGTCCATCAATGCGCCCGACCCGGTCTTGCGCACGGCCGACCTACATAACTCAGCAATGCATAGAGCGTTGCTGCTTACCGCATCAGCAAATTGGGACTTTAACCGGCGCTTTCCGGCGGTCTACGCCCGCGCGTCTGGCGCACATGTCTGGGACTCTGACGGAAACAGGTACGTGGATCTCACGTCTTGCAGCGGGGCAGCGCCTTTGGGAGCTGGATACGAGCCAGTTGTCACCGATGTTGTGAAGGAAATGCGCCGCACAGGTGGTATTCTGCCCGGGCCTTTGTCCTTGCATCGGGTCGAACTGGCCGAACGGCTGGCGGAAATATTCCCGGTTGCCGAGCGCTCGATTTTCTTCCGAACCGGTTCTTGTGCTACAACCGCCGCGGTCCGTCTTGCCCGCGCGCATACTGGTGTGAACTTGGTGCTCACCAGTGGATATCACGGCTGGCACGATTGGCACTTGCAGGACCGGCCAACGATGGGACTGCCCGACAGGGACCGGGATAGCATCGAGTTCGGTTACGACCTGGACCGGCTCCAAGAGCTGACCAAGGCCCATCGTGTCGCTGCGGTGATCCTGACCCCAGAAGTCAACTTCTTCCCACCCGAATATCATCAGGAACTTCAGAAGCTGGTCGGCGAACGCGGCGCCCTGCTGATCTTGGACGAGGTAATGACCGGTTTCCGCTATGCGGACGGCGGCTACCACACTGCCGCCAACCTCACACCGGACCTGATCACGCTAAGCAAAGGACTGGCCAACGGCACAGCACTGTCCGCGGTGGTCGGTCGGGCGGACGTCCTTAAGGCCGTCGACAAGACCTACCTTGGCAACACCTTCCAGCGTGAGGTCACACCGTTTGCGGCAGCCCTGAGCACACTTAAGGCGTGGCGCGATGGAGTTGCACTGGCCCGAATGCAGCAAGTGGGCAAGCAACTCCTCAACGGGCTTAACGATGTCTTCGCCAACCAGGGGGTCGAGGCATGGGCGTTCGCATGGCCTACCATGTTCGACGTAGTATTCGCCCACGACGAGGTCGGCAGCATGTTCTTCCAGGAGATGTGGTCCCGCGGCTTTCTCATGCAGTACGGCGGCAGGTTTATGCCGTCGGCGGCATTAACCGACGCCGACGTGCAGTCCGCTCTCGAAGCTGCCAGGGAGGCACTGGCGACTGCCGTGATCCGAATGGAGAATACGGGGGGCCAACCGGACAGGTTGGCTGCCGCCGTCCGGTTCGCCGGTGAACGTTTCCTGGCCACCCCGAATTCGCTCTGTCGCTGGTTCACTGCGGCAAGCCATCCTAAAACTTGACAAGAAACGCTGCGATGCCCGGTACCGCCCCGTTTTCCACAACCCCCGTGCTGCTTGGCGGCGAGAACAGGTCCGGTACCACCTTACTCAGCGTGGTACTGGACTCGCACCCCGACATGGTCGTCGGGCCAGAGATCGATTTTCTCGAACCACTGAATCTTGGATCTCACATCCTGGAGGCGACCGACCTACTCACCGCCCATTTGCCCCAGGTGACCAGCTACACCAAAAATGGAATCGACCCGTTCTGGTATGACGGCTTGCACTTTTTGGTGCAATGCCTGAGGTTCGGCTTGGACCTCGAGGATGTACGCGCCCTGGTCACCAAAGTGATGAGCGAGGTGGCTGGTGAGATCGTATCGTTCGTCGACCGATGCCGATTGATCAATGAAATTGGGGAGTTGCGCAAGGCGCGCGCCGGAGCCCGGCGATGGGGGCTGAAACTGCAGCGTAAGATCGCCCAGGTCGATGCCTACGCCCGAGTGTGGCCGCAGGCTCATTTCGTGCATATCGTGCGGGACGGACGGGATCTGGCCGCGTCGCATCTGAAAACCGTGCCAGATTGGGGTTATCAGACCGTCGCCGAAGCCGCGGAAGGTTGGCTCGAAGTCGTATCGCGATCGCATCAGGTCTCGCCGCCGAACGTCTATTTTGAGCTCCGCTACGAGGATCTGGTGCGCCACCCGCGACGGTCGCTCACTCGAATCCTGGATCACCTGGGCCTGCCCTGGCACGAGGCTGTGCTGCGGCACGCGGAACACAAGCATGCGCTGTTCGAGCGCCCTTACGGGCACCCGGCGGCCGACTCCGCGGGTAAACCGCTGCATTCAGGCCGGCTGGGTCGCTATGCAGAGGAGCTAACACCGGAGCAGATCATGGAATTTGAACGGATCGCCGGCTGCGAGCTGTCGCGCTTGGGCTATCTGCCGGCCGGACGACGGCGGTCGACACATGAGCAGTACTGAGATTTTCCGCCTTGTCTAGGGAGCTGCCGCACAACTATTTGGCGCTGCTGCTCGGACCAACCGGTTCGCGCCTGCACTCCAAGGTGACCCTCCTGCCACTGACGGCGATTGCGTTGTTGGACCCGGGACCTGCACTAATGGGGCTGCTGCCGCCCTGCGCTGGCTGCGGACAGTCCCTTGTGGATGGACGCCTTCCGTGCCCTGTGGCCACCGCACTTGGGCGCGATGATCGGCCCAACCGATGGCGCCCGACCAAGCCTGTGGTCTGCAGTATTCTGAGCGCGGCCGGCGCGCTTCGGATCTGGTGGTCCTCTTTTCGTCTCATGCGCAGCTTGCAAGTCGAACACGACCGCTCGACAGAGAAGGCCGGGTATGGACATCGATAAACTAGCCGTGCAGCCAGGCCGGTTGACGGCGTGGCGGATCGATGTGCCGGACCCAGGTCGGTGGCGGCCCGACTCGCGCCGCGCGTCCCATGCTCAAGAGGAACACCTCGACTGCGTTGGGGATGGCCGGCCGACGTGGCTGGCCGTGGCGTTTGAACAATCAGGCGCATTCGACCCGCCCGCTTTCACTCGGGCAGTCCTGAACTGGATCGACCGACACGAGGCATTGCGTAGCCTCGTCATTCAGGAAGGTTCGGCGATTCAGCGTTTCACCGTCGGCCCCGGTGCTGCCGCGCTCAACGGGACGGAAGTCGGCGACTACGCCAATACCAGTGAACTGGTCCGGAGGATGGAAGAATTATTTGACGCGGATACGAGCCCCCTCCAATGGCCAGCTTACGTGTTGGTTACGGTCAGCCGCCCGGGATCGACCACCGTGGTGCTGGCCTGCGACCACTTCCTTACTGATGGTTACTCATTGGCGTTGGTCCCACATGAAATCTGCAAGTTGTACACCGCTGCGATAGAGGGGGTGGCACCGCGTTTGCCTATTGTTCACAGCCATCTGGACTATGCGGAAAGCGAACGAACCCTAATGGCCGGCCTCACAGTCGACCATCCGGCGATCATCCATTGGCGAGAGTTGATCGCGGCAAACGCTGGCCAACTGCCGGATTTTCCATTGTCCCTCGGCACCTCAAAGGGAGCTGCGCAACGCAGCGGACGGATCTTGCTGTTTGACGCCGCCGCCGCTCGCGAATTTGATCGGGCGTGTCGGGTCGACGGTGGAAACGCCATGGCCGGGATCTTCGCCTGCTTAGCGATGGTCGGCCGTGCGTTGGCAAATAAGCAGGAATTCCATACCGTCACGCCGATTCACACTCGGCACGACTGGCGATGGAGAAACTCGTTCGGCTGGTACGTCGGAATGAGCCCGGTCAGCTTTCGTGCGGCAGGTGGATTCTCGGAGATAATGGGCGCGGCCAAGTTGGAAATAACGCGAGCCAAGCAAACAGCGCGAGTGCCGTTTAGCAGAGCCATGGACCTGCTCGGAGCCCAGCTGCGCGACCGCTTCATGGTATCGTACTCGGACATTCGCAGCATTCCGGGATCGCATTTTTGGGCCAGCCGGGGGGTGAGATTGCTGGCCAGCGGCAGTGACGATTCGCACGAGACATACCTGTGGATCAACCGGTCACATGAAGGAATCTGGCTAACTTTCCGTCATCCCGGCACAGTGACCGCGCGAGCCGCAGTGGACGGTTATCTTGCGGAACTCGTTGCGCTGGCCCATCAGGTAAGCCATGCAACGTCCTTCGGCGAACGAGAGTCCTAACAGCCACGCAAGCGCTGGCTGTCCCAATCGGAACCGGCGGCAAATCGGCGACCACATTATTTTAGCCGAGCCGAAAACCTGAAGCATCAAATATGAGATGACGGCCGGTGATCAACGGCACCCTGAGCGAAGGGCCGGCTTCGTTCCGATCTTGCACGGGCTCAGCTGCGACGTAGGCATGTTGTTTCAGCGTTGTGTGCCAGATCGTGGGAAAATCCACGCCCTTGTCGTGCGCTGTGTTGCACTCCCGGACAAGCCTCGAGACCATGTCGGCCATGTATCACCTATCGGATAATTGATTTTCCAATAATGGGTGTAAACGCGCGGGTCGGCATTGACCTGAATCAACTCCGCCAAAAGTTTCCTGTCTCGTGACAGGAAAGTGTCGCATCAAACGCTGTCGGAAAACTCTACTGGTATCGTTATTCGCCTGGCCTGCACCGCCGCGGCGTTGGCGCAAGATGACCACGTTTGACATCGATATCGCCGGGCCCGCCTGTCGGATTGGCGTCTGCCGCGTCCCTCGCCGCAAGTGACCTCAAGGTCGGCCGGATCGAACTTAAAATCCGGCGCAGCATGCCCTTGAGGGGACGCCCGGAGCAAGGAGGGGCTGCAGGAGTGGCGCGAATGGGACCAGACCGCAGGTGGCGCGCCCGAACACATCACGTTAAATGAATCCCTCGGTTGAGCGACCGGATGAAACAAAGTAGGGAGCCCCAAGCACTCAACCTAGCGGCGAAAGCCGCGCCAAAGTATCCCGCTGCCTGTCGCTACGAAGCAGCTTCAGGCATCGTTGCTTCAAACGCAAGAACTGGATGGACGCGATCATTTCCGCCGTCCTCGGTCTCTCGAAATCCACATTGATTTCCTCTTGGATGCGACCCGGCCGTGCCTGCATGACGATGATGCGATCCGAAAGCAGGATGGCTTCGTCGATATCGTGGGTGACGAAGACAATCGTGATTTTGAACTGCTCCCAAACCTCCAGCAGCAGTTCCTGCATCCTCAGTCGTGTAAGCGCATCCAGGGCTCCAAAGGGCTCATCCATCAAAAGTAGCCTGGGCCGATTGATGAGGACACGGGCGATCTCTACGCGCTGTTGCATGCCGCCAGAAAGCTGGCCGGGGTACCGGTCTGCAAATCCATTGAGGCCGACAAGGTTCAGTATCCTGTCCGCTTCACGCCTCCGTTCGGCGCGCTTAATGCCGCGCATCTTCGGTCCGAACGCAACATTGTTACGTGCATTCTTCCATGGAAAAAGTGTGTGATGCTGGAAGACGATGCCTCGGTCCGGATGCGGGCCGCGCACGGACACGCCGTCAACTGAAAGCCTCCCAGAAAGCGGCAAGATATGTCCAGCCAACGCGCCAAGAAGGGTCGACTTCCCACAGCCCGACGGCCCCAGAAGACATACGAATTCACCCGGCATGACTTCGAAGCTTACATCGCTAACCGCTTCGAGGGCCGCGCTAGCCCGTCCAAGCCTGATTGAGACGTGTTCGGCCGCGATGCGGCCCATCGTTGCCCGGATTTTGCGCTCCTGCATGTTCATGATTTGCCTTCCTTGCTGTGCCACGGGAGGAGTGCCGCTCCCACAGCCTTCAGCGCGGCACTGCTCGCCATGCCAAGCAGCCCAATGACAATCATGCCGACGATGATCTCGGGATAGTTCTGCAGCGTGTACGATTCCCAGGTGTAGTAGCCGATGCCGAACTGGCCTGAGATCATTTCGGCGGTGACCAGACAGAACCACGATGTGCCCATGCCAATCACCAGCCCGGTGACAATGCTCGGTGCAGCGCCAGGGATGATCACTTCCACGAGCATGGCTGAGCGGGTGCTGCCTAGGCTGCGGGCGGATGCGATCAGCCGCGGATCGATGTTTTCGACGCCGTGGACGGTGTTGATGAGGATTGGAAAGAGAGCGCCGGTGAAAGTGATGAAGATCATCGAAAGCTCCGAGGACGGGAACATCAGCACCGCCAGCGGGATCCATGCCACGGCAGGGATCGGGCGCAACAGCTCGAGAGGCGCCTGAAGGAAGTCCCCGGCATATCGGAGGCGGCCGATCAACAGACCCAACGAGACACCCACCACAGCGGCGATTCCATAGCCTGCAAGGACCCGCTCAAGGCTGCTGGACACATGGGCAAAGAGCCGGGGGGATCCAAAGAATTCGAGCGCGGCCGACGCGACGTCTCCCGGCGGCGGAACATTCGTGAAAGTGATGATGCCGAAGTCCAGTTTCAGGGTAGACGCCGTCTGCCAAACAGAAAGGCAGAAAGCGAGAGAGCCCGCCCGCCGCAGCCATCGTCCGACTTGAAGGCCGATCATTGGTCGCCTTGATTGCTTGCCTGGACGGCAGCTTTGACGCCGGCGAAATCCAGCACGCTTCCGCTATGGGCCCTGGCCCAGTTCTCGGCTTTTTCCTTGAGCAGGAACGCGCTGACCTCTCCGCTATCGGAACGCACGAACCAGGCTTGCTTGCCCAAAAGCTTGATGCCGCTGTCGCGATCCTGGGCATAGAATACCCTTATTGCCTTGCCCTCGCCTTCTATCGCCTTGAAGGCCACAAGGGCGTTTTCCGGCGAGGCGAAATGTCGGACCTGCGGCTCGCCATCGACCCAGATCTCGGCGACGAGCTTGGGATCCTTGATCTGCTCGCCCGTCGAAGCATCCTTGGCGTTTGGCGGCAGCTGCTCATAATCCTTGAGTGCCGCTTCATAATCCAGGCCCGACGCCTTGAACGCCGCTCGAATGAAACGATCGTCGACGAAGCTGTCGACATCAAGCGAGCTGTCCGCCTTCTTAAGGAGCTTAAGAGTTTCGATGGCGGTGGCCACGGCCTGTCGATACTCTGGCTTCCACGTTAGATCGCGGGTCTGTAACCCAAGCGGACCATGGAACAGATAGTCCACCTCGGCGTCGACGCCGGTGATCTTTCCGATCAGCACGCTGTACCTCTCGGGCTCCTTGCTGATGAGCTTGTCTGCCTCGATGACAGCACGAAGATAGGCGACGACGATCTCGGGATATTTTTCGGCATAGGAAGCATCAACCAGGACGCCATGAAAGGTTGGCACCTTTGCCTGCGAACCATCATAGATCTTGCGGGCAAAACCACGCCACGGGAAGAGCTCCGCAAATGGAACGAAATCGGCATGGGCGTCGATTTGATCTGCTTTGAGAGCTGGGCCGGCGACCTCGGGAGCCTGGGTAATGATCTTGACGTCACGTTCGGCGTCCCAGCCTTGCGCCTTCACGGCTCGCAGCAACATCCCGTGCGAAGTGGAAGCAAACGGCACCGAGATCGTCTTGCCCTTGAGCTCCGCCAGGGATTGGATGGACGAATTGGCTGGCACGACGATGCCATTGCCGCTGCCATTGACGCTTCCCGAAAGCACAGCAATGAACAGACTCTTTCGCCCCGCCTTGAGGTGGGCAAGGCCGTTCAATGAACCTGGAAAATCTGCCATCACCCCAAAATCGAGCTTGCCGGCGAGCTGCTCGTTAGTGATTGGCGCGCCGCTGGTGAAATTCTTCCACTGAATGTCGTAGGTGGCGGCCTGGTACCTTCCGTCGTGTGGAAGATATTTTTCAAGGAGATTCAATTCGCGGATGAGAAGCCCGCCGGTCGCAGTATTGATCGTCGTGTCCTGAGTGCCGATAGCCACGCGAATGGTTTCTGCTTTGGCAGCCGAAACGAAGACGGCAGCCGCAAGGGCGATCGCAGCGAAGTGTGTGCGCATGTTTAGGGTCCTGTTCCATAAGTCCTGTCCCGGACGGCCCGGGGCTCTTTGGTTCGGCGACCGGTGGACGGATGGCCACCGTGCCTGACTGATTTATGAGGCGGTCTCGCAAGGGGGATAAGCAATTATTTGCCCGGACAAGCGAAGGAACCCTTCCCCCACGACAGCAAATTTTGAACACACCGAGATGCCGTTATCGCTCTATATCAGACACTTAGTCGCAACCCGACAGCCGGGGCAACGGGCGCAAACAGCGACAATCGTTCCAGCAATAGCAAAAATGCGCAACGATTTTTCTTTATACTCTATAGACTTTATATAATTCTACTCTGATCTATGGAGGATCTATCATGACCTTGCCAACGCAGGCCTCGAGGGAGGCTAAGGATCGAAGGCCGGAGCCGCGGCCAGTGCTTTCCAGCCAGGCCTTGCTCCCTGGTGACCAGGCACTCTTCCTGAGCGAAAGCGTCGAGGGCCTGGACGAAGGCGCGCATTTTCTAGACACGCTAAACCCGGACGAATTGGCAAGGCTCAACAGTCACGGCCGGCGTCTCACCTTCTCGACCGGTGAGCCGATCTTCAGCCAGGGCGATCGGCACGGAGGCATTTTCATAATCGAAAGCGGTCAGGCTCGGGTCTTCTATACCGCTCCGTCGGGGCGGGAAATCACGCTCGCCTATTGGACAGCCGGGCATTTTATCGGCGGTCCCGAAATGACTGGCGGAGGCGCTCACATCTGGTCCGGCGAGGCGCTTAGCGACTGCCAGATCCTCTTCCTGCCTGCCTCCGCGCTCACGAGGCTCGTAGCGGAGCTTCCGGGCTTCGCTCTCTGTCTTGTGCAGGGGCTGGCCGCAAAGGGCCGATGCTATTCGGCCATGGCGCAGATGCTGGGGACGCGGTCGGTGATCGAGCGCCTAGCGCAATTCCTGATGAATCTCGCAGAGCTTCACGGCGTTCGTGACGGGCATGCCGTGATCATAAACGCCAAGGTGACGCATGATCAGATTGCCGCGATGGTGGGGTCGACGCGCCAGTGGGTAACGATGATGATGAAACGCTTCCAGAAAGATGGGTTGGTTACCGTCAAGCCGCGACAAATTCGCATCGAGCGCCCGCGTAAGCTAATGAACATGGTTTCGAAGGACGGCGTCAGTCGCCGCCCTTCGACAGTTCTAGCCGAGCCGTGCCAGGGCCCAGCGCACCGTCTTGCGGACGTCGGGGTCGGCATCGGAGATGTGATCCATCAACGCCTCGCGTGAGGCTGGGGCAGCGATTTCGCCAAGCGCGGCGGCCGCCTCCTTGCGCACGGCTGCAATTTCGCTTCGAAGCGACCCTGAAATTGCCGCAACAGCCCCATGGGCCTTGAGCTTGCCAAGCGCATTCAGGCATCTCAGTTGGACCTGCCAGTATTCGTCATCCAAGGCAGCCGTCAGTCCATGGACCACCGAGGCTTGGCCGAGCTGACCGAGCGAATCCGCGGCGGCGGCGCGCACCTGCCAGCTGTCGTCGCCAAGCACAGCCGCGACTGCCGCAGCGGCCGCCGGCTGGCCGGAGAAGGAGAGCGCGCTTGCAGCAACTGCCCTGACGCCAGCATCTGGGTCAAGTGTCGCGCCAATCAGGGATGGCAATGTCTTCTCCAGTTTGAGGTAAGCGATAACGCCAAGCGCCTGAGCACGTACGTCCGGATTGTCGTCGCGCATTGCAGCAAGCGCCGGACCGAGCGATCCCGGAGACCGCAGCCCCCTCAACCCTCGAAGGGCGGCTGCGCGGACGAAAGCGCTCTCGTGGTCGAGCAGTGGCCCGATCAGTTCCGCTGCTGCCGGATCCTTGATTTCGGCAAGACCGTCAGCCGCTGCCTTCGCGACGGGGCGGTCTTTGTCCGTTACCAATTTGACGAGCCCGCTTGCGGCTTCGTTCGAGTCGAACTCGGTAAAAGCGAGCGCCACTTGCAATCGCACGGCATCATTGGGGTCGTCGACTGCGGCCAGAAGATGAGGCAGCACGTCGCGGCGTGCGGCAGCGGCGAGATCAATCACCGCCAGTTGCCGCACTTTGCCGTCGGCGTCGTTGAGGCGTTCGACTATGTCGTCGATGTCGCCGAAGTCTTCAAACGGTTCGAGGGTTCTCATCTCAGCGCAACAGGTAGGGAATGTTCACGGTGACCGCACCCGTTGGGCAATCTGTCTCGCACGGCATGCAGTACCAGCATTCGTCGAATTTCATGTAGGCTTTTCCAGTCAAATCGCTGATGCGCAGCACGTCTAGTGGGCAGACGTCGACACAGACGGTGCAGCCCTTGTCAGCGATACATTTGGCATCGTCGACGACTACGGGAACGGCAGTAGGCGAAAGCGCGAATGGCATATATTCTCCTGGTCAAGCATTTTTGGAAACACGTAGATGATCGTAGGCTGCCCGCTCCTCGTCACCGATAGGAACAACGTAGGATTGGACAGCTCGCTTCTGGGAAATCATTCGGCCGTCGATCTTGCGCAGCAGCGTGTGGCAAAACCAATTCGCGTCATCCTTCTCGGGATGATCGACACGGTTATGGTAGAGGCCCCAGCGACTTTCGGTGCGATAGAGCGAGGCATGGGCCGCCATTTCTGCGCAATCCAGGATCGAGGATACCTCCAGGGAACGCATGAGTTCGTGGGCGTTGCGGGCGACAAGTGCCGTTTCCAGATCCTCTCGCACCTCGGCAAGTCTGTTCTGCCCGATCTGCATCTTGGCAGTGACCTTTGGCGGCTGGAGGTAGTCGTTGACGAGGCGACGGGTCTTGTATTCCAGCTGGTTGGGCGGAATGCCGTCGTCGCGTCGGGTAGGCGCCAGCACCCGTTCGCGCTCACGCTCGAGCAGATCGCTATCGAATTCCGGCAGGTCGACATCACCCGCGATGTCGGCCGCGTGTTCTCCAGCAATCGCGCCGTTGGTGAATGCGCCGAGCATATAGCTGTGCGGCACACTGGCCATGTCGCCTGCTGCGTAAAGGCCCGGCACCGTCGTGCGAGCATATTCGTCCACGAATACGCCAGATGCGCTGTGGCCTGAACAGAAGCCGATCTCAGAGATATGCATCTCGATCATCGCGTTGCGATAGTCGGTGCCGCGGCGTTGATGGAATCTGCCGCGCGAGGGGCGCTCGACCTTGTGCAGGATCTTTTCGATCTCGCTAACTGTGTCGGAATGCAGATGATTGAGCTTCAGGAAAACCGGTCCCTTGCCGGACTGCAGCTCGTTATAAAATTCTTGCATCATCTGTCCCGACCAATAGTCGCTCTCGATGAATCGCCTGCCTTGGTTGTTGGCCGTATAGGCCCCGAATGGCCCCGCCACGTAGGCGCAGGCGGGACCGTTGTAGTCCTTGATCAGCGGGTTGATCTGGTAACACTCGAGATTGGCGAGCGCGGCGCCGACGTGATAAGCCATTGCATACCCGTCACCCGAATTGGTTGGGTTCTCATAGGTTCCAAACATGTAGCCTGAATGGGGCAAGCCGAGCCGGCCCGCAGCGCCCATGCAGAGGATCACAGTCTTGGCGCGAACGACGAGAAATTCGGCGGAGCGTGTATTCACCGCGATTGCTCCGGCGATCCGGCCGTTCTTCGCGGTCAACAGGCGGGTCGCCATGTAGCGATTGGAGATCAGAATCCGCTCGCGTCGGAGCTGGCGGTAAAGCGCCTTTTTTACCGTGTCGCCATTCGGCATCGGCAGGACGTAGGTTCCGAGGTGATGAACCTTCTTCAAGTCGAAATCGCCGTTGGCGGTCTTCTGAAAGCGTATACCGAAGCGATCCAGCTCCTCGATGATTTCATGACAACGCGACGCATACTTGAAGACGGGGGCCTGGTCGACGATGCCGTCATTGGCGATCGTGATTTCCTTGGTGTATTGCTCAGGGGTGGAATAGCCAGGCACAACGGCATTGTTGAGCCCGTCCATGCCCATCGAGATCGCGCCCGAGCGCTTTACATTTGCCTTCTCGATCAGCACGACGTTCAGATCGGGACTGCGCTGCTTGGCCTTCAACGCGGCCATCGGGCCAGCTGTGCCGCCGCCAATTACCAGAACATCGCAAGCGACTTCGGCTTGCCCATCGACAAAGTGGTCCATTGTCTTCCTCAACTTTGTGTGTCGACGATTTCGCGCAGGTAGCGCCAAGGATAGATGCCGCGGTCGTGACCATCGGAGAAAACCAGCCGCATGGCATACGAACCGATAGCCTCGGCGCTAACGATGGTGATGTCGTCGAAAGGATGCTCTCTCCCGTCGATGGCGGACCGGATCTGAAGGGCCGCTCGGCTGAGTTTGCGCAAACGTGCCGCATGGATAGCGGAGAGAGTGCCGTCATCCCAAGCGATGGCCAACGATCGGCGGTCGGCGCCGATCCTTATTTCCAAAGGTTTCATGGCGTTTCCTGATCGTTGGCGCCATTGTACGAACGAGTCTCGGTTCGACACGCAATAAATTGCCTGTTTTGCCATCGTATTTCAGCACGATTGAGCTCCGCGGTGAATTTTGGCGCAGCGCCATTCCTTCGCAGGCGAAGCCCCTTACCGCTTGCGCAGTGGACCAGAAATGCATGGGCTTCAATTTCGATAGTCCATACAACATGTGCTCGATGCTGGACCAAGTGCCCTCGATGTCTGTCTTCAAGGGTGTGGCTTCGGGAACGAAGGCGGCCGGAAACCAAAGACCCGGCGCGTGAAATTTAAGCCGCCATTTGCTGCATATTTCCGTCCTAAAAAACGTACTGCTGTTGTGGCGAGTGCGAGATTTAGCCGGGATCGCACCTGGCAAGCTTAGGGGCGCGGCTAACATCGGACTTGGCTGCGATCTATCGCATCCTGCTGCTCAGAAGGCATGCGACCTCCGCCTGGATGCGATTTGTGGTGAGGCCAACCACGCCGAACCGCTCGTAGACACCACAGGAAACAGAGTGTCCGCAAGGCGGGAAGTGATGTCGACAGCGGAGACCTCCGTTTCGACCAGGACCTCGTCGCTGCGAGCAGGCCTTCCCTCAAACATGAGGTCACTGATCGGGTTCGCCCAGTTCCGCAAAAGCCGGCCGGTCAGTCCGGTATAGAGCGCACGAAACCGAACCGTGATCTGGCTTTCCGGGTCCTTCCGCATAAGACCGGCTAGCCGCTCGGCGTGAAGAAGCGCCTCGCCCGTCCGCCACACAGGCAATTTCGTATCGAATACACTCGCCGACGGGAAAGTCTCCTGACCGTCTTCCTGATAGTCGAATCAGGAACAATCGTCCCGAGGGTACGGCACGCCAAAAGTCGCAATGCGCGGGATCGCTAAAGATGTTGCATTCGATCCCGTCACTCTCCGGGGGCAGCTAAACCTCAATGGCTCTCCCGACCTCGCGTGGGGCAAGATCTTCGCGGGTCAACATCATGAAGACCGGCCAACCAGTGTGCCTGGTGACCGCGTCGTCCAGGACCTGCTCGAACTCCGTCAGGGCAAATGACTTCAGATCACCTTCCAGGCAGTAGTCTCATCGATATGAGCCATTGGGAAACCTGGCAGGGCTATCACTTGGCAGATCATTCGTGAGGGCGCGCCATCGCTCAAATGATTCCCGCACGAACCGATCCTGCGCACCGCCTTCGGTAGGCGCGTCCAAAAGTCCGACAACACGAAGGATATCGAATGCCTTTCCATGACCTCGGCCCATTCGCGATCGACCGGCTCACCGCGGACATTGCTTACGTGGCCCATGGCTCACATCGAAAACTTGCGCGAGAACGGCGACGCGCCTGCTGATACGGATCGCGAAGGAGCACCCGCCGAACCTGCGCAGGTTTCGGCCTAACGACGGATTTTAAATTGCTCTGAGAACGAAAAAGGCACGATGAAGATGGTATTGCCGGCGGATCGAATTCCTCCGCGGCCTTGCGAAGCCGAAAGAGACGGCGCGCACACGCAGCGGCTGAACGAACCGTTTGCCGTCGCAGCGAGAAAGCGGCGATACCCGTCAAAAGCATATCTGCTATGGTATCACGACTTGCAATTTGGCTGCTTCAAAGTCGAACGAAATGCGGTTCCGGCCACGCCGTTTCGCTTCAAAAAGGCATCGTCCTGCTGTGCGAAGGATATCCTGAGTATCTGCATTGGGAGGGAATTCCGCACCACCGATGCTGACAGTCACCTTTACATCGTCGTGTTGCCCTTTGATCCAGGGCATCCCTTCAACAAGACGGCGGATGTTCTCCGCCATGGTCATCGCCTGCTCTTTGTGCATCCCTCGCAGCAGGATCCCGAATTCTTCGCCACCAAGGCGCCCGATTGAATCGCCAGGGCGCGTTAGATAGACAAGCGCTTTTGCGATTCGAACCAAGGCCTCGTCACCCTTGGAATGTCCGTGCCTGTCATTGAACAAGGAGAAGTGATCCGGGTCTATAAGGAGAAGCGTGTCGTATTCACCTTCATCGCGCTTCCTGTCCATCCTTGCCATGAATCCGCTGCGGCTAAGAAGCCCCGTCATCGGGTCGTGGCTGGTGACGAACGCCAGCCTGTCGTGGGTCTCTCTCAGGGCGGCATATGACTTCTCCAACTGGTCACATGTGTCCTGGATCGTTTCCGACTGGGTGAAGATGTAGGTGCCGACGGGTATTCCAATCAGGATGGGAATGAGGGTGCACTCCACCCAACTCAGCCAATCGACCGGCATGTGCAAGGCAATTCTTGCCGTGAACGACAGTGCAAAGGTCGCGACGATTGCAATTATCGTCACAACTATTGATTTGCCCAGAATACGCTTGGCGCGAGGCGTCATATTGTTTCTTTGAAGATTGGCACTGCTTCTTTAGATTCGGCCTCTGAAGGAACCGTTACCAAGTCAAATAAGATTATTCTGAAACTAGAAGGGGGTGAAAGGGCTGCGCCCACGTTGGAGCTGTTCAATTCTAGGCAATTGCTTAACACCGGCAGATTCGAAAAACTCGCATTTTAAGCGTTGCTGAAATTCGCCGCGCTGTCATACGTTCCCACCCTTTCGCGACATCCGACGGCGTAAACTCAGGTACCCACTCTCAGTCGTCGAGTTTACGAGGCGGCAAATTCGCCTCGAGCGGTTCGCCGCCTCCAAGCGAGCGACGTTCTCGCGTCCTAGATCCCCGGATGAGCCCCTGTCGAGTCTCGATCACATTCGCAGTATGGTAGGCCTCGTCGTCCGCTTCTCACGATCGAGTACCAATTGATGCTGCACTGCAACAAAAACAAGGGTACGCTGATGGATAGTGATGAGGGCTTGACCATGCCGATCGGAGACAACCTGCCGACCCAATCGGAGCAGACCTTTCTCAATTTGTTTGAGCCGCTGCCTCAGTTCGTTGAGCCCGCTGTCCGGGCCTGTCGTTTGTTCAACACGGCGCTCGACGCCATTTTCTATGATGTGCCGACCTTGGCCGCCCAACTCGCGGAAAAAGACGCCCCGGTGCGCGCCAGTGGCGAAAAGACTCCCTCTCGGATCGTCGAGTTCGATGCCCTCAGCAACCCAGAAGGCTCGCTGCTACTCATCGATGCGACTAAGGCGCCTTACGTGCACAAATATACGAACGCAGAGTTGTTTCTCTCCTCGCCCTATCAGGAAACGCGCGACGTCGAGATCGCGACGATCACGGGCGTCGGAAGTTCCGCGCTTGGAAGTGCGGCGTTCGCGTGGGATATCTCTCTTGCACTCGAAAAGCCCGTGCTCGCCATCGTGCCAGGATACGGCATGGGGGACGTCATTCTTCAGGCGCTTGGTGGCTGGTTTGGTTTCGGCCTCTATGACTATCTCCATGCGAAAAGCTTGATTCAGAACGGCCTCGCGAATGTCGCGCCGCAGACCGCAAGCATTGGCCGCCGCTTCTCGGCATCGATACCCGACGCCAAGACTGTGCATGGCGCGCCCGTCTTTCGTCATGGCTCTGGTTCGTCGGACATCTTGCATGCCCTCCTGACCTATCGCGACGCGCCGTTCAAGCTTTTGGTCGGGCATAGCAAAGGGGCGTTGCAGATCGGGAATGCAATCCAGTCGCTACGGCCGGAGCGAACCCATGCACTGCGCGTTGTGACACTTGGTTGTCCGATCGCCACGGATGTCGAGGGCGTGAGCTATTTTCAGTACCTTGGGCTGTTCGATGCCTTGGGACAACTCAACATGTGGGGACACTGGCCAGATCAGTGGACTCCGACCTGGCACAGCACAAACCCCATGCTGCCGCCGGCGATGGACGCGGGTAAGTACACGGAAGGTGTGATACCGACATAGCCGCTGTATCCGCGTCAGACAAGAATATCTCAGCAGGGCTGGCGGCTGACATTGTCTCTGCCTGTCAGCACTAATGGCCCCCCAATACTGGGTTTGGCAGCATGAGGGATTCCGTCCAGCCTTTGGTCGCCAAAAGCTAAGCGGATTCCTCCGCTAGTTTCTTATCCGCCCGGAAATGTCCGTCGCGTTCGACCGGCAGACCAAGGCGACCTCTGACGGCAGCCAGATCCGATATGCTGACGCTGCCGAGCTCTGGGAACCCCAGCCCAAGGTCGCAAAGCCCGAATGCGATATCCGGGTCTTCTGGATCGATCTCCATAAGCGGCCAGGTCGCAACGGCATCCGGCGTGAACAGCTTGACAACAGGGGCAAAGTTGATTTCGCCGCCCATGCCACGGAGAGGAAGCTGCTGGCGATCATTCGCCAGCAGCTTATTCCGCAGGTCTTGGGTCAAGAACTGCATGCCGCCTCCTATTCTTCGTCTTTGGGAGCGCGGAGGACAATGCGTCCCTCGAGCGGCAGGGCGTCGAGGAGGAGCGTTCCACCTTCGCCGTCATCGTGGGCGAAGAAGGAGCCAATGCGGGTCCAGAAGCTCTTCTGGCCGTCCTTGCCGTCCCGCACGGTGTAGGCGTGATAGATCGGAGTTTTTGGCTCGGGCTTCGTTGGGGTGTCGCGTTTGATGGTCATGGTCTTTTCCTTTGGTTGATGGTTTCTGTCCCGGAGGACGGTTCCAAAGGAGACGGCGCGCAGGGCTGGCTTGTCCCCAACACGGGAGCGCAGCGAAGGAGCGGGCAGGAACGGGACAAGACGGCTGCGTCGGCCAAAGGGGAACGGGCCTCAACTCCGGACAGTCCATCAACGGAAAAGCCATGGCCGGCCGCGGCACGGGCGTGCCGAGCCCCATCCGGCCACACGATAGGGCTGTGTCTGCTGGGGGACTATGGGCAGATGCAACCTGCATCGCCATGCTGCCCCACTGAGCTCAGGCGGCGCGACGTCCAACTAGCCTTCGGCCCTGACACAGGGCCCCCGCTTGCCGACTACGTAAGCCCGGAGGCTGGGCATGCAATGGCCGAAATGGGGAGCAGCGTGACGAGCATGGTCGGACATAGGATGCCCGATCGATGCGGGTGAGCGGCGGTGGCTAACAGGTTCTCTCAAACGCTGCTGCTTGACCTGCAAATGACGCTGCGCTTCGCCTGAGCACGCGGAAATCATTTCTGGCGCGATGCGCTGGCCATTAGCAGGCGACAACGTCCACTATCCCGGCAGGCAAACACTGCCTAACCCATCTCACCCGACCATTTCCCCAGCAAAAAGGAGAGCACACATGCATGCTCATCTCATTCGTGCGCCACCGCGGCGGCCACACCTCCGGTTTCGACCTCTCGGTAACCGGATGCCCAACGGGGCAAACCAATTCGGCCACCGGTCCGGCGAGCTCGGGAGGCTCATACCGAGCGGCAAGACAGTCGCCTGCGCCGACGCCACCGTCATGGCGGGCGACAGAAGGGCAACGCGGGAAGACACGAAATGAGCCTCACCGAGATCACGCAAGCGACGGTTGCCTTCATTCGCGAGCACGAAGCCTGGGACGTGCCGCTGGTGCTGGTGCTGGCCTTGGGGGGTCGTTGGCGTTCATTTCGCTGCTGCTTCCCGCGACCGTCATCCTGCTCGGCGTCGGCTTCCTGATCAGCGAAAGCGGCATCATTCTGGCCGCTGTGGCTGGCGGCCATCGTCGGCGCCTTCCTGGGCGACTGGCTGTCTTTCTGGATCGGCACCAGGCTTGGACACCGGGTTTCGAACTGTTGGCCCCTGACGCGCTACCGGGACGTTCTGCCGCGCGGCCATCGCTTCTTCGAACGCTGGGCCGGGCGTGTTCGTCGGCCGCTTATCAGGCCCGTTGCGCGCTTCCGTGCCGCTGCTCGAGGGCGGCATCTGCGAGATGCCCACGCTGATCTTCCAGATCGCCATCATCACGTCAGCGATCATCTGGGCGACGGGCATACTGGTGCCCGGCGCCTTCGGTCTCAAATGGCTGCAGCAGTGGATGTAGCGGCTTCGCGGCGCACGAGCAGCTTGTCGATGCGCCTTCCGTCCATGTCGAGGATTTCGAAGCGCCAGCCTTCGTAGCAGAAATGTTCGCCGGTTTCCGGAAGATGTCCGAGTTGGAACAGGGCGAAGCCCGCGATGGTGTGAAAGTCGCCGTCCGCCGATCCCGGCCGAAACCCGAGCCGTGCGAAGGCATCGTGCGCCAGCATCATGCCGTCGATCAGCAGCGAGCCGTCGTCACGCTCGACGATGTCGGGGGCCTCGCCTTCCATGTCCGGCAGGTCGCCGGCGATGGCTTCTAGCAGATCGGTCTGGGTGACTATCCCTTCCAGGCTGCCATATTCGTCGAGGACGATGGCCAGCCGCACCGGCGCGCTCTTGAACTGGTCGAGCACGCGGAATATCGGCGTTCTCTTATGCACGATTACCGGTTCGCGGATGACGGCCATCGGATTTAAAGCGTAGCCGTGGAGCACCTGGTCGAGAAGATCCTTCTTTAGGACCATGCCCAGCGGCTCGTCGATGCCGCCGCGTCCGACCAGGAGCTGGTCGTGGCGGCAGTCGCGGATGGTGCCAAGCATCTCGTCCAGGCTGACGTCGGCGTCAATCCAGTCGACTTCGCGGCGCGGCGTCATGATGTTGGCGATGCGGCGGTCGCCTATGTTGAAGACGCGCTCGACCAGTTCCTGCTGCGCCTGATGCAGCAGCCCGGCCTCCTGGCTGGCGGCGACGAGCAGTTTCAGTTCCTCGGGTGAATGCAGCGCTTCCTCGCCCGTTCCCGGCCGCAGCCCACAGAGTTGCAGCACGAGGTTACCGAGATTGTTGAGGCCAATGATTGCTGGGCGCAGCAGGAACAGGAACAGTCCGAGCGGGCGCACCACCCGGAGCGCGGTCCCCTCGCTGCGCTGGAGCGCCAGGCTCTTGGGCGCCAGTTCGCCCAGCACGATGTGTAGCGCGGTGATGATAATGAAGGAAATGATGACCGCGATGGCGTGCGAACTGAATGCTGCCAGCGATCCCGGCAATGCGTTCAGCAGCGGCTCGATCAGATGGGCGAGCGCGGGTTCGCCGACCCAGCCTAGCCCGAGCGAGGATATTGTGATGCCGAGTTGGGTGGCCGCGAGGTTGGCGTCGAGATTATCGACGGCGCGCTTCAGGGCGTTTGCATTGAGCCTTCCGGCATTGACCAGTTCGATCACGCGGCTGCGGCGAACCGCCACAAGTGAAAATTCAGCTGCTACAAAGAAACCATTGGCGGCGACGAGGGCAAGTACGGCCAGTATCCCGAGTAAATCGTAAATACCGCCATCGATACTGGACATGATCTCCTTTTGGGCGGAATGCCGCCACGCGTGGTGATTGGGAATCACTCATAACACGGTTTTGTTGCATTCCTACGCGGTGCGGATGGATGAATATGACCAGCGTTTCTTGTGCGGCCGGACTTATTCACGGCCGGCTAGTGGATTGATGCCGCCAAACGACCCTATTCGCTGCCTTGGATGTGCTCGAAGCCAGGGTCATCAGTAGCTGCATGCAGGGGCACCGCCGTCATTCGCTTCCTCAGCCCTGTCGAGCGCAAAGTCTGTGCCGGCAGACCGCGGTCGCGGATGCGGTCGATGACGGTCGAAAGGAGCGTGCCGGTGGCATCATGGCGTTCAAACCCGGGGTGTCCTTGGTGCTCGCTCCGAGCGCCAGCAGGGCGCCCACCTGTCCTTCGAGCACCACAGCCGGCAACGGCGGGGCGACGACGAATTCCGGCGATAGTTGGTTGATGAGCGACGAGAGCGCTCTGCACCTTGTGGAATCGCCCGCGATCCGCTGCCCGACAAGCACGTCCGGTTCGGGCACCCAGCGGCGCAGCCTTTCCTCGTCGAACCCCAGGTTGAAGTAGCCGTTGGCAGCCGGCGACACCATATCCGGGGATTGGGTCGTCCATAGAGCAGGATGTCGCCGGGCATCATGCCGAGGCGCTGGATGTGCGAGCTCTTCCGCGCTAGACGAAGCGCATGACCAGGTTGAACGTGTGCCGGTCGCTGCGCGAGAGCGCCTTGGCGCCGGGGATAGTACCGCTGTCGTTCGCCGGCCCGCTTCACCACGTCGACCCCGCCGAGCCGTGCGAGTTGCAGGGTGAAACTGAACGTCGCTCGGTCCACGTCCGCGAGTCCGAGCGGATGCGCCCGCGTGGCAAACGCCAGACATCCGACATGATTTGAAGCAAGAGTGAACGGCATGGCGGCACACTGGAATGGCGCGGGCAGGACGCTATGTGGTGAGCTTCGCGGCCTGCTGCAACGCCGAGGTTCTCGGCGAGGTCGCCAGCGGCAATTCCGCCGACGAAGAGCGGGGTGAGCGACTTGTCGCCTAATGGCCGCCCGGATTGTGCTGAGTTCGCCATGCCAATCCATCAGCCGCCCCCTTTCGCCGCAAGCCGGTCAATGCTAGGTTTGTGTGTGATTCGACACACCTTGAGTGAATGAAATAGCATTCTGAAGAGGCCGAAATGAAAAAGCAGCTGTATCCGGCGGTCCTGGAGCGCGGTGCTAAGGGAACGTTCGGCGCGTGGTTTCCCGATTTTCCCGGCAGCGTCGCCGGTGGAAAATCGCTAGAGGAAACAATCGAGAAAGCGGAGTGCACGCTGGCGAAAGCGGTTGATTTGCTGTTCGAGCACGGCAAGTCGCTACCCGAGCCGACGCCGATCGATGGGATCGTGCTTCCCAAGGGCTGCGATCTGCTGGCTTATTTCATTGTAGGCGTGGATCCGCCGGATCAGTCGGAGAGGGTGAACGTCTACCTGCCGACAAGCCTGATTGCCGAGGCCGACCGGTACGCGGCGGCACTCGGTATGAGTCGCTCCAGCTTTTTCGGGCTCGCTGTCACCAATGCGCTAAACCCGCGCCATATCCCTGCCACCTTTCGGACGAGTTTGCCGAAGTCTCACTCGAAGGTGCACAGGACGGGCGGGCTGCGAACTGAAAAATCACGGACCAAGAAGCGCTCGCCATAGACGGGTGCGGCTCGATCCGTCCAAAATCCTGACCAAGATTGGCAAACAAACCAGGCAACGTTCTTCCGTCTGGAGTCACATTGTCGTGCCTTACCTGCTCACGGAGCACAAGCCGGTAGAGCTGTGAGAGACGTTCGCTATCGAACGACCAGCTTCGGTTCGCGCGATGAAGGTGCAGAACGTCGAAAAGCTGCTCAAGCTCGATCGCAGAAAAACGTTGCACCTGGTTTGGGCCGAAAGAAATCGTCGGAAGTGGCGATGCCAGGTCAAGCGGGCGTTCTCGTCTCAAGTTCTTCCCGAATTCTCCGGATTTCAGCTTCGACTGCGTCTGCCTCGCCAGCTGCCCCTAAAGCCCGATAAAGTTTTTCAGCTTCCTCAAAAGCCCAACTGGCGGCAAGGAACGCGTCGGTCTCATCAAGATCCCGCAGCCCCCTGAGGTATGCCTTGGCAGAAGCTTCATAGAGCTGTGCAGCGCGCTTGTAGCTCGCCGTAGCCTCATCAGGCGCGTGCGGCTGGAGCAAATCACCTAAACCTCGCAACGCAAACGCCAGATTTCTGACGACGCCGACGGACCAAGATTCAGGATCAACGGCCCGTCGCGATATTCCCTCAAGGATGGCGATCGCCCTTCGAAAGTCTGCTTCTGCTCCATTTCGCCGGGCCCGCATGCATAGCAGGATTCCCAACCTCTCTTCAGCTGAAAGCCTTTGACGAGATTGCGGGCTGCCGCTCAAAATGGTGAGTACGCTGTCGAGCATTTCAATAGCCGCCGTCAGGTCATTCTCGGCGGCACCTTCGTCCCCTTGCTCAGCAACAGATTCGGCAAACCCAAGAGCTGACTCGATCCAATCTGATTGCGCCATCGTGGGATCGATTTCTTGGGTGGCAGCGCGAAACGCTTCCATCGCTCGCCGAAGAGCCTCATCGGAATGAAGGCCGTTTTGGTTTCCAGGAGCATCAGCAAGATCAAGGAGAGTCTGCGCCAGGATTGCGCGTGCCTTGCCGTTATCAACTCCGCCGGCTTTAAAAAATTCGCCCCAGGCCTCGACACTCGCCGCCAGCAGGTTTGATGCATTTTCTGAGCTGCCCAACCTACCGAGACTGATGGCGCGCAGTCTGGCTGCATCGGGATCAGCCGCAGCCATTGCTTCCGAAACACCTTGAACAACGTTGCTATCCCTCCCGCCGAGGCTATCGATTGTTGCCCGCTCAAGGATAATATCATTTGCGCTCGGAGTTGCCGCATTTCTCAAACGCCCTATGCCGAGGCCAAAATCACGCTTGAGACGCGCGATCACCGGATCAGCTGGATCGGCAATGAGTTGCTTTCGCATGTCTAGCACCGCGAGCGGATCGGTCATCCAGCTTGGCGCGCCAAATCCAAGATCGCGGACCACCTGCGCAAAAAACTTGTCTGCATCTTGATTTACAATCGCAAACTTGTTCCTGCCCGCTAGCATTGCTCGAACCCGCGGATTTAGCGCCTCAATGGAATCCTCGAACAATACCCAAAACACCATCAAATTAGGTATTGCAGAACAGGCTCTTTCCAGCAGCGTAACAACGCCCCCCTCCTCGCTGCCGGAATAACCAACAACGACCAACAGTTCAGCGTCTTTCAATCCGAACATTGTCCCCTGCATGGACAATGCTTCCTGAGTAGCGAATGTATCACCTACGCTATTTCTCAGCTCGTATGTGTACATCGACCCGTGCAAATGGACTACTTGGGGATGGTCTGGGCGAGACGCCACACGACTAAGTGCCGATAGACCGTCCGCCACCACCGGTATCATGCCCGTGAGAATGATACCCTGAAGCACTAGCTGATCAAAATTGGTGGTCAGGACTGTATGAGCATAATGGCAGCGCACCAACTCTCCAAGGCAAATATGAGCCCAGTTCACTTTGCCCTCACTGCGATCGATGGCAGCTTTGATAATTGAGCGCTGCTTGTTGTCTGACCGAAAAAATTGCTCGAACAAATAACCGTATAGGCGACCCCAATTGGGGTCTCGAATGTCGAAACCGGGTAACAGCCTAGCAATGTCTGTGAGATATCCGCGCTCTTCCAGCCAAATCAACGCAAGTGCCGGATTCTGCCTTTCCATTTCCGGTGCAGCTTGAAGTTTAGCCAATTCCAGCGTCAAATCCCTGGCGATTTCGCTCGCCATTGGAATACCCGCAGATCGCGAACAGCCGGCCCCAATCAGGAAGACTGCCCCAGTACCCCGCTGTCCGTCTCCCCATTCGCACCCCGATTTTGCAATCTTGAGCTGAATCGAAAGCTCTCTCACGCTTACTGGGATCGGACCACTTGGAAGTCCAACGGACGAATCCATCCTGGGTATCACCTGGGTTGACGCGAATAATGGGCACTTTTAATTGCGATATTTTTTTCTGCAATATCTCGACGATGCAGACAAAGATCATGAAGGACCGCAGGGTTTGAGTCGGGAAAATAAACAGTTCATTCTGCGGTCACATTTGCCATAGCTTCAACCTTGTACCGTGCTAAGGCTGAAAAGAACAATCGGATATTTTTTTTCTCTTGCGATCTAGGCGACATAAAATCTATCATAGAGTTTATTTATTATTTATCCGTCTGCCGATTCATCTATAACTTCTCGAAAGTAAACTTAAAACGCACTCGCGCAGGCAAACGCGCAGCGAAATGCTGATGACTAAACCTAGTAGATTCCTTATTTTGGCATGCTATGATGGCAATGAGAAAGCTGGAGCCTCAAATGTCTAATCCAAGTCAACGCGATCTTTCTGCCTCTCCCGCCACGCCGAATCGGGACGTGCGTATTGCCTTATTAAAGGGTCAACAGGCCAATCCAGCGCTCCAGCGGCTGCAAGGCCGTGTGTTAGCGCAGGCTGAGCCAAGCGATGTTATCACTAGCTATGATCGGATGCATCATCGCCATAGCCGTTCATGACTGCTGACAAGGCGCCTCCACGGATAACGTCATTTCTGGTGAAGGTTGCCTCGCGCTGCAATCTCGATTGCGACTATTGCTATGTCTTTCATCATGCCGATCAGTCTTGGCGATCCATGCCGAAGCTGATCGCTGCGGACACGCGAACTGCGTTTGTTACAAAATTGGCGGACTACTTGTCTGAGGCTTCGATCCCGCGTTGCACAGTGATTTTCCACGGCGGGGAGCCGCTGCTGGCCGGGGCCGACACACTAGTGGCGTTTGCCGCTCAGATCAGGGCTGCGACGCCGTCGTCGGTCGACATCGGACTTCAGACCAATGGCCTCTTGCTCACGGAAGCGACACTGCAGGCTTTTGAGGCAGCGAACATTAGCGTGTCGTTGAGTCTGGACGGACCACAGGCGACCAACGACAAGCATCGGACTTCGAAGAAGGGGCGGTCTAGTTTCCGCAAAGTCGCGGCCGCGTTGGAAAGGCTGAAGGCGCACCCAGCGATTTTTGCAGGGGTTATCGCCGTTATAGATCCGACGACAGCTCCTGAGGAGCTACTTGGGTTCTTCAGTAACCATCAGGTGCCCAAGCTCGACTTCCTCCTACCCGACGCCCATCACTTGCGGGAACCTCCCGGCCGCAGCGGACAGGAAGATCTTTATGAAACCTGGCTCCGCCGCGCCTTTGACGTTTGGCTCGACGAACATCCGCACCTTTCGATCCGGACATTTGAAGCTCTGCTTGACGCCGTAGCAGGCCTTCCCTCGGGCACGGACGCGTTCGGGCTAGGCGATGTGAGTTTGATCAGTATCGAGACCGACGGCAGCTACCACGACCTTGATGTTCTCAAGGTGACACGCGATGGAGCAACCAAAATCGGCGGCGGCGTAGCCGATACCGCGATAGCGACCATTGCTGCCTCCGACCATCTGGCTGCTCATCGTAAATTGCTTAGCAAGCCAGGCCTCAGTGTGACGTGCCAAGCGTGCGATATAGTCGATATCTGTGGCGGCGGCTCCCTCCCCCATCGTTTCGGTGAAAACGGCTTTAACAATCCCACGGTCTATTGTGGAGAGATGACTGCGCTCGTTGCGCATGTTCGGGCGCGTGTTCAGGAACTGCTCGGGCAAGCTGTCAAGCCAGGCGAGAGGCTCGCCACGGATTTCGACTTCGAAGCTTACGAATTGGCTGAGCGCGGCGCTAACGCCATGGCTTACCTTTGTCAATCATCACGCTCGGCGCTGACGGCCGAATTCATCAGAGCTACCGCGCACCTGGCGGTCGGACGGAGCGACCAGGTTCGACGGCTGGAGGATACAGATTCTGACCGACTGGCAGAAGTCGCGCAGCAGCCGGGAGCGGTAGCCTGGCAACGTACGCTCCTCGCCCAAGCTGAAGGCCGTTTGGTCCGTACCGTGGACGGGCTACCGCTTGAAGCCGACGGCGATTACCTACCAATGCTGATCAGTCGGTCGCTCCCAGAACTGATTTCTCTTGCGGTGGCAGCGGTCGACCCATGGCTGCGCAAGCCGTTTGGCGATGCGATCTATTTTGAGGATGATGAAGCGGCCGCCCAGGCTCGGCCTGTAGTCGAGCAGGCCTTTGAAATAATCGAGCGGTGGCGCCCGGCGCTTGCTGCTGAGATTCGCCAAGCTTGCCGCGCGATCCAGTTTGTCAGGGATCCGCTCGCTCACCCGGAGAAGATCGTCTCTTTCAGTGACAACACCGTCCCTGGAGCACTCTACGTATCGGTTTGGCAGGGTGATCGGTTGATTGACCCCTACGATCTGGCGGATTCGCTTGTCCACGAGCATCGCCACCAGAAGCTCTATCTGCTCGAGCGCCTTGCGCCGACGGTTGAACCGACAGAGATTCGCGTAGTCTCGCCCTGGCGCGAGGATTTGCGTCCCCCTTCCGGTCTGCTGCACGCCGTATTCGTTTTCGTCGAGTTGCGGCGGTTTTGGGCCTTCGTGCTGAAAACCGGCCCAGCCCGCCTGCACAACCGAGCCGCGAACCAATTGCGAGACACCGACGAACATCTTGCAGAAGCGTTTGCCACCCTGTTGACGTGCCCGTTGACAGAAGCCGGACGATCCCTCACGGCTGTCCTGCAAAGAGCCGCAGGGCTAATGGCCGAGGCGGCGTGAGCATCTCGGGTGTTCAAAAGGGTAATCTACCCGACTCGGAGGCCGAGCGTCACGCGGCGCTTCGCGATTATTTCTGCGACATAGACGGCGAGGCGACGCTCACCCATGCGGGATGGGACATTACGCTGCGCTGGCCCGGGGGCGCCGACCGCCACGTCGATCCCCGCTTAATGGAGGGATTGACCTGGTGGGACGACGACGTCACCCTATCGACCATGGTGCACGCGCGACGCCGACGAGGCCGTATTCTTAGCGCGCTCTACGATACTTGGACCCTGCACAGCTGGAGCGAATGGGTTAGCCGTCAGCAGGTGTCTCAGCACGAAAAACTTCTCGTCCTGCATGTCGACGATCACCGTGACCTGGGCAGCCCGCGCCTATTTAACTCAGGCGGGGCTTGGATCGACAGCATCTCGGGCCGCTCATGTCGTCTTGACCAACCGAACACAGTCCTTGATGCGATCGAGAGCGGGGCCATTGGGATGGGCAGTTTCATGACACCCTTCCTGCACGCCTTTCCCGCCACCGAGGTCCGCCAGCTCTGCCAGCCACCCAAAGCCAGTTCCACACAGGATTTTACCATTGAACTGACTAGTGTTCAGGATACGCTCATCAATCGGCACCTCAGTCGACCAGCGATCCGTTTGTCCGATATAACAAGCGGCGAACACCGCGGCCGTTATCGTCTGACAAACAACCTTACCGAATGGCTTGACGAACTTGGTGATCGGCGCATCCTTCTCCACATAGACATGGATTACTTTAACAACCGGTATGATGGAGACACCGACTGGGGGCAGCGGGCGGCGAGGTTAGATCCTCCCATCAATCAAGTCTTGACCAAGATCGATGAGGTCACCGACGCATTAGCGCGGATGGTACGCGCAGAACAGCTGGTCGACATCGTTGTTGCTTACTCGCCGGGTTTTTTTCCAGCCGAGTTTTGGGGCACGGCGACGCAGCGACTGATCCCGCAGCTAGATCGCATCTATGAGCGTTAAAGCCTCCCCCAAGTCTAAGGCGCGACGGGTCCCCAAGCGGCAAACTCCGAAGCCCAAGATTAGGCATAAGCTCCCTCTCAGCGCGGTTGACGCTGACCAAGTGTTCCTCACCCGAACCAAGGGAACTCCCCAAAGGGGCGGCGGGCCAGGCGGCGAGGCATGGAAGATCGAAGTCGATGCCAAGCGCACCGGCATCGTGTTCATCAACTTGATCGACGAGATGCCCGTCGGACCTCACGCCTCGATCCAGATCTACCTGAACAAGCCGAGCCAAGGCAGGCATATCGGCAGGATCGCCTACCGGAAGGCTTGCGAGGCAAGCTCTTACGACGTGGTCTACGCCCACATGCGCAAGTCGAATCTTGCATCACGCCGGGCAGCTGAGGAAGCAGGATTCGAGATAGACATGCATGCGGGGGCAAGCCAGCTGCTGATGAGATGGCAACGTAAGCCGTGATCCGGCCCCCGCATTGGCTCAAGCCCTCGGCAGTCGTCGACTTGCGCCTTGTCGAACTCGGCATTCGTCCGGCCCTCCGCACGGAGACAAACGGGTCGGTCAGCAATGCAGATATAGGCCGATGGGCACGCGGACGGTCGCTGTATTTCTGCCGCGACACGGAGGATTTTTTGGTTTTGGCTAGAAACCCTATGTTGGTTCGCTACATCATGATGATCGATCGGAGTCCCGGCGACCACGTCGCGAGGCTCGGGCACTGGCTTGGATATCCGGCGTGCTGCATACGGTCGGCGGGACGAGTTACTGAATCCAATCTCGACTTTTGGTCAGAGAAGATTGGCACCCGTAGGCACATCGGAAGGCATGCATACACTAAAACGGCAGGCTATCGTACCGGGCAGGCGTTAATCAGCCACGTCCCTTGTTCGCCACACTGTCGTGCCTCCCTCGCCATGGCCACCAAGGTCAGCGAAAGCGCGGGGCCGCGTTCACCACGGCCGTGGATGGGAAAATAGGATGCACACCGCCGTTGCCATCCCGTGCCTCAACGAGGCGGCAACGCTGGTGAAAGTCTGTGCCTCCCTCGGGTACAGTGACCAGACCCGGACGCCACCACCCGACACGACGTTGATCTTGGTTGATAACGGCTCGACAGACGGAACAGTTTCCGCGATGGCGGCAATCCGATCAGCGCACCCCGGCGCCGTCATCATGGGCGTGGAATTCGAACGCGGCTATATTCCCCCGCGACACCGAGGCGTGCTTCTCGCCAAAGAGATGGCAGATGCTCGTGGGATACCCGCGGACGCACTCCTGATTCTGCAGGCCGACGCCGACACGCTTTATGACCAAAACTACGTGCAGGCGATGCAAAAGGCCGCCGCGATGGCTCCCGGAAATCTGATCGAAGGTGTGGCGCATGAAGATTTCTCTTTCGAGGCCGCTCACCCAGGTTACGAGGCCCGCTGTGCCGCTACAGATGCGGTCGTTGCTGGTCTCCTTGTGCCGGAAGCCGAAGAGGTTATTCTCGATGACAAGGTCGCGGGCTTCAGGCTTAGCGACTACTTACGCTGGGGCGGTCTTCAGCGAGAATTCGACCGGGACGGCGACGAGATCCATGCCGAAACGTCGCGGCTTTATATCCGCGCGAAAACCTTCGGTGCCGGGCGCGTCCGGGTCGGAGATGCTATTGCCTTCCCTTCAAGACGCAAACTCGAGGCAGATCCGCTAGCCTATTTCGCCACCGCCGGGTTTCCCAGGGAAGCTGGATGGCGCCAACGTTGGGCCGCAAGCCACAAGCGGGTCCTGTCCCTTGATGACTTCGAGCGGTCGGGGGACAGTGAGCGCCTCATAAAACATGCCGCGTTCGTTCGACAAATGCATATGCTGGTCCTATTTGCCCTGGTGCCAATTCACGTGCAACTGGCCCTAGGTACATCCGCGAGGTCGGCGCTTGGTTCACCACTCGGCCAGCTACTCAAGGCGGTCGCTGTGGATCTTGAAACCGTCAAGACTCAACCAGGCCAGATTCTCGATGCTTTTCTGCATCTCGCCGACGACAACCCTGAACTCTTCGCCGATTGCATTGCGGCCATAGATGCGCCTGTCAGTCAGGGCAGTTGACCAAGTATATACGCGTCAACTTTAGTGTTTCAGTCACTGCTCAGCCTTGGTGGCGCACCCGAACGACCGGTTACCCGAAAATTACATGAGAATATTCGAGATGCCTGACGTCCAATAGCTATTTGAAAAACTTGGCGCACGCGACGCGATTCGAACGCATGACCCCTTCCTTCGCAGAGAAAGTGTGGTTCATGGATGCCACGCAAGCGCTGGTGCTAACGAGTGTGCGTTGCGCGACATTGTCATCCGCCGTCGCGTGACCGAGCTCATAGATACCGGTGTAGACCGCCCCGCCCAAGATGCCCGATAAAGGACCCGTAGAGCCTCGGATCGATTTTCGAGACTAACGCGGATGCGCCCTAACCGCCGCTTTCATGCATTTCCTCCGATGGTAAATATGATGATTTAAATCATCTTATTCGATATAAAAGGGAAGCAGGCTCCATTCGTCAACAGACATTCAATAGGCCTGCACAGCCGCGCGCTAGATCGGGCGCGCCGGACGCGCCCGATGCGGACGCGGCGCCGGCCGCTCTCACGCTTCCCTCAGCCATACCAGCATCTCGCCGGGATCGCGGTTGTCCCAGGCAAAATAGGGAACCGCCTTGAGCTTCGTCTCCTGCGTCGCCGGCGGTTCGGAGCGGTAGAGATCGCTGCCCCAGTTTTCAGCCCCTGCCCTGCTGCCGATGGCCGAAAGCGTGACGATCCCACCGAGCAGGTTCGGCTCCCCATGCGCCTCGAGCCTGGCCGTGCGCGGCAAGGCAACGCGGTGCAGCCCACGGCCATTGTCGGTTTCCTCGACGCAGTAGATCAGCGGGCCGCGCGCGAGCGCGACGCGGCCTATATCCTGGCGCACATGCGGGTTGGCGAAGACGCGGCCCATCGACATATCGAGGTCGAGCTC
>NZ_JBSKBP010000038.1:0-47520 GCF_053714275.1 Mesorhizobium sp. Arg314 | reverse complement strand
GAATCGAAAAGCGAACAAAACAGAATCAAAGCCACGAGTCGGCCGGACCAAAAACGTTTTTCAGCAGCCTGTTAGAGGTCGTTGCTTGACGCATGTCGTTTTCGCAAAGCCGAGGTCACTTTTGCGCGGCATGCATCAGCCGGGCGGCGCCTTGAAGCGCGACCACAGTTCGTCCAGCATGGTGAGCGCGGCACTTGGCCGGGCTGGCTTCAGCAGGCCTTGCTGCGCGGCGGCCTTCTTGAAGGCGGCAAAGGCAATCGCCGGCCGGCAGATGCCCGCGATCGCGTCGTCCACCAGTCGGACCGCTTCGAGGTAATCCGGCGCCTCCTTGTTCTTCCAGGTTCCGGCCAGCGCCGTCTTGGCTTCGGCGACCGTGGTGACCACCATCGTGCCGCCGTTGACGAAGCGGATGGTGAGCGGCAGGAAACGGCTCATCGGACTTTCACCATCCGAACCATTCGCGCGTGCGCCAGGCAAGGCCGACAAAGGGCGCGGCCGTGAGCATGGCGGCGGCGAGGACAAGGACCGGGTTGTTCATAGGCAAGGATTTCATGTTTCACCGTAAAATTGAGGATGGCCGTAAACGATGACTGCGCCGGACGGTTGCATCCGGGCGCCCGTCGAAGGTTAAATTCCGAGGCTACATATTGCTCGCGGGCCGGACAGGCGGCGCCGGCCGATGCGGCGGGCGCGGGCGCGGCCTGAGCGGCACGTCGGCCAGCGAGGCGCGGACCACCCTGACAGGGATCGGTGGCATGGCGGCGCGCCGGCGCAGCAATGCGGCCGAAAGGCCGCCGACAAAAATTCGAATGTCCATGGGACTCCTCCTCGAGAGTCCCCCCAATACGGAAGCGTTAGCACCGCCGGGCGGCGGCCGCATTTAACTTTGATGTACACCCAAGCGTCTCTGCGAGGTGCAACGAACCGGGGCCAACCTTTTTCGTTGGCATGCGTTGTCCCCTGAAAGGAGACCACCATGCCGACCAGCAGCCGAACGCAGGCGCAAGACGTTTCGCAATTCGGCGCCAAGACGCCGATGAAGCGGCCGGCACAGCCGGAGGAGATCGCGCCGGCCTATGTGTTCCTTGCCTCGCCGCAAATGCTCCAGCTACATCACCGGCGAGATCCTGCCGATCATCGGGGGTTACTGAGCCATCAGGAGGATCCCATGAAGAAAGCTCTTCTCATCGCAGCCCTCGCGCTGATCCCGGCCCTGCCGGCGGCGGCTCAGACGGCCGCCCAGCCGAAAGACCTGCAGGCGCAGAACTGCCAGGCCAAGCCCAACGCCAATGACCAGCAGCAAAAACAAAAGCAAGAGGCCGAGACAGATGAACTGTCGAAGCAGCTCACCAATTGCGGCGGCGTGCTGAAGCCACCACCGACCGGTGACCAGAACGCGATGGCGCCGCCGCCGACAGGCAGCGAGATGCCTGTGATCAAGCCGGGCGAGGTGCCGCCGCAGACGCCGCAGTAAGCGGTCGGCTGGCAAGCTCCGGCCGGAACTCACCCCGTCCTGGCCGGTTGGGGTTTTGAGTGGCGGGTCACCACACCTTCTGACCCGCCGCCTTCGGGCTCCACGGCCCGACGGTTGCCCGCGCTGTCTCTACGCACCGGGCGGGCCCTTTTCTCAACCGGAACCAACCGTCCTGCGCCGAATTGTCATTTGCGGGCCGCGTCAGCCGGACCTGGTGGCAAAGAGAACAGGGCTGGTTTCTTCGGCTTCACGCCCTGGCCAACGAAAAGGCAGTCGAGCTCTTGTCCCACCCGACCCGCTGCGCATCCGGCGCGGGACAGCAAATGGCAAAGCAGACGCAATCCACCGAGGCCAACACCGAACCGCGTAAGGGCATGCCGAGCCCGCGTCTCGGCGAGAGCGAATTCAAGCAGCGCTACGAGCTCGACGCCGACAAGGACATCCAGGCCGAAGTGACGAATGCAGCACTTGCCCTGGCCGAAGCGGTCGAGAAACGGCGGGCAGGGGGGTTCCCCGCCATCGGCGCCGGGCTCGAGGATCCGCGTCCAAAATAGGTGAAGCGAAGATGCCCGGCTGGGTCGACGAAGGCTGGATACTGCTGAAGGAGAGCGTCACCGGCTATATCAACGACAATGCGCTGAGCCACGGCGCAGCGATGGCCTTTTACGCCACCACTTCGCTGGCGCCGATCCTGCTGATCGTTGTCGCGATCGCCGGCATCGTCATCGGCAACGATGCCGCCCAGCTGGCGCTGTCGGCCGAGATATCCGGCGTCATGGGTTCGCAGAGCGCCGATCTGCTGAAGGCCACGATCGAAACCGCTTCGCACCGCTGGTCGGGCACTTTGGCAACCCTCATCGGGCTGGTGACGCTCTTCGTCACCGCGTCCGGCGTCTTCGGCGAGATGCAGCAGTCGCTCAATAAGATCTGGAAGGTGAAACCCGACGGCGTGTCGCTGTCGCGGCTGGTGCGGGCGAGGGCGGCGAGCCTCGGTCTCGTGGCCGCGCTCGGCTTCCTGCTCCTGGTGTCGCTCGCGGCGAGCACGGCGATCGCCGCGCTCGGCGAGTTGATCAACCGCAGCCTGCCGTTTGGAGAATTCATCGTCAGCTCTGTCAACACGGTCGTCTCCTTCGTGCTGATCGCGTTGCTCTTCGCCGCGATCTACAAAGTCCTGCCGGACCGCAGGCTCAAATGGCGCGATGTCGGGATCGGAGCGGTGGTCACGGCGCTGCTGTTCACCATCGGCAAGTCGCTGATCGGTTGGTACATCGGCACCAGCGCCATCGCCACCTCCTATGGCGCGGCCGGCGCGCTGATGGTGGTGCTGGTCTGGGTCTATTATTCGGCACAGATTTTTCTCTTCGGCGCCGAGATCACGCGCGCCTATTCGGTGCGGCGAGGCAGCCGGCGCGACCTCGCGGCGGTCGTGGCGGACGCTAACGAGCGGGCTGCGTCGCCCCACGCCAGGCAGGCAGCCAAACCCGAGGCGACAATGCCGGCTAACGCTGGCGGTGCTGGCACGGCGGCGCCTCGGCCACCGGCATTCGCCGGCGAGATCGGCATATGGATTGTCATCTCCAGCCTGATCACGCTGCTGGTCACGCGGGTCTTGCGCCCAAGAGGCTGAAGCATCCATCGAGGTAGATTCCCGCAAGAAATCAGCAGGCTCCAAAGCCGCAGGCAGCCCTCGATCTTCATCACTAAACCTCTGGAACGAAAGCCAGTTCTGCGAATTGGTATTTCGTCTCGAAAACAACAGGAGGTTACTATGGGACGCGGTATATTGCTTTGGCTGCTCGGAGTTCCAATCCCGATCATCATCCTGCTTATGCTGTTCGCGCGGTAGGAGATGTGTGATGAATCCCGCAGTAACTGACGTCGAACTTTCCGGCGCTGCTGAATCTTCGTCTTCCGCCGTGAGCTGGGGGCCGATCATCGCCGGCGCCTTCGCCGCGGCGACGCTGACGGTGGTCCTGATGCTGATCGGCTCCGGGCTGGGGCTAACCATGGTTTCGCCCTGGACCGGCGCCAGCGCTTCGGCCACCACTTTCGCGGTTTCGGCCGCCGTCTGGCTGATCGTCGTGCAATGGCTTTCGGCCGGGCTGGGCGGCTATTTGACCGGCCGGCTGCGGACGAAATGGGTTGGTATTCATGACAACGAAGTCTACTTCCGCGATACCGCGCACGGCTTCTTGGCCTGGGCGCTGGCAACGCTGCTGGTTGCCGGCGTGTTCGGTTCCGCCTTGTCCGCAACCATCGGCGCGGGCGTGCAAGCGGCGTCCAACGTCGCTGCCGGCGCGGCCGCGGGTGCTTCGTCGGCGGCCGCGAATGGCGCCGGCGGCGCAACCGACAGCAACGGCCTGGGCTATTTCGTCGATCAACTCTTCCGCCCCGCCGACAGCGGCGCCGTCGCCCCGGCTGGCCAGAATGATGCCGGCACGACGACGCAGGCAACGCGCATCCTGGTGGCGAGCGCCGCCAAGGGCGAAGTGTCGGCCGACGACAAAGCCTATCTTGCGAAGCTGGTAGCCTCCCGCACCGGGCTTTCACAGGCCGACGCCGCCAAGCGCGTCGATACCGTTCTTGCCGGCATCGAAGACGCCAAGAACAAGGCCAAGGCGGCCGCCGACACGGCCAGGAAGGCAAGTGCCACCTTCGCGCTCGTCGGCGCCCTGTCGATGATCGTGGGGGCTTTCATTGCCAGCGTTGCCGGAGCGCTAGGCGGCAGACAGCGCGACGAAGACGAGGCGCTTTTCGTTCGCGGCTGACGAAACCTCGGCTGCCTTCGGCATGCATCGTCAAACGCGCCCGCTGGCTTCGCCGGCGGGCGTTTATTGTCAATGGATAACGCCGACCGGTTGTGTCTCAGTTTGGAATTTGAGCTTAGTTTTTTTTGGCGACGAGGATGTGAGCCTCTCTCAGAAGAGAGGTCCACTCGTAGCCGAGCAAGGCGATGAGCTCGCGAGCCTGCGCTTCGGTTATGCCTGTCTCGTCCAGCAGGCGTCGAACGAAATACTCCTCGTCAGTCCCGCTGGGTGGGCCATGCTCTTTGTTGGCCATTGGAGCTGCCCCTTTCAAGCCAAACGGGCCTATCCGACTTCTGTTCCTATCGGCGAATTGACTCGTAGGTGACACAATTCAGGCGTATCGTTGCGGGGTCGTCCGATCTGCAACGGCTACGGACGCTTGGAAGAGTTCATCAAGCTTTCGCCCACTCTATGAGAGGCACTGCGATATGTTGAGGACTCTATGGGGCGTTGCCGACCCCGAACAACTGGCCGCGCTCGGAAAGCTCTTGGAACAATACGCGAAAGAGATGGGCATCTCTGGAGACGACGAAGCGCGCAAACTTCTGGCAGCGCGCATCATGGGCCTGTTCAACGAAGGCGTAACGGCACCGGAGGATATACGGCGCCGCTTGGATTCTAGCCAAGCCGCGATCTAGTCTGCCCTCTTGTAAGGGGCCGCGCTTGCCCGGCTTCGGTGCAACGGCGTCCATCTTCTCGCAAAAGGTCTTCTATCGACCGGAAGAGCGTCTGAGACATGCCAGCTTGGCCTAGCGGCAAAATTTCAAACTGACACACTACCCGCTGACCGGGGCACGCCCCCGCTTCCGTCAGCAAGCGCCGTGCGACGGCTTCGCCGAGCTTGGCGCCCTACCGCTCTTCCCGCCGTTTCTCGATTTCGTAGGAGAGCCAGCGGCAGAACATGCCGATGATCGAGGTGGCGGCTCCGCCGAGCAGACAGGCCGTCAGCAAAGGACTTTTCGATGCGCTGTCCCAGCTGACGATCGCCAGCAGGGTCACGCTCACCGTGGAGATCAGATAGCCTGTGCCCTTGAGCAGATGAAGCGACGATCTGGTCATGCTGGTCCGCCTTCGAGATTTGAACAATCAATCCTGACCGAGGTTCCATTCGCGCGGTGTCCCTCCGGATGGCTGGTGAACCGCGGCTCAGGCGTTGGCCGCGTTTCTCGTCTTGGCTGCCGCGCAGCGGGCGCGGAACGCCTCGACCTCGGCCTCGGTGAGATGCTCGATGCCGATGAAATCGTTCTTGGCATGGCCCGAGCGGATCAGTTCGTCGAGCTTGGCCTGGATCGCCGCGCCGTCGCGGTTCTGCGTGTTCTGGATCAGAAACACCATCAGGAAGGTGACGATCGTGGTGCCGGTGTTGATGACGAGCTGCCAGGTCTCCGAATAATCGAAGATCGGGCCGGTTGCTCCCCAGAGCAGAACCGAGCCCAGGCAAAGGGCGAAAGCCCACGGCCTGCCGGTGGCATGAGCGACGGCCGCCGCCATGCGATTGAACGCCTTTTCCATGGGATGGGACTCGGGGGGATGGCAGCAACGAGCCCGGCAAACTGCCAAGGCTCGGCGGATGCCGGATCGAGGGAAGATCCAGCCGTCCGCTGATCGCCGCTATGCGGCCTCGGCCGCTACATTGACGGCGGATTCGGCAAGCTCGGTGAGCGCCGCGTCCGTTTCCTTTTCCTCGCCCAATGTCTTGTCGAGCAGGTTGACCGCCTCGGTCAAGCCGAGTTCGGAAGCCCATGTCCGAAGCGTGCCGTAGCGTGAGATTTCATAATGCTCGACCGCCTGGGCCGCGGCCAGCAGGCCGGCGTCGAGCGAGGGCGAGCCCTTGTACTCCTCCATGATCTCGGCGCCTTCCTCGGTGATGCCCATGATGGCGGCGCAGGTCTTGCCGACGGGCTTCTTGTCGATCACCTCGAACACTTCTTCGAGCCGCGCGACATGCTCCTCGGTCTGGACGCGATGCTTCTCGAAGGCCGTTTTCAGGTCACCGCTCTGCGCGGCCTTTGCCATCTTGGGCAGCGTGGCGAGGATCTTCTTCTCAGCGAAATAGATGTCTTTCAGCGTGTCGTGGAAAAGTTCGTTGAGGCCTTTCTTCGAGGCCGCCTTCGTCGTCGCCATGTTCGCATCTCCTGGTGGGGTTGGATCGTTGTCAACACGGCCGCCCGCAAGTTGTTCCGAACAGATTTTTTGCCGGTTAGGGCCCAGAAAGATCATTTGTTATTGACGAGGTCCGCGCTGATCTTCCGGCGCTTCGACTAATGCATGTCGCCCAGAAGTGTGCAGCGGTTCTGGGACAACGACATGCATCAAAACAAAGAGTTAAAGCGCGTCGCCTGAATCCGGTTCTGCGCGACGCGCTTTAGGCCCAGAACTCCAGAATTTCGTCCACTGGAGCGACCTCGACATGGTGCGAATATCTTTTGGTGAACAGCCTCACGATACTGTCATAGGCTTCGTCGGAGGTGCCGCAAATCGCATCCTCGGCGGAGACCGTCCGAAAGCCGAAATCGATAGCTCCAAGGAGCGTCGCCAGAACGCACATGTCGGCCTCGCCTCCGCTGACGGCAATGGGGTCGACATCCTCACCCGACCGCCCACGGCCCGGGAGGCATGAACATGCGCTGCATGTCGACACAGATATGCACGGCGTTTGGAGGAATGAGGCTGGAGACAGGCATCCGCCATTCACTAGCCGGCGAATTTTCGCTTGAAGGATTTCATCCCCTTCGTCAGCGAAAGCTTGGCCTCGGCAGCGTTCTGCCAGCCCTTCAGCTTGATTTTCTTGCCGGTACCCAGCACCGACGAAAGGAAGAATTGTTCTATTTCCCGGCGAAGGTCCTGTGGGACATCGGCGGCAGCCACGGGCTCATCCGGCGCGTCTTCTTTGTGAGGGCAAAAGATATACCTGTCGTTGCGAACCTTCGTGCCGTCGGGATCATGCTGCTTAACCCTCAGTGCGCCCAGTAGGTCGCACTTGATGACGACGCCCGGCGCCGCAGCCGCCTGGTGAATGACCAGGCCGTCCAGCGGATCGCCGTCATCGCCCAACGTCGAAGGTACGAAACCCCAATCGTAGGGATAGGTGTTCCCGACAGGAAGAGGCCGAGAATATTCAAACACGCCGGTCTTCGGCTCATAGGCCAGCTTTGCCGCGGACCCGCGCGGCGTTTCAACGATCACACGAAACAGATTGCGGCAGGTTGCCGGGAGTCTCAGATAGTCCGCCATGGCCAAGCTCGATCGCAGTAAGGTTTGGCAAGAGAACCTCGCAGTGGCGCGAATGTTCCCGACCGTCCCTTGCCGACCGATGGCCGTCGCCAAGCGGCAACGTCGGGCGTCATATTTCCTTTCGCTTGGAACTTTTTGCCAAGACGCGCGCTTCTCACAAGCAGTTATTTCCAACCTCGGCAGGGAGCAGGCAAATGAATACCAAAATGCTTTGCATGAGCGCGATCGCGTTTTCACTGGCCACCGGCGCAGCCATGGCCGGCGGCACCACAGGCACCTCGGCATTGGACGATCCGCAAAAGATGGCGCCCTTCTTCACCGACGCCGGGATGAAGACGATGAGATCCGGCGACGCTTTCAAGAAGGCATGGATGGCCATGTCCGAAACAGACCGTACGTCGATCAAGAAGGACTGCGGCGACAATGCCATCGCCAAGAAGCACGACAATTTCTGCAAGATGACGAAGGAACTCGGCGGCGCAAACTGACGCCGGTCGATCGACAAGGAACGGCGGCTGTTTCGGCCGCCGTTTTTTATTGTCAACGCGCCGGGCCGAAATACATGCTTCAAGCATTGCGTCGCATGAAGCCGGGTTTTGAGCGAGGGTTGTCGCCGGGCGACGGGATGACTCCGTGGGATATCGTCAAGGCGCCGGCGGATATACTTCAAAGGCCGCTCGATTTGACGCCGCCTACACAAACCACTGCGCGATGAGGGCGATCGACGAAACCGCCATCGTCGATGTCGACAGCCAGCCGAGGGCGCGCAGCCAGCCTTTGACTGGGAATTCCCCCATAATGTCCTTGCGACCGGCCATCAGCATCATGATGACCATGACCGGGACAGCGCAAACGCCGTTGATCACGGCGCTCCAGTAAAGCGCCTTGATCGGGTCGATCGGGGTGAACATGATCCCAGTCCCAAGGGCGGTCGCGGCGGCAAGCGTTGCGTAAAACGCCACCGCTTCCTTCGGCTTGCGCTGAAGGCCGACCGGCCAGCGCATCGCCTCGCCGACGGCGAAAGCCGCTGAGCCCGCCAGCACCGGAACCGCCAGAAGTCCGGTGCCGATGATTCCCGCCGAGAAGATGATGAAGGCGAATTTTCCAGCCGCCGGTTCCAGCGCCTTTGCCGCGTCGGTGGCCGAAGCAATGTCCGTCACCCCTGCTTTGTGGAGTGTGGCGGCCGTGGTGAAGACGATCGCGATGGCGATCAAATTCGAAAAGGCCATTCCAACCAGCGTGTCGGCGCGTATCCGCCGGAATGCCCTGGAGGCTTGCCATGGAGCCCACCGCAGCGGCTTGGCGGCTGGCTTGAGTTCTTCCTCTTCGACTTCCTGCGAGGCTTGCCAGAAGAACAGATAGGGCGAGATCGTCGTGCCGAGGATCGCGAGCAGCGTGATGAAGAAAGTGCCGCTCCATTCAATATGCGGAATGAACAGCCCTTTGGCCGCATCGGCCCAGGGCACATTCGCGGCGAACATCGCAACGACGTAGGCGAACAGGCTCAGCGTGGTCCATTTGAGGACTTTCACGTAGCTTGTGTAGTCGAGGAAGACGATCGCGCAGATACAGATGATCGCGAAAGCGATCACATAGAGCGGGCTCGGCCCGCCGATGAGCAGTTTCACCGCGTCCGCCATGGCGCTGAGATCGGCGCCGATGTTGATGACGTTGGCGACAAACAGGAACATCACCACAAGGTAAAGCAGCGACGCCGGATAGTGCCGGCTGAGGTTGCCGGAAATACCCTTGCCCGTGGTGCGGCCGATGCGGGCGGAGATCTCCTGGATCGCCGCCATCAGCGGGAAGGTGAACAGCATGACCCAGCCGATGTTGAAACCGAGTTGGGCGCCGGCCTGACTGTAAGTTCCGATGCCGGACGGATCGTCATCAGACGCGCCGGTGATGAAGCCCGGCCCGATCATGCGCAGGAACCGTTGGAACGGGCCCTTCGCCAGCGTGTTGCTTTGTTCTTTCTCGATTTGCGAACCGACTTCGGTCATGGCCGGCCTTTCCAGGTCTGCCCGAGCGGGAAGGGAGCGGCCATCGAGGCGCCAGCGACGATCGGTATAGTTGGCGCGATAGGCCAGGGGCGGCTGTTCTGCATGAAATAAGCAATGGCTAATAAAGACATGAGGTAACCGGCGGATGTGACATCGGTTCCACGGTGACCGTCACCTTGGCATCGCGGGCACCGACCCTCATCAACATTTGTTTAGCCGGGCAGCGTTTTCGGCGACTGGGTCATCCAGCTTCCGCGGCCCACAACCTTCTGGGTTAGAAGATGCCGGGAACAGCGCATCGGCACCCTCGGCCGTGCGACAACGCGATTTTCTCGATTGCCGGGAAAGGCCTGTTTCGCAAATATATCCAGGCCGTCTTGTCGTGAACCAAATTTGACGCTATATCTACGAACGTCGATCTTGTTGAACGAACGTTGTTTCAGCGCTTTGCGCCCTGACGATCTTCCCTCTCAATTTCGAAAACCGTGACGTTTGGCGTTCCGCCAAGCGGCGGTGACTTGTGTCGATTTGAAAGGAAATCGTTATGATTACTGGAACAGTGAAGTTTTTCAACGCCACCAAGGGTTTTGGCTTCATCGAGCAAGGTAATGGCCAGCCGGACGTGTTCGTTCACATTTCCGCTGTGGAGCGCGCAGGGTTGCGTTCTCTCGTGGAAGGCCAGAAGGTCAGCTTTGACGTCGTCAAGGATGCCCGCAGCGGCAAGAGCGCCGCGGAGAACCTCCAGGCCGCCTAAACCATGCGTCGGCGCCTTTGACCACGGATGTACCGGCATTGGTGCCGAGGTTTTGAGGGAAGGTCGGGCTCGCCCGGCCTTTTTCATTTTGCATAGCGAGGTAGCAGATGGCTGATACGAATGTGTTCAAGCCGAAAGGCGACGCCAAGAACGAGGCCACCACGAAAACCGCGCGCGCGATTATCGACAGCGACGCGGCGGCCAGGATCGCGAAGACCGCCCGGCTTCGAGCCGCGAGGCTGGCGCGCGAGCCGGTGGAGGAAGTGCCGAAGAAAGCCAAGAGGAAGGCGGCTGGCAAGTGAGCGGCTAGTCCGCCCAACCTTTCAATTTTGCCGCCCTCTGTCGGGCCAGATCCGCGTAGACCTCTGAGCGGTCGCCGTCATATCTGTCGATCAAGGCAATTGCTGCCGGCCGGCTGATCTTGCCGATCTTCATGATGAATTCGAGCTCATGCCTGGGGATGGCCAATGCCCATCGGGCGAGCCGGTCGCGCTTCGATCCCTTCGCCATCTCGGTTCTCAACGCATGGTGTGACAGAACGCCGGGCGCCGGGGCGAAGAGCCAGCGCCGCCCGCTACTTCTGGCAGGCCGCAAGAGCGGCGGCCGTCCAGCTGGATGTTTCGGGCGTCACCGGAAGCCGAGGAAGCTGAGTATGGCAAGGACAATGACGATTGCTCCCACGAGCCGGATGATGTTGTTCGTGTCTTCTCTCTCAATATCGGAGCACGCTCGCGCCGTCTTCGGCGGAGTCCATTTCGAAGTTATCTGTTGACGACGATGCGCTGCTTGTTGCGCCTCTCGCCTTCGACCAACGGGAGCGAATGACTTACGTTCCGGGCATAGGCCCACCGTCTCGCGTGCCCCGGACCGAAGTCTTAACGGAACTTCCCACCCTCTCTTGGCGATCGGCTTGAGCCAGGCTGTCAATGATTTTTGCGATCGTTGGGAGGACCGCCTCGGCCGTTCTTTCGCGCCAGCTTGTCGAGTAGGCTTCGAAGGCGCTCGGAAAGTTGACCGTCTATCCGGAAAAGCGGCCACGTGCGTAAATGCCGCCTCATCGTCTCATTGGAAAAATGCCGTCTCAGCAAACCGGCAAGCACTTCCTTACGACGTCGATCCTGGGCCATTTTTTCACGCACATCCTGACCACTGCGAAACAGGATGCGCTTGGACTTGTTCCGGCGCGCAATCGTGATTTGTTACCGGAGCTGGCCTCTCGATGTCGTCTGCAGCAGACAAGGCAAGTGGGCGCTTGGAAGAGAAGGGCACGCTTTCGCCCATTTCAGAGGGAGGAGAGCGATGGCTTTTCCCTATTCTCGACCCCGAGGACCTGACCCTTCTCACTCCGGCCATCGACGACTACTGCCAGGCTTTTCACTTCAAGGCCGATAGTGAGGAGCGCCTGACCGAAAAAGCAAAATCAACCCGCAATTGAGGTGCGCCATCCTAGAGGTCCGTCATGGCGACGGCCGTCGGAAGATCTCCATAGACAGGAGCCATGCCGTTCCTTTCTGGAAGCGACGTAAGGTGGCGCGCCAGGAGCGTCGCGACGGCAAGCCAAATCCGGATAATCCGACATGCCGGCGCCATCGAACCTGTTGCGCCGGCCGAGGGATTGCATGTCGGCTTCATCAGCTCCTGAACATCGCGAGGTGGCGGACTTCATCGCCTCGGGCTATAGCCCCGAGCGCGACGAGGCCGGGCTGGAGGCGATCGAGAAGGCGGCCGACAGGGTGCTCGAAGAAACCGGCATCCGCTTCCTGGACGATCCGGAAACCCTCGACATGCTGAAGCAGGCGGGTGGCTTGGCAGCCGGCGATATCGTGCGGCTGGACGGGGCTGAATTGCGCCGCATCGTGCGCCGGCATGCGCCGGCGAAATTCCTGCTGCGCGGCAGGAACCCGGCGCGGGACACGACGGTCGGCGCGGGCGCGGCGCCGGTCTTCGCGCCGATCTACGGCGCGCCCAATGTCGTGCTCGACGACGCAACGAGAGTGGCCGGCAGCCGGCAGATTTATGCCGAGCTCGTCGCCGCCGCGCATGCCGCCCCTGGCTTGTCCAACACAGGGCAGATGATCTGCGTCATGGAGGACGTCGCCGACGACGGGCGACCGCTCGAGATGCTGCTTGCGCATCTCATCCATTCCGACAAACCGTTCATGGGCAGCATCGCTTCGCCGGCCGCCGCCGGGGCGGTGATCGACCTGACCGCCGCCGCGGTCGGCAGGCCGGCTCTTGCCGGCGAATGCAATCTCGTCCACCTGATCAACGCCACGCCGCCGCTCACCTATTGGCCGAACCCGTTGAAGTGCCTGCGGGCGATCGCGCTGAAGGGCGAGGCGAGCATGGTCTCGTCCTACATGATGATGGGCGCGACGGCGCCCGTCACCGTGGCCGGCGCGCTTATCCAGGGTTATGCCGAGGTGCTGGCCGGCCTTGCGCTGGCGCAGCTCTGGCGTCCGGGCGCGCCGGTAGTGATGGGTATCCTTGGTTATCCGTTCGACATGCGCCGGATGCTTCCGAACTTCGGCGATCCGGCCTCGCAGCTCGTCCAGTTCTACGCCGCCGGGCTCGGCAGGCGGCTCGGTGTGCCGGTGCGGGGCGACGGCGCCATCACCTCAGCCAAGATCGACGATGCGCAATCCGGCGCCGAAGGGGGCAGGGTGGTTTCGGCGGCGCTGGCCTCGGGCGCGCATTTCATCCTCCATGCCGCCGGCTGGCTGGAGCAGGGCCGCACGGTGTCGCTCGCAAAATTCCGCCGCGACGCCGAGGCGCTGGCGGAGCTCGGCCATGGCATGCCGGCCGAGCCGCCCACGCCGCTCGATCGGCGGATCGAGAGGGAGATACGCGGCCACCTTGAGCGGGCTTGACCGGCTCACGAAAACGGGCGCTGCCGCGCGGCAACGCCCTTCGTTTCGGGAGCGATCGCTACCAGCCTTGCATGCTGTACCAGTCGTCGATGTCGCGGCGCACCCGATCCTTCTCTAACCCGTAGCGTTCCTGGATCTTGCCTTCGAGCTGGTCGCGTTTGCCCGCGATGCGGTCAAGGTCGTCGTCGGTAAGCTTGCCCCACTGTTCCTTGACCTTGCCCTTCATCTGCTTCCAATTGCCTTCGACGCGGTTCCAATCCATTGCCGGACCTCCTGTTTGGATACGCAGGGCTAACGGCAACGCGGTCGCGAGGTTCCTGCCAAAAGCTTTTCTCCGGCGGGCGATGTCGGTCGCTAATGCGTTTCACCGTTTCACGGAAACGGCGAACCGCCCTACCTCCTTGTTTTGGCGCAATTCCCGACGGAAAACCGCTCACACTCTTCCTGGAATTGCCCTAGGCCCGACGGCCTGGCGAGGCTTCATGCGGCCGGGCTTCTTTTTAGCTGCACCTGTCAGCGCTGCGTCCTCAATAATCCCGGAGCGACGGGAACATTCTCCTAGTGCCGGTGTTCTTGAAAGCAGGAATGGCGCGCAGCCCCGCTCCCCCGCGAAGGGCGCGCCGTCAGACCGGGTTCAACCCCGAGCAAGCCCGCCTCGGCCGTCCCTCGCCGGGGCGGGCTCTATTGTGACGAGATCGGAAGGGATCATGCTTCACAAAGCAGCACAGATTGCAGCTGATGCCCATCGCGGCCAGAAGGACAAGACGGGGCGGCCCTACATCGAGCATCTGAGACGTGTCGCCGATTCGGTCGAAACGCTGGACGAAAAGACCGTCGCCTACCTGCATGATGTTGTCGAGAAAGGCGAGGGCTGGAGCCTCGACCGCCTGCATGGCGCCGGCTTCGGCGTGGTGGTGGTGGCGGCGGTCGACGCGCTGACGAGGCGGATGGACGAGAGTGAGGAGGGCTTCCTCTGCCGCGCCGCATCGAACGAGGTTGCATTGCCGGTGAAGATAGCCGATCTGCGCGACAATCTCTGGCAGGCGCACCAGGCTGGTGTCGATCCGAACCGGTATGAGACCGGGCTCGGCATTCTGGGCGAACTGGCCGCCAGGGGCTGACCGGTCTTTTCGAGACCCACATCCGCTTTGAGGCAAAACCGTCGGCGGCGCCGGCTATTTTTCGAGTTGCAGCAGATCGACCGGCGCGTCGGGCGTCGAGCGTTGCCGCAGCGCCTTTTCGAGATCGTTGCGGTTGTCGGGGCCCAGGACCTCGGGCAGGTCGAGCGCCGTCAGGGCATGATCGTCGAACTCGATGGGAGCCCCGTAGAGCTGCGAAACCTCCATCACCAGGTTTTCAATGTCCTCGCGGGCGATATTCTCGGCAAGGTTCTTGAGCCTGATCTCTTCCGACAGTCTAATGATGTTGATGATGCCGTTGATCCGCAGTGCCTCCTGGACCTTGCAGTGGGCATCATCGCGCAGCCGATTGGAAAATCCTCGTAACATTGGAAATGCCTCCTTTCTTGGAGGTTGTCCCTCTGCCAGCCACCATGCGCCCAGGATTTGCGAATGACAACACACAAATGTTAAAAGACTTAAATAAATCAATGAGTTAGCATAGCACGACATATGTAGTTTCGAGATATCCTTGGTATCGTTAGCTTGAGCCACCTTTCAGAGGTTAAGCATTCTTGACGCCCTATGAGGTAAACCCTACTTTTACTCATATTGAGACACTTACTCATTCGTGGCGCTGGTTGTCTGAGGGAGGCGGGGCGTGGCTGAGCTGGAAAGGCCGCAAAGGCTGCAGATCATGCTTACCGACGAGGAGTTGGGGGCATTGGAAAACTGGCGTTTCGAGAGGCGAATGCCGAGCCGCTCGGCCGCGGTGCGCGAACTGTTGCGCCGCGGGCTTGCGTCGGATGGCTTTCTAACCGCCGGCGCTGGCGTTAAGTCACAGGATTTCGGCATCATATCGCCGGACAAGAAGGCCGGCGATGGCTCCAGCAATTCGAAGCCGTAAGCAGATGCGATACGACCCTCGACATGTTGCCCTGATTTGCGCCGGCCCTAACTAATGTCCATGGCCAGTTCCGGGGGGACCTTTCGACAGAACGCGAATGCCGACGCGCGCCTCGCGGCAATCGTCGATTCTTCCTATGACGCCATCATCGGCAAGGATCTGAACAGCATCATCACCGATTGGAACCGCGCGGCCGAGCGCATGTTTGGCTACAGCGCCGAGGAGGCCATCGGCCAGCCGATCCTGATGCTGATCCCCGAGCATATGCAGAACGAGGAAGTTGAGATCATCGCCAAGATCCGCGCGGGGGAGCGAATCCCCAGCTTCGAGACCGCCCGAAGGCGCAAGGACGGATCGCTGATCGCCGTTTCGCTGACCATATCGCCGATCAAGAACAGCGCCGGCGAGATCGTCGGCGCCTCCAAGATCGCCCGCGACATCAGCGCCGCCAAGGAAAGCGAGCGCCGCATCCGGCTCTTGATGCGCGAGGTCAACCACCGCGTGAAGAACCAGTTCGCGGTGATCCTGTCGATGGTCAGGGAAACCAGCAAGCGCTCGACCGACCCCGGCGAGTTCGAGGAACTGATCCGCGCCCGTATCATGGCGCTGTCACGCTCGCACGACCTTCTGGTCACCTCGGAATGGGCCGGCGCCAGCCTGTTCGATCTCGTCCAGGAGCATTTGAAGCCCTTCGGCCATGAGGAGCGCATCTCGCTTTCCGGGCCGCTGCTGACGCTGCAGTCGAATGCCGTGCAGAATCTCGGCATGGCATTCCATGAGCTCGGCACCAACTCCTCCAAGTATGGCGCGCTGGGGGCCGAGGGTGGCCGTGTCGAAATCACCTGGAAGGTCGAGGCCGGCCCGGACGCGCAGCGGCGCTTTCGTCTTCTCTGGCACGAGACATCCAGTGCGCCGGCCGTCGGAGCTCAACAGAGCGAGGGCAAGGGTTTTGGCGAGCGCAAGGGTTTTGGCACAGTGGTGCTGCAGCGGGTGGCGCCGCAGTCGCTGAGCGGTTCGTCCAGCCTTGAACGCTCGCCCGGCAGCGTGAAATGGGCGCTCGACGCGCCGCTCGAGGCAATCGTCGTGCCGCAGCTCGGCGCCGAGGACGGAAGCGATTTCAATGGGTAAGGCGCCCGCGCGGCCGGCTCCTCCCTTGCAGGCCCGTAAAAATGTATTACATCAAGTAACAGAGCGTGCCTGATTGCACGCCAAATGCAGTTGCTTTGGTCAAGCTTCATCGATGGAGGTTGTCATGGCAAGCAAACTGATGGAAGAACGGAAGAGCAAGGACTGGGTCACCCTGGTTCTCGCGATATGCCTGTTCATCTCTCCCTGGGTCATCGGATTCACCGCGGCAATGGTGCCCGCGTGGAACGCCTGGATTGTCGGCGTTCTGCTCGGCGCTCTGGCCTTGGCGACGCTTTCGATGTTCGCCGAATGGGAGGAATGGGTAAATCTCGTCCTCGGGCTTTGGCTGATCGTCTCGCCCTGGCTGCTGCACTTCGCGGCTGACAGGAACGTAATGCTCACGCACGTCATCCTCGGCGTGCTCGTGATCGCGGCGTCGGCCTGGGCCGTCTGGGACGTTCGCCACCCGCACGCGCATGCGTAAGCGGTGAAAGACCGGGAGCCCGCCGTGCAAGCGGCGAGCTCCTTTGACTTTGATATCGGGGCATGGGGCTGAACGGCGATTGCGGTGTCTTCACGCAATTGCTGCAACCGGAAACGTTTTCGTGCATTCTTGGGAATGGCCTCGATGCTCCGCCCCGACGCTCCCGCCAAATGCTGCTCCTATTGCGGCGGCCGCGACCACGATTTCGAGGAGTGCCCCAAGCGCAAGGCCGATGCGGAGAAGGAAGAGGCGGCGCGGGTGGCCGAGCCCGCTGATGCGGACCCGGCTCAACAGGCCCGTCAGTCCGACCGGACTTGATCGCAGTTCAGCGAAGGGAGCGCTTCAGCTTCGCCGCCTTGCGCAGGTCGTCATTCATTCGCGTCTGCCAGCCCGGCCCTTTTGCACGGTAAGCACTGACCACGTCGGGATCGAGCTTCAGTGAGACGGCTATTTTCTTGACTTCGGCGCGCGGCCGGCCGGGTTTGCGGCGTAGTTTCAGAAGTGCGAGCGGCTGGGCGTCCGGGTCGGCAAGCGCCGCAGCCGCGATCGCCACATCCTCGTCGTCGGACATACGCGCAAGCGCGGCCCGGGCCATGGCGCGCGCCTCTTCGCGGGTGCGCGTCGGCGGAGTTGCCTCGCGGCGTACAATCGTAGCGCGGCTAGAGGCTTTCGACATAGTTCGCGATCTCCTTCCTCGTGGCCTTGCGCAGCGAGATGACCGGATATTTTCGTCGCGCTCGACATAAACCATCACACAGACGGACAGGGCGATAATGCCGGTGGCGAGCAGACGTTCCTCGCCATAGATTTTGCTGTCGTGGATGAATATGACAGCGTTCGCGAAATCAAATTCAGCTGCGAGCGCGAAATCGACACCGTGCTTGGCCTTGGCGTGCACACCTACCCACGCAGCGCACGCCCCGCCGCCTCGGCAAAGGAAATGTCGCCCTTGATCTCGCGCATGGCCATCGACGTCACAGTGCGGCGCACGCCGGGCAAGCGGCTGAGCTCCTCGCGCAGCATGCGGTCAAGCGCCATCATGTCGACGGTGACGATCTGCAGGAGATAATCGGCTTCGCCGGTGGTGGCATAGCAGCGGCGGATCAGCGGATGCTTCTTCACCGCCGCCTCGAAGGCGTCCGACACCTCGAAGTCGATCGACACCTGGATAAAGGCCTCGATGCCGAAACCGATCCTGGCCGGGTCGATGCGGGTCGAATATCCACGGATGATTCCGGCGTCCTCCAGCGCCTTCACCCGCTTCCAGCACGGCGTCTTGCTCAAGCCGACTTCCGCGGCCAGCTCGGCGAAGGAGACCCGCGCATCGCGCTCGAGCGCGGCAACTATTCTGCGGTCGAGAGCATCCAGCATGTTCCGTTCTCCATATCGGCAAAAAGATCGATGATCGTCCTTCATTTTATGTCATTTGGATAACAGAAAGAAACAATGTTCAAGCCAAAAGCGCTATCCTTGTCGCGAGATCGGGAACCTGCCCGCGAGGAGATGAGCCATGGACAAGACCGACTATCACGCCCGTATCGAGGCGCCCGAAATGCGCGACTACGGCGTCTATCTGAAATGCGATCGGCTGCTCGCCTGCCAGAAGCCGCTCTCCGAGATGGTCAATGCCGACGAGTTGCAGTTCCAGATCGTGCATCAGGTCGAGGAGCTCTGGATGAAGCTCATCGCCTATACGCTGGTCGACGTGCTCGATTACCTGGAAATGCAAGACACGCACCGCATCGTCACGCTGATGGGCCGCGTGCACCGGCTGATGCGCATGATGACAGCGCAGCTCGATCTCCTGGAAACCATGTCGCCGAAGGAATACCAGCAGATCCGCCTGCAGCTCGGCAATGGCAGCGGCCAGGAATCGCCGGGCTTCAAGCTGTTGCTGCGCCTGCCGCCGGATCTTTGGCGGGCCTTCAAGCATGCCTATCTCGACGGCCGCGGGCTGACCGTGGCGGATATCTATGACGAACACTACGACCACGGCGATTCCTATGTCGTGGCCGAGGCGCTGATCGAGTTCGACGAGCTGTTCCAGAAATTCCGCGCCAACCACCTTTATCTCATCCACCGCTCGATCGGCCTGGGCGCGAAGTCGCTGAAAGGCAGGCCGGTGGAGATCCTCGAAGGCGGCGCCCGCCACCGCTTCTTCCCCGATCTCTGGGACATTCGCTGCGACATGACCGACCGCTGGGGCGCCGAGTACGGCACCGTGCGGGATTCGATCAGCCATCCGCCGCAAGCCAAGGCGGGGTGAGGGGCCGAGCTTCCCCTTCTCCCCTTGTGGGAGAAGGTGTCGCCGGAGGCGACGGATGAGGGGTGTTCCAGGGAAAACCAGCGTCTCACTCCGCTGGAACACCCCTCATCCGTCTCGGCGCTACGCGCCGATCCACCTTCTCCCACAAGGGGAGAAGGAAAGGGCGTCGCACCTCCGGCCAAACAATTTTTCCGACCCCTTGTCGGAACCGCATCCCTCCGCCCGTCCTTGGAGCATCAACAGAAACAATCCGGAGGGATCATCGTGGAAGCGCAATCGACCTGGCAGACCGTTGCCATTCTCATCGCCCGGCTGATCTTCGCCGCCATGTTCGCGATGGGGGTGGCTTTCAAGGTCATGGATATGGGCGCCACCGCCGGCTACATCGCCGCCGCCGGCTTCCCGTTTCCGCTGTTTCTGGCCTGGTGCGCGGCGATCCTCGAAACGCTGTTGGTGATCGCCTTCCTCACCGGCGCTTTCCTGACCCCGGCGGCGCTGATCGGCGCGGTCTATGTCGTCTTTCTCGGCTTCGCCTTCCACGGCCCGTCGCACTGGGCCGCGGAGCAGGCCGAGTTCGGCGCCTTCATGTCGCATTTCCCGTTCGCCGCCGGCCTGCTCTTCGCCGCGGTGCACGGCCCGGGCAGCGTGCTTGCCTTAAAGCAAGGCTGGCCGGGCAGGGCCTGACCCTTTTCCTTCTCCCCGTTTACGGGGAGAAGGTGCCCGGAGGGCGGATGAGGGGCGGCGCCGTTCGGCGCCCACACCGACCCCTCACATCTGGTCGTTATACGGCTCCTTCATCTGCCCGACCATGCGCGCCAGTTTCGAGAAGGACGGGATGTCCGCCTCGGGCTGGCACTGGTTGGCGAGTTCCAGGAGCCGGATCGGAAAATTGACGGCGTCGCGGCTCGACGCCGACATGCCGCCCGAGCGCTCCTCGTTGGTTTCGCTGGCCTCGGCCTTGCGCAGTGCGATGTCGATCTCCTCGACGCTCAACACGCCTTTCTTGACGAGCACATGATTGATTGCGGCGACGGCCATCAGCAGGCCTTCGAGTTGAAGATTGGCGACGTTCATGGCGTTCCTCCCATTGACCTCGTCTCAAGAACGCATGAGGGCCGTTTCCGATCCGGGTGGAGGCAAAGCCTGGGCGGACTACGCCTCCATCCACCGCTCGCCATATTCGCTCCAGAGCCGCCTGATCTCGCGGTTGCCGAGCGGCGGCGTCTGGCGGTCGCCATAGGAGATGGCGGCGGCGCTGAGGTCGTACTGGCCCTCGGCCCGGGCAATGAAGCGGATCGCCTCGCCGAGCGGTCTCGAATGGAAGATCGGATCGGCCTGGCCTCGGCCAAGGCTGCGAACGCCCGAAATGCTTGCAGGCACATGCCGCATCCGAAAAACGGATGCCATGGCAGGTCTGTCCATGCCGCTCTCCGCGATTCCCTTGCGGAATGATCCCATAAGCCCCGGCTAATGACCAGCCCGGGACAACCGGCCACCAACAGGGCAGGGACGGCACAACCTTGAAAGAAAAAGGGCCCGGCCTTGCAAAAGGGAAAGGCCGGCGCAAACGGCCCGGCCTTCCTTCCGCTCGGCCGCCGCAAGGCAGCCTCCGCTTACCACTGTGAACTACCCCGGCCGGTGCGGCCGGGGACGGAAATCCTACCGGTGCCAGCGGCGAAGCCAGTCCGGATCGGGGTCGGAGCTTCTGGCGATCGCCATGCCGGCCAGCACGCCGACCAGGCCGCCGATCAGCATGGCCGTGGAGAAGGTGCCGGGGTTCTGCTGCACGGTTTCCGACACGCTCTGCGCCTGGCTGCGCAACTGCCTGGCCGCGCGGGAGGCACGGTCCGACGCGCCGCTATAAAGGTTGGAAGCGCGATCGGAGGCGCCGGAGTAGAGGTTCGAGGCGCGGTCGGCCGCGCTCTGGTACCAGCCATTCGCCTCCTCGGCTTGGTCGGACAATGCCCGATTGAGCCGGTTCACCTCGCGCTTCAGTTCCGCTATCTGCTTCTTCATGGCGCCGTCCGATGCCTTGGAAGTGCGTGCGCTGCTGCGCGACGCAGCGCTACGGGTGCGAGCCGCGCTGGTTGCCGGCTTGCCGGTTCCATTGGCCGCGTTGCTGGTGGTGCTTTCGTTGTCTGCCATGGGTTTCTCCTTTTGCCCCTTGCAACGGCCGGGAAGCTGCATGGTTCCCGCGCGAAATGCTTAAGCGGCTGAGCAGGTTTGAGGCCGAGTGACGGGCGTGTTCACAAAACAACGGCCGCGGGGAAACCCGCGGCCGTTGCGCGACGAAACGATTTGACGAGTTACAACCTTACTTGCCGCAATTGTTGTCGTTGACGTTCGGCTGCACCGTGCTGGCCGCGGTATTATTGGCGTCGCCCTGCGCGCCCTGCGGGCTGTTCGAGCAGTTCTTGTCGGCGTTGGAGTTCATATCGCCGCCGGTGATGCTGCCGGTCGTCCCGGTATCGGGCGCTGCCTAGTCAGGCGGTGGGGTGGCCGGCGTCCTCGGATCCGCGGTGATGGTCTGGCCGCTGCCGCCCGCGCCGTCGGTCGAGTTCGCGGTCTGGGCCATCGCCGCCGTGGCGAGGCCGATCGTCAGGGCCGAAGCTGCAAGAATCCTCGTAAGCATGATCTTCTCCTCTGTTGCGAGACGGTTCGTCTCTTGCAGGGCCTGTCGCGTTGCGACTAAGCGTGGAACCCGCCCCGCCACGGTTGGTTCCGACAAAATTTAGCCCGGCCGGGGGTTTCCGGTTCAATCTATGGCTGTGGCGTGCGTGGCGTCTCGCCGAGGTCGCGGTCAGAGAGATAGGAAAATTTACCTAATATCTATTGCCCGGTGAGGGCAGCCATGCTACTATTTTGTTCATGGTGCTGATTTGCGCCAACGACCCGCCGCCCGGCGGGTTTTTTTAGTCGCCGGCGCACACGGTTCCTGAAAGGCTGGCGGGACAGCGGGAACTCAACCTTTCAATCGAATTGCGGAAGTTTGCATGCCACGCTACGCCACCATCATCATCGCCGATGACGGCGCCGAGATCGTCAGCGCCATCGGCGAGTTCGAGGGCGCGAACCTGCCGCGCCATAATGTCGAGCAGGTCTCGGACATCGTGTTTGAGGTGGTGGTGCGGCGGTTCAAACAGACGCCGGATTCCTGATCGTTTCCCAAACATCGATGTCATCGCCAAGGGCTATCCCCCGTGCCCCGTCAGCAGTGCCCGAGCCGCTGGAAGAATCCAGCCAGAGCTCCTATCTATGGAGCAATCCAAAGGAGGTGTGACATGGCTTCTTCCACCGAGCGCGCGGTCCTTGCCGGCGGCTGCTTCTGGGGCATGCAGGATCTGGTCCGACGCTTGCCCGGCGTTGTTTCGACGCGAGTCGGCTACAGCGGCGGCGACGTTCCCAACGCCACCTACCGTAACCACGGCACCCACGCCGAAGCGATCGAGATCGTCTTCGACCCGGCCAGGACCAGTTTCCGCACGCTGCTCGAATTCTTCTTCCAGATCCACGATCCGACGACGAGGAACCGCCAGGGCAACGATGTCGGCGCGAGCTATCGCTCGGCTATTTTCTACACCAGCGATGAGCAGAAGCGGATCGCCGAGGACACGATCGCCGACGTCGACGCGTCCGGCCTGTGGCCCGGCAAGGTCGTCACCGAGCTCGCTCCGGCCCGCCCCTTCTGGGAAGCCGAGCCCGAGCACCAGGACTATCTCGAGCGCTATCCCAACGGCTACACCTGCCATTTCGCGCGGCCGGGGTGGAAGCTTCCGGTCCGCCAAAAAGCTGCCGCGTCATAGACCTGCGGCGGGGCCGTTGGACATGGTCCCCGTTACTTGAAATAAGCCCGCCATGCCGAAAGGCATGGCGGGCTTTTTGCGTTCCGGCGACTGTCCGATGGCTGGATCGGTTCATCGTTCCACGGAAACGACGAGCCACTCTATCTATTTGTTTTGACACAATTCCGCACGGAAACCTGTCACGCGCTCTTCCCGGAATTGCTTAAAGCGCGTCGCGCTGAAGCGGATTCAGGCGACGCGCTTTAAGCCCTTGCTTTTATGCATGTCGAAGTCCCAGAACCGCGTACACTTCTGGGCGACATGCATTAGGCGGCTCAGCCCTTGGCGCGGCGGGCTTCGGGTTCGTGGCTGCCGATCCAGTGGGCGCGGATACGGTCGCTGGCCTCGAGATAGGCCATGTCGATAAGATACGTCAGGAGCTTTTCGCCATCGGCTTCCGCCTTCTGGCGAAGCTCTCGCAAGATCCCCTGCGCGAACTGCAGGTTTTCCATTTTGCTAGGCTGGTCCATGGGTGCCCCCCAAAAAACTGCGCGGTAAGTTTGGCTCACTATGCTTGTATGAAGGTTGTGACCCTGCGCGCGGTGAAGCTGTACTCGGTTGTACAGACGCCCGATCAACGAAGCTGTTGGACATGGCGCGGAAATGTCGATATTTTGCGCGCCCAATCGGATAGCGACCATGCACGAAGACGAGGGCAGCACTCCCGACAAGGTGCAAGCTATGCTTGACGTGATTGCCAGGAGCGATCCTTCGCTCGAGAGCGGGGAAGCCAATTTCGGCCGATTGAGGGCCGATGCTGCGCAGGCCGCCGGCGTGTTGATCGAATTTTACGGCGATGCGGCCCTCGAGCGCGCCAAGCTTATCGAGCACCGATCGCCCCAATCGCATTTCGCGCGCATGGTCACGGCCGAGGTCGGCAGACGCGGCAAGCGAGGCTAGCCCGCAAACAATCGGCGAAAGCTGCTTCAAGACGATCTTCGCCTCCCCAGCCTTCCGTCAAGCCGCTGCTCAATCTCTTCCTCGATATTGTCCAGAAGATACGACAACATGTCGTGTCCGATCGATCGCGCGATGTCCTTGGCCTGGCGGACGTGATTGTGGATCTCGCGCAGCGACTGTTCCTCGCTCGCGGCATCCTTCGTCAGATCGACGAACCAGCCAGGATAGAGTGCTGCTTCGCCCACGCCGTCAACGTAACATTGACCGACGGCAAGGATCTTGCGCAGCCCCATCTTTTCCGAGCGGACCTTGTAGACTTCCCTGAAGCCAGACCTGCGCTCTATTGCCTTGCGGATGGCCAATCGAACCCTTGGACGATCCTCACGGTCGATGCTTTGCATGCACCGTTCCAGTGATGCGCCGTGCGAGAATTCGTCGAGTGTCAGCCCGAAATAATCCGAAAGATTGGCACGGTCACGCTTGACGTCCCAGGTCCAGAACCCGTCAATCGGTGGATACCGCATATGCATGTTTCGGCCGTGCTCAGGCGCCGACGTCATGAAAACCGCCTCGTCCGGTTTCAAGATTCGCCAACACTATGTAGCAAAAATTGAAAGAAACAAAGGTGGCCTTTTGTACAAAGTCCGAAATCAAAAGGCTTGCTGCTTGTGGCAAGTTCGGGCGTCATATTTGACATAAGCAGAAAGGTGATGGTCTAAAAAAATTCTTGAGCCGAAAAAATTTTCACTTTGGTATTGCAACTGCAGCTTGGTCTTTGGCGTGATAAACACTGCGGGAAGGAGGAAAAACAATCCCAAAAGTTGTATTGCCGCAAGAGACGTGGCTAAAAATTCTTATATTTTGCAAAGCGGATAAAACTCAACGGGCACAGGTAACTGAAAACGCGGAGATCACGACTCGTTGCAAATGCTATCGGCAGCCGATTGGCCGGCAAACCTACCGGTGGTTGAAAGAGACGAAACTTCGAGAAAAGTCCGCGCGGATCGATCGACAGCCAGCTATTTCCGGACATGCCGGAGGGCGCCCTTCGACTGAAGGTCATTGTCGTTCCGACTTAAGTCCGGCAAGAACTCGACCTAGGCCGACCTTTGCTGTGGCTCCTGGCCGACTTCCCCGCCCGCTGCCGAATCATCGGCGATCCGATCGTGCTCGAACTGGCGTGCTTCGGGCACGGCCTGCAACCAGGACTCGCGACGTCCGATCCACAACTCGTAACTCGGCATCAGCCCTTCTGTTGGCGCAATGTCCAGGCTACCGATCGTGACCTCGGCCTCATCCTCGCCGATGAACGGAACACGGCTTCCACAGGTGGGACAAAAACTGCGAGCGCCGTAGGTGCTAGTTATGCCGGTGGCTTCGAATGCGCGAAGCGGCCACACCGCATAGGCATGGAAAGCCGATCCGCTTGTCTTGCGGCAGTCCTTGCAGTGGCAAAGGCCGATCCGCAGCGGCTCGCCCGCCACCTGGAACCGTACGCCGCCGCACAGGCAACTGCCGCTGCGCTTGATTTCGTTGGACATGGCCGTTTCCTCCTGCAGCCCGATCCGGCGCGGCCAGGCCGCTGTCCGTTTACAATTCGCCGGGGGTCGGAACGGTTCCGCGCCCGAATGCATGTCGCCCAAAAGTGCTTGGCGGTTTGGGAGAACGACATGCATCAAAATCAAGACAGGCTTGCGTGGCGTTGTTCAATCGAGGAAATTGAAGGGCGGCTCCTCGCATCGATAGAGGCGGCATTCGCCATCGCGGGTAGGAACCGGGATCGATATCGGCACTTCGGGCCAGTCGCATTCATTGCCAAACTGGCGCACGAAGCGGTCATAGGTGTCGGGTCCGGTGGTCAGCACCGCGGCGTGTTGGCTTTGGATGAGCGTCTGGGCCTGCGCGCAGGTCATGACGCGCGTATCCTGCCGGGCGTGGGCAGTGCCCGCAGCGCAAGCAATCATGCCGGCAATGAGCGTGATCGACAGGGTTCTCATGAGACACCAGGCTTCGGAGCTTCCGGTGTCGAATATGGAGCGCGGCTAAAACACCGCAAGATATTTCAGCAACGAGATGATCCCGATGATGATGACGATGATCTGCGCGATCTGTCGCGCGCGGGCATCGAGTGGCAGGCGCTGCACGAGGTAGAGCACCAGGATCACCACCAGGAAGGTGATCAGAATGCCGATAAGAACGGATGCGCCCATTTGCCTGCCTCCATTTTGTCCCCCAGGATCGCCTCAGCCTGGCTGCCTCCAACGTCGCGGGTGTGAAAATGGTTCCAAGAAGGCGCAGTGGAACGGGACATGCCGCGCGGCGTTGTTCAGCACTTTGAATATTCAGGATGGAACATGAAGGACGTATTCGGCACCGCTACCATCATCGCGCCGATCGCAATGGCCATCGCGCTCATGTTTTGGTTCCCATCAAGCTTGAACTCAACCCGGGACCGCCAATCCTGTCGTCTCACCCGACCAACGTTGGGTAACATCGGCCCGGAGGTGAGAGGAACATGCGTGCCGCTTGCGAGTTGATTTTCGTCATAACAAGCGCTGGATCGCGCTTCAGAAAGAGGAAAAGGTCATGGGTCTCGGCACAATTCTTATCATCATTCTTATTCTTGCCTTGCTTGGCGGCTTCAGCGGCCTGGGCGGTGGGCCTTTTTACGGCACGGGTTATTATGGCGGCGGCGGCCTAGGGCTGGTTCTTGTTATTATCATCATTCTGGTTGTGCTCGGACGGATCTGATAGCCGGCCGGCTGTCAAACCAGTTCAATCAGCCAGCGCGTCCCTGAGCTTCGCAGCCAGCTGTTCCAGCGTGAACGGCTTGGCGACGAAGTGCACATCGTGGTCGAGCACGCCGTTATGCACGACCGCGTTGCGGGTGAAGCCGGTCATGAACACCACTTTCAGCGAGTGGGAATGCTTGCGTGCCTGTTCGGCGAGCTGCCGGCCATTCATGCCCGGCATGACGATATCCGTCAGCATCAGCCCGATGGAGGCGTTCTCGCCGAGTTTTTGTAGCGCCTCTTCGCCGCCGGCCGCCTCGATGACGGTGTAGCCGAGCTCCAGCAGCGCGGCGGCCGTCGAAGCACGCACACGGGCGTCGTCCTCGACGAGCAGGACGGTTTCGGTTGCCGGGACATCGCTCCTGCCGCTTGCCCTTGTCGGCGTCGCCGCATCTTCCGAGCCGGTGAAGCGGGCAAGATAGATCTTGATTGTCGTGCCTTCGCCGGGCTCCGAATAGATTTTGACGTGTCCGCCGGATTGCTTGACGAAGCCGAACACCTGGCTGAGCCCGAGCCCAGTCCCTTTGGCCGCTGGCTTGGTGGTGAAGAACGGCTCGAAAGCCTTGGCCATGACGTCCGCCGGCATGCCCGCGCCGGTATCGGTCACCGCGATCATGACATACTGGCCTGCCTTCACTTCGGGATGCGCCGCCGTATAGGCCTCGTCGAGATGGCAATTGGCGGTCTCGATGGTGAGCTTGCCCTTTTCGTCCATGGCGTCGCGCGCGTTGACCGCCAGGTTGATGATGGCATTCTCGACCTGGCTCGGGTCGGCATGCGTTTTCCAAAGTCCGCCCGCCAGCACCGTTTCGATCTCGATCGCATGGCCGAGCGTGCGGCGCAGAAGATCCGACATGCCGGTGACAAGGCGGTTCGCGTCGACGATCTGCGGCGCCAGCGTTTGCTGCCTGGAAAAGGCAAGCAGCCTGGCCGTGAGGTTGGCGGCGCGCGCCGCGGCATCGGTGGCCGCCTCGACGAAGCTCTGCACGTCATGCTCTCCGCGAGCGAGCTTGCGCTGCGCGAGGTTCATGGCGCTGGTGATGACGGCCAGCATATTGTTGAAATCATGCGCGATGCCGCCAGTGAGCTGGCCTACCGCCTCCATCTTCTGCACCTGGCGAAGTTGCGACTCCGCCTTTTCACGCGTCTCGATCTCGGCGAGCAGCGCCGCGTTCTTGGCGCTCAACGCGTCCTGCGCGGCGGCCACGTCCTGGAAACGGCGGCTGGATTGGCGGATCGTGTAGATGCCGAGCAGGAAGATGCCCAGCAGCGCCGCGAACGAGCCGGCGCGCAGCCAGCCTTCGATCTGTTCCATGCGCTCGGCGCGGGCAGCGAGGCTCGCGCCGTCGATGCGCCGGATCGCGTCGATGTTGGCGCGGATCTGATCCATGTCCAGCTTGCCCCTGCCGCCGCGCACGATGTCCAGCGCTTTTGCGGTGTTGCCCGTGTCGTAGAGCCGGATCGTCTCTGCGAGCTCGGCCTGCTCGCGGGCAAGCGCGTCCTTGATGCCGACCACCTCTTGCGCCCTGTCGCTGCCGTCGGGAAACATCTCACCGACGCGCTTAAGCATTGCCGGCAGCGCATCGACCGCATGCTGGTATGGCAGGAGATAGTTCTTCTCGCCGGTCAGCAGATAGCCGCGCTGGCCCGTCTCGGCGTCCTGGACGAGCGAGAGCAGGCTCGAGAGCAGTTGCTGGGCCTCGATCGCTTCGCGGCTGGCGTCGCGGTCCGCAATCTGTGTTTCGGCGAGGATGGCGCGCGCAGCGATGATCAGCGCGACAATGGCAAAGCCGGCAAGGAGCGGAAGCGCTTGCCATCGCAGGGCGCGTCGCAGTCGGACGATCATTGCTTCGCCAAGCCTGAGGAAATCGTGAAATTCGCCAAGTGGTAGGCGGCGGCAAAGCGCAAGGCAATAGTCGGATCCATAAGGGCAATGATAGCAGCAAGCCCGGCATGCCTGGCTATGTCAAACTTTAATGACAGCGGCCCCGGCCGATGCCAGAACAGGCGAACTCGCCGCGGCGGCGTTTGCGGTCGACCGGATGCGGCTGTTCGAATCTCGCTAGCTCTCGCGTCCGCTGCATTCGAGGCAGACGATGCTGTGTCCCGGACAATTCAGCCGGTGCGTGCCTCCTGGGCAGCAATGGCCGTTCGAGCTCAGCCAGCGCGCGCAAACGAAAACCTTCTTGGCCCCGTGACAGCGGGAGCATTCCTGCGGACGCATCAATTCCTCCCGTGATGGGATGCGATGTTCCGCTTCAACCGTGTTCATCCGTTTCGTCCCCAACGCCTGGATTATCGGTCAGCTATGTTACTTCACTATTCTTTACATTAGGGTTTATGAATGTGAAAGTGATGAAAGCGTCACAGCGCTTTCGTGTGCTCGGGCGCTTCCCCTTTGCGCTGCCCTTGCTAAATGTGATGCCGCTCCATGCGTCGGCAAATTCTGGCGGCCAGGGCACGCAACGGGAACCTTCTTGCAATGACATGGACCGGCGCGGGCGCGCTTTTCATCCTCGTGCTCACCTATGCCGGCGTCGCCGTCGGTCGCATTCCGGGCCTGCGCCTCGACCGCGCCGGCATCGCGCTGCTGGGCGGGGCCGCCATGATCGCCATCGGCGCGATCGGCATCGAGGATGCCTACAAAGCCATCAATTTCGACACCATCACGCTGCTGCTCGGCATGATGATCGTGGTCGCGCATCTCAAGGTGTCGGGCGCGTTTCGCGCGCTCGGCGGCTTTGCCATCGAGCACGCCCATGCACCCTTCATGCTTTTGGTGATGGTGACGCTGCTGACCGGCGTGCTCTCGGCCTTCCTGGTCAATGACGCGATCTGCCTCGTGATGGCGCCGATGGTCGTCCACGTCACCCGCGTCATCAACCGCAACCCGGTGCCTTACCTCATCGCCACCTGCACGGCCTCGAATTGCGGCAGCGTCGCCACCATCACCGGCAATCCGCAGAACATGGTGATCGGCGCGCTGTCCGGCATTTCCTATCCGGCTTTCACGCTGGCGCTCGCGCCGGTGGCGCTGTTCAGCCTGTTTTGCGTCATCGTCATCGTGCGCATCGTCTACAGCGCCGAATTCTCCCGCCCTGCCGAACTCAGCCCCGAGGTCTATCGCGGCCGCATGCTGCCCGGACAGGTGCTGAAGGCCACCATCGTCTGCGTGCTGCTGGCGTTCGCCTTCTTCGCCGGCGTTCCCGTCGCCAAGGCGGCGCTGATTGCCGGCGCCTTCCTGCTGGTCACCCGGGCAATCAAGCCGCGGCGCATCTACCGCGAGATCGACGGCCCGCTGCTCTTCATGTTCGCCGGTCTGTTCGTGGTGGTGGCGGGCGCCGAGCGCACGCTGCTCACGCCCGACATGATCGCCTGGGCGAAGAACATCGGCCTCGACGACGTCTGGCGGCTCTCCGGCTTCACCGCCGTGCTTTCCAACATCATGAGCAATGTGCCGGCGGTGCTGGCGCTCCGCCCGTTCATCCCCGGGCTGGAAAACCCGGAGCGCGCCTGGCTGGTCGTGGCGATGAGCTCCACGCTTGCCGGGAATTTCACGCTGCTCGGCTCGGTCGCCAACCTGATCGTCGCCGAGCAGGCGAAAGCGGCCGGCAAGGAGCTTTCCTTTTCCTCCTTCTTCAAGGTCGGCCTGCCGCTGACCCTGGTGACGCTTCTCGCCGGCACGGCCTGGCTGGCATGGTCCTGAAGACGCTATCACCGTGGGATGGCGTCAATCGGGGCAGTCCAGGGGTCAGGCGTCGTCTCTGCCTGCCATCCTCGCCCGTATAAGCGTCGCGGCGGCATGGCCGGCGGCATTGACGTAATCTGGATTGTGATGGATCAGCATGCTGGAAAAGGCGCCATCCATCAAAAGCACGATCTCGCGTGCCAGCATCTTCGCCTCGCCGACATCGTGGTCTGAGAGCGCGCCTGCCAGCCATTTTTCGAAATTGGTCTTGTGGCGCGCTCCAGCCTTCACCGCCGGATGTCCGGGCATCGCGGCGAGCTCTGCCGCCGTGCGCAGGAAACCGCAGCCCTTCCATTTGGGATGGCGCGCCACCCGCGCCAGGTTGGTGAAGATCGCTTCGACCTTTTTGTCCGCGCCGCCTCCCGCCGCGTCGAACCAGCCGGCCATCTGCTCGAGGTTAGGCTGGTCGCGGCCCTCGAGATAGGCCGCGATCAGGTCGTCCTTGCTCTTGAAATGGTAGTAGAGCGTGCGCTTGGTGAGCCCGGCTTTCTCCGCTACGGCGTCCACGCTGACGCGACCGATGCCTTCGGCATAGAAGAGCTTGGTCGCTGCCTCGACGAGACGTTTTCGCGTGGGATTGGGCTTCTCGCTCATTGGCCAAGTATACCGACTAGTGAATATACAAGCAATCGAAAGCCTGCTCCTTATCCCGCCGAACCGCCGGAAAGGAAAAAGTCATGACCGACCTTGTGCTGAGCGAGACGCGCGACCGCGTCGCGATCCTTACCCTCAACCGCCCCGATAAGCTGAATGCACTGAACTACGCCCTGATCGACCGACTGTTGTCGCTCCTCGGCCCGATCGAGACGGACGATGGCGTGCGCGCCGTCATCCTCACAGGCGCAGGCGAGCGCGCCTTCTCCGCGGGCGCCGATATCCACGAATTCTCGTCGAGCGTGGCCGAAGGCGCCGATGTCGCGCTGCGCGATTTCGTCATGCGCGGCCAGCGCCTGACGGCGCGGCTGGAAGCATTTCGCAAGCCGGTCATCGCTGCCGTCAACGGCCTGGCTTTCGGCGGCGGCTGTGAAATCACTGAGGCTGTGCCGCTGGCCATCGCCAGCGATCGCGCCTTGTTTGCAAAGCCCGAGATAAAACTGGCCATGCCGCCGACCTTCGGCGGCACGCAGCGCCTGCCGAGGCTGGCCGGCCGCAAGCGCGCGCTTGAAGTGCTTCTGACGGGCGAGTCGTTTTCGCCGCACCGCGCCGTCGAGCTTGGCCTCGTCAACAGGGTCGTGCCGCATGAAGAGCTGATGCCGGCGGCTTTCGATCTTGCTCGGCGTATCACCATCCATTCGCGAGTGGCAGTGTCGAGCATCCTCACCGCCGTCACCCGCGGCATCAATCAGAGCATTGCCGAGGGCCTGCTGGTCGAGGCCGAGCAGTTCGCGCACATAGCCCCCACGGCTGATCTGCGCGAAGGGCTCGATGCCTGGATCGAGCGGCGCCGGCCGGCCTATAACGGCTCATGGGCGCACCGCCGGCGGGACGAGAGGCGTCATGCTCGGCGGCAGGTCAGGATCAACCCGTGACGACGCGGCTGTAAAGCTGATGGAGATCGGAGGCGGAAGCCCGATCGCTCACGCCTCCCGGCTGCAGCCTTTTATGCCGCCGATTTCAGGTTCGTCCCGTCTGTTGGCCGCACGCGCGCGGCGGCCGCCAGCAGATCGGTCTGGGTGATCAGCCCGAGGATATGCCGGTCGCCATCGACGATCACCACGGCATGGCTGCGCCCGTCGGTCAGCACCGGCAGCAGGCTCATCGCCGGCGTGTCGGGGGAGGCGATGCCGGCCTTTGACATCACCCCTTTCACCGTGTCGGTCGCTCTTGTCAGTTCGCGCAGACCGACCGCGCCGGTCAGTTGGCCGTCCGCGTCGACCACCGGCAAGGTGCGGATGTTGTGGTCGATCAGCTGTTTGCGCGCCTCGTCGGCGGAGGCCGTTTCGGTCACCGAGATCACGTCGCGGGACATGATGTCCTGGCACAGCAGCGTACGCTGCGAGCGCACCATCGCCTGCAGCTCGACGTGGCGCAGCAGGCGCTCCAGGTCGTCACGGTCGATGTCGAAGGTCTCGTCGAGCGCGGAGAGCGCCGCATCGACATCCTCGGGCCTGAAGCCGACACGCTCGGCCGGCAGCCGGTCGGCTGTGCCGTGGCCATTGGTGGCAGGCACGTGCACATGGGGATAGCTGCGCCGCGACAGCTTGTGAAACAGGAAGCCGAGCGTAACCAGGATGATCGAGTTCAGCGCCACCGGCACGAAGGGAAACAGGAAGCCGGCGGCGGCAACGGCTGGCCCGCCGAGAACGCCGGTAAGCGCCGCGGCGCCGCCCGGCGGATGCAATGAGCGCGTGAACGACATGGCTGCGATCGCCAGCGCCACCGCAAGGCCGGAGGCAATCACCGTGTCGTGCACAAAAAGCGCCACCGTTACGCCGACCAGCGCCGAAATCGTGTTGCCGCCGATGATCGACCAGGGCTGCGCCAGCGGGCTTGACGGAACGGCAAAGAGCAGCACGGCGGAAGCGCCCATGGGCGCAACCAGCATCGCCACAAGCGGGCCACTGCCCGTGGCGAGCCCGCTGATCATGCCGGTGAGCGCGATACCGATGGTCGCGCCGATGCAGGCAAGCAGCCGTTCGCGAAGCGTCGCGCCGGCTAGGATCGGAACGAAAAGGCGAAACGCCATGGAAGGCCCTGGATCGAATAGGTGGAATTGCGCTGCTCGCAATGCCGCTGAGGCCCCGGATTTGGAAGCCAAACCAATCCGTATATTCGCAGCCAGAGAGAATATTATTGCGCGGCGAGCCGCGCAGCACGTGCCGCCGGCGGCCTGCCGATCTCCCGGCAGCTGTTACATCCGCGATTGGATGTGCCTGCCGACAAAAGGGTCCCGAGCTGGTTGCGTGGCTATGCTATTCCTTAAGCGGAGGCTTGTCTGCGGCCGCCGGCGCCTGCCGATCCGGCCTGTCATCCGGCGGTCGCGGCCGCGGCGAGCCCGCAAAGGATGTCGGCCCTGAGATCCTCGACATCCTCCAGCCCGATCTGCAGGCGGATCAGCGAGCCGGCATAGGCGCCTTTGGCTATGGTGCGGTCGCCGAGAGAGACCGGAACGGCGAGGCTCTCATAGCCGCCCCAGGAATAGCCGAGGCCGAAGATCTTGAGCGCGTCGAGGAAGGCATGCTGCGCTTTCTGCCCGCCGCCGTTGAGCACGATCGAGAAGATGCCGCTGGAGCCGCAGAAATCGCGCTTCCAGAGCGCATGGTCGGGATGGCTTTCCAGCGCCGGATGCAGCACCTGTGCGACGCCCGGCTGCGCCTCCAGCCAGCGCGCGATATCGAGCGCGCTCTTGCGGTGGTGCTCGAGCCGCACCCCCATCGTGCGCAGGCCGCGCAGCACTTGGTAGATATCGTCGGGTCCCGAACAGCAGCCGAGCGTGCAGAAGCCCTCGTAGAGCTGCTTCCAATAGATCTCGTTGGCCGACACCATGCCGAGCAGCACGTCCGAATGGCCGGCCGGATATTTCGTCGCCGCATGGATCGAGATGTCGACACCATGGTCGAGGGGCTTGAAATAGAGCGGCGTCGCCCAGGTGTTGTCCATCATCACGATGGCGCCTGCGGCACGCGCGGCCTTGGCGATCGCCGGGATGTCCTGCACCTCATAGGTGTTCGATCCCGGTGATTCGGTGAACACCACCTTGGTGTTGGGCTTGATCAGCGATTGGATGCCGGCGCCGATGCGCGGCTCGTAATATTCGACCTCGACGCCGAGCCGCTTCAGCATCGTATCGGCGAAGTGGCGCGTCGGGTGGTAGACGCTGTCGACGATCAACAGGTGATCGCCCGCGCCAAGGAAGGTCAGGAGCGGCACCGTCACCGCCGCCAGCCCCGAAGGCACCGCGATGGTGCCGGCCGAACCTTCCAGCGAATCGACGGCGAGCGTCAGCGCATCCATCGTCGGCGTGCCGCGTGTGCCATAGGTGTATTTCTGCGTGCGCGCGGCCATCGACGCGGCGTCGGGATAGAGCACGGTCGAGGCATGCACGACCGGCGGATTGACGAAGCCGAAATAGTCGCGGGGATTGTTGCCGGAATGGGCAAGCCGCGTGTTGATGCCCATTTCGATGCCGTCTTTAGCCATGGTTCGTCGCCAGCCAATTCAAGTAAGGGGTCGAATGATGTCAGAAGACCAGCCATAAAGCGGCGGCAAAGCCGGCGCAACCGCGCCAGGTCCGCCAAAAGCGGGTCTTCCGCTGGGCCAATCCAACGGCGTACGCGCCCAACAAAGCACCGCTATTGCCGAAGCGGATTGCGCCGCCCAGCCATGGCTTCGCGACGACGCAACTTGACTGATTTGTTCGCACGGCCTGCCGGTTTCATGGTGCTCTTGTCCGCAATTCAGGCATTTGCGGCAATTGCTTTTCAAACCTGTCGCAATTCGGTCATTTCCCTTGACCTCACGGGAATAATCGCCTTCGATGCGCTTCGTGAATGGGAGGCAGCGCATCGGCAACCGATGCGAGTCCGGGAGTGGGCCTTAGAGTGGGATTCACAAACGAAAAAAGATCAAGCGTCGCCTGGCAGAAGGGGCGCCTATAGTAACAGAAAAGGGTCTGTGGGTCATGAAACACATTGCAATCGGCATCCTTGGCGCCGCCGCGCTCGGGTTCATGGCGTCCGCCGCTTCGGCCGGCACGCTCGATACCGTGAAGCAGAAGGGCTTTATCCAGTGCGGCGTCTCCACCGGCCTCGCCGGCTTCTCGGCGCCGGACGACAAGGGTGACTGGAAGGGCATCGACGCGGATTTCTGCCGCGCCGTTGCGGCCGCCGTCTTCGGTGATGGCTCCAAGGTCAAGTTCACGCCGCTCAGCGCCAAGGAGCGTTTCACCGCCCTGCAGTCGGGCGAAATCGACATCCTGTCGCGCAACACCACCTGGACGAGCAACCGCGACAGCGCGCTCGGCCTCGATTTTGTCGGCGTCACCTACTATGACGGCCAGGGCTTCATGATCAACGCCAAGAAGCTGCCGGGCGTGAACTCCGCGCTGCAGCTTTCGGGCGCCGCCGTCTGCGTGCAGAGCGGCACCACGACCGAGCTCAACCTCGCCGACTACTTCAAGAAGAACAAGATGGAATACAACCCCGTCGTGTTCGAGAAGCTGGAAGAGGTCAACGCCGCCTATGACGCGGGCCGCTGCGACGCTTACACCACCGACCAGTCCGGCCTCTATGGCATCCGCTTGACGCTCTCCGCGCCGGCCGACCATGTCGTGCTGCCCGAGATCATTTCCAAGGAGCCGCTCGGCCCGGCCGTGCGCCAGGGCGACGACCAGTGGGCGCATATCGCGCGCTGGACGTATTTCGCGCTGCTCAACGCCGAGGAAGCCGGCATCACGCAGGCGAATGTCGATGAGATGAAGACGTCCGCCGACCCGAACATCCAGCGCATCCTCGGCACCGAACCCGATGGCAAGTACGGCGCCGATCTAGGCCTCTCCAACGATTTTGTTGTCAACATCGTCAAGGCGGTCGGCAACTACGGTGAAATGTTCGAGCGCAATGTCGGCTCGGGCAGCCCGCTCAAGATCGCGCGCGGCATCAACGCGCTGTGGACCAAGGGCGGCCTGCAATACGGTCCGCCGATCCGCTGATTGAAACGTGATCCGGGAGGCAGGTCGTCTGCCTCCCGGTTTCTCTTTCCAGGGGACGGTCCATGGCTTCGCAGGAAATCATTCGCGAGGAGCCGACCCGAGGCTCCTTCATCAACGACCCGAGAATACGCGGCCTGTTCTTTCAAACGCTGGTCGTGATCCTCCTGTTCAGCTCGATCTGGTGGATCGTCCACAACGTCATCGAGAACCTCCAGCGCCTGCACATCGCTTCAGGCTTCGGTTTCCTCAAGAGCAGGGCCGGCTTCGACATCTCCGACACGCCGATCGCCTACACGTCCGACTCGACCTATTTGCGCGCACTGGTCGTCGGTCTGCTCAACACGATCATCGTTGCCGTCGCCGGCATCGTGCTTGCCACGATCGTGGGCTTCACAATCGGCATCGGCCGCCTGTCGCAGAACTGGCTGATCCGCAAGATCTGCACGGTCTATGTCGAGATCTTCCGCAACATCCCGCCGCTGCTGGTCATCTTCTTCTGGTATTCGGGCGTGCTCGCCGTGCTGCCGCCGCCGCGCGAGAGCATCCATCTGCCCTTCGGCTCCTTTCTCAACCAGCGCGGTTTCTATTTGCCGCGCGCTGTTTGGAGTGACGGCTCCTGGTTGATCGGCGTCGCATTGCTGCTTGCCATTGCAATGGCCTGGTTCGTCGCCCACAGGGCGCGACAGCGGCAGAGGGCGACCGGCCAGCAATTCCCGGTTTTCTGGACGTCGGTCGCTCTCATCGTCGGCCTGCCGGTGCTCGCCTTCCTGCTCAGCGGCATGCCGCTGACCTTCGATTTCCCGAAGCAGTCGACCTTCAACCTGACCGGCGGCTTCTGGGTCAAGCCGGAATTCCTGTCGCTCCTTCTGGCGCTCTCTTTCTACACGGCCGCCTTCATCGCCGAGATCGTGCGCGCCGGCATCAGGGGCGTCAGCAAGGGCCAGACCGAGGCCGCGGCCGCACTTGGCCTTCGCTCCGGCCCGATCCTGCGACTGGTCGTGGTGCCTCAGGCGATGCGCATCGTCATCCCGCCGCTCACCAGCCAATATCTCAATCTGACAAAGAACTCCTCGCTCGCCATCGCCATCGGCTATCCCGATCTCACCGCAACCGCCGGCACGGTTCTCAACCAGACGGGACAGGCGGTCGAGGGCGTGTTCATCATGATGATTGCCTATCTGGTGCTGAGCCTCGTGACGTCCGCCGTCATGAACGTCGTCAACGCCCGAATGGCGCTGGTGGAAAGGTAGGGCCATGCAGGAACACGACATGTCCTGGGTGCGCACCGAGATGGCGCTGGCACAGCCGGCTCCGGCCGCAGAACGCGGCGCCTATGCCTGGGTGCGCAAGAACCTGATCGGTTCGGTCGGCGACACTATCCTCACCATCCTCGGCATCGCCATCGTGCTCTGGATCGTGCCGCAGGTCATCAACTGGGCTTTCATCAACGCTCAATGGACCGGGCCGGACCGCACGGTCTGCACCACCGCCGCGCAAGGCGGCATCCAGCCCGACGGCTGGACCGGCGCCTGCTGGGCCTTCGTCAACGCCAAGTTCGGCCAGTTCATGTTCGGCACCTATCCGGTCGAAGAACGTTGGCGGCCGATCGTGGTCGCCATCCTGTTCGTGGTGCTGCTGGTGCCGATGCTCATCCCGCGTGTGCCGCGCAAGGGGCTGAACGCCATCCTGCTCTTTGCGGCGCTGCCCATCGTCGCCTTCTTCCTGTTGGTCGGCGGGGTGCTCGGCCTGCCGCATGTCGAGACGCCGCGCTGGGGTGGGCTCCTCGTCACGCTCAGCCTCTCCTTCGTTGGCATCGCCGTATCATTGCCGCTCGGCGTGGTCCTGGCGCTCGGTCGGCGTTCGAAGATGCCGATTATCAAAATGCTAAGCATCGTCTTCATCGAGACGGTGCGCGGCATTCCATTGATCGTCGTGCTGTTTTTCGCCAGCGTCATGCTGCCGCTGTTCCTCCCCGAGGGTGTCAGTTTCGACAAATACCTGCGCGCTCTGATCGGTGTCTCGCTGTTTGCCGCCGCCTATATGGCGGAGGTGATCCGCGGCGGCCTGCAGGCCATCCCGAAGGGCCAGTATGAGGGCGCCGACTCGCTCGGCCTCGGCTATTGGCAGAAGATGGGCCTGATCGTGCTGCCGCAGGCGCTGAAGCTGGTCATCCCGGGCATCGTCAACACCTTCATCGGCATGTTCAAGGATACCAGCCTGGTGCTCATCATCTCGATGTTCGACCTGCTGGGCGTGGTGAAGCAGAACTTCGCCGATCCCAACTGGGCGACGCCGCAGACCCCGAAATCCGGGCTGATCTTCGCCGCCTTCGTATTCTGGCTGTTCTGCTTCGGCATGTCGCGCTATTCAATGTACACCGAACGCCGGCTCGACACCGGCTACAAACGCTGATGCATGTCGCCCAAAAGTGTGTAGCGGTTTTGGGATAACGACATGCATCAAATCCAACGATAAGGGGAACCTGCCATGGCCACCGAAAACGCCGTCAGCGCGGAAGAGATCAAGGTCAACGCCGCCAAGATGCACATCTCCACCACCGATGTCGCCATCGACATCGTCGGCATGCACAAATGGTATGGCGAGTTCCACGTATTGAAGGACATCAACCTCAAGGTGATGCGCGGCGAGCGCATCGTCATCTGCGGTCCGTCCGGCTCCGGCAAGTCGACGATGATCCGCTGCATCAACCGGCTTGAGGAGCACCAGAAGGGCAAGATCATCGTCGACGGCAAGGAGCTCACCAACGATCTGAAGAAGATCGACGAGGTGCGCCGCGAGGTCGGCATGGTGTTCCAGCACTTCAACCTGTTCCCGCACCTGACCATCCTGGAGAACTGCACGCTGGCGCCGATCTGGGTGCGCAAGATGCCGAAGAAGCAGGCCGAGGAAGTCGCCATGCATTTCCTCAAGCGCGTCAAGATCCCGGAGCAGGCCAACAAGTACCCTGGCCAGCTCTCCGGCGGTCAGCAGCAGCGCGTGGCGATCGCGCGCTCGCTGTGCATGAACCCGCGCATCATGCTGTTCGACGAGCCGACCTCGGCGCTCGATCCGGAAATGATCAAGGAGGTGCTGGAGACGATGGTGGGGCTGGCGGAAGAGGGCATGACCATGCTGTGCGTCACCCACGAGATGGGGTTTGCCCGCAAGGTCGCCAATCGCGTGATCTTCATGGATCAGGGCCAGATCGTCGAGCAGAACACGCCGGCCGAGTTCTTCGACCATCCTCGCCATGAGCGCACCAAGCTGTTCCTGTCGCAGATCCTGCACTGAGCCGGGGAAACGGTTTACTCGCAGGCTGCTTGAGAGCGCTCACGTGCTCGTCATCCTAGGGCGAAGCAAGGAGCGAAGCGACGCGCGCAGACCCTAGGATCCATGCCGTGACGTTAACGCGTTGCAACGGTTATAGAATTCTGCGCCGCGGCATTCGACGTCGAAGGTCACGGCATGGATCCTCGGGTCAAGCCCGAGGATGACGAGTCACGAGCGGCTTCCGCCAATCTCGAAGCAGCGATGAGCGCCGGATTTCATCTTTATCCCCGACGCCTCAGGCGGAAACTTTGGCTGAAGTCCCAAACAAACCATCAGCTCGGCTGCAATGCCCCGGAACCGGCGCGACCGATGAGAAGAACGCTACGATATCTGGCCGCGCTTGTTGTCGCAGTGGCGTTGGCCGCCGTGCTCGGCACGCTGGTGCCGCGTCCGCTCTGGCCTGCCGCCGCGAGAGGCGAGGGGATGCGGCATATCCTGGTGCTCAAGAACCCTATCCACACCGACATCGCGGTTCCCCTCGATGACGGCGTGCGCCGCCGCTTCGCCTTCCTGGCCGATGCCGCGCTGCCCATCGATGCGCCGGAGGCGCGCTACGTCGTCTTCGGCTGGGGCGGCCGCGCCTTCTATCTGGAGACGCCGACCTGGTCGCAATTGAAGGCCGTGCCGGTAGCGAAGGCGCTGACCATCGACGCCTCGGTAATGCATGTCGATGTCGGGGGAACAATCAGGGAGCCACATCCCGATGTCGCCGGTTTTGACATCGACGAAGCGCATTTTTCCGCGCTCCTCGATTACATCGCCGCGAGTTTCAAGCAGGGGCAGAACGGCCCGGTTGTGATCGAGAACGCCGGCTATTCGACCTATGACCGCTTCTACGAGGCCAACGGCCACTTCAACGCGCTGGTTGGCTGCAACACCTGGACGGCGGCAGGTTTGCGCGTTGCCGGCCTGCGCACGGGGTGGTGGAACCCGTTGCCGGTATCGCTGGGGTGGTCGTTGAGGCTGTACAATTGAGGGAGCGTTTCTAGGAATTTACGAGCGCCTCATTCCTTCACACCCCCCTCTGTCCTGCCGGACATCTCCCCCGCAAGGGGGGAGATTGGCAGTCCCTGGGCCTCGCCGGATCTGCGACGTTGAAGGTTGGCGAAAGCGGTCGCGACATCTGATCTCCCCCCTTGCGGGGGAGATGTCCGGCAGGACAGAGGGGGGTGCTGTCCCGCCGGCTTTGCTGATTTGCTAGCCGGACTTCAGAGTGCACCTACCGCCGCACCACCTTCGGCTCTTCCCACCCGTACAGCCAGTCCAGGTCCGCCGCGAGCTTCTCCGCCGGTCGAGCCGCCAGCACCAGGTTGCGGGCGATCGCGACCGGGCCCCAGGCGTGCCAGGCCAGCCGATTGAGCGCGCCGCGTTTCAGCACCCTTTCGACGCGCGGTCGCCGAAGATTTTCCCAGACGGCAAGGCCCTGGGCCGGATCGCCGGGGAAGTCGGCGATCAGATCGGCAAGCATCGAGGCGTCCTCAATCCCCATGGCCGCGCCCTGCGCCGCGAACGGCGTCATGGCATGCGCGGCGTCACCGATCAGCGCGATGCCCTCCGGCATCGTCCAGCGGCGCTGCTCGACCGTGTGGATGGGAAAAGCCGTCCATGGGCCGGCGAGCGCCACCAACCTCGACAGCGTTGCCGCCGTGCCTCGCATGGCGCCTGAGAGGATGGCGGGGTCGGCATGGCCGGACCAGCCTTCGGCGATGCGCTCGCCCTTGGTGAAGGCTGCCAGGTTGAAGGCGGTGCCCTTGCTCACCGGATAGGTGACCATGTGGAAGCCGGCATGCAGGAAGGTGGTGACGCGGTCGGCGGCGGCGATTTGTGCAAAGGCCTGCCCGGCGGCGCTTTCCGCCGGGATCGTCGCGCGCCAGGCGAGCTCGCCCGAAAAGCGGCTTGTCGCAAAGCCGGCCGTCCGGGCAAGCTCGGCGCGAACCGAGGACCACACGCCGTCCGCTCCGGCCAGCAGGCCGCATGCGACCTCCGCGGTTTTGCCGTCGGTCTCGACGGTCACGGTTACGCTTTGCGGGTCGACGGCAATGCCGGTGAGCCGCGCGCCGGTGACAAGTTCGATATTGGGGCGTTGCGCCGCCGCGGCCATCAGTGCCGCCTGCAGGTCGGCGCGATGCGCGACCAGATAGGGTGCCCCCCAGCGACTTTCACCAGCCTCCCCAAGCGGCACGCGCGCCAGCTCGCGCAGGCTTCCTGCGTCCTTCAGCACCACCGCTTCCGGCCGGATCGCACTGGGCAGCAGGTGGTCCAGCGCGCCGAGCCGGCGCAGGATGCGGGTCGCGTTGGGGGAAAGCTGGAGGCCGGCGCCGGCCGCTTCGAGCTGTTTTGCCTGCTCGAACAGTTTTACCGGGTAGCCTCGCGCCGAAAAGGCAAGCGCTGCAGTCAGCCCGGCGACACCAGCCCCGGCGATGACGATTTGCCGGGACCGTGTTTCAGTCATGATCTAGCAGTCATTCATGATCTGCGGGGTCAGGCGGCCTGGTCGACATAGAGGCAGCCGGCCGGCTGCGTTTCCGTCGCCTTCAGCGACGGCGAATAACGGTAGAGCGTCGAGCAGTAGGGGCAGACCTTTTCATTGTCATCGCCCATGTCGAGGAACACGTGCGGATGGTCGAAGGGCGGGTTGGCGCCGGTGCACATGAATTCCCTGACGCCGATCTCGATGACCGGATGGCCGGCATCGTTCTGGAAATGGGGAATGCTACCGCCTGCCATCGTCGTCTCCAATTGGGTTCGGCCAGTGGGTGTGACCAGTCTGCATCTGGAGCATAACAGGCCAGTTTGCAAGATCGATGAAATCAAACTGTCGCAAAAGGCTGGCAGAGGATAAGTTGAGCCGGTTAAGCGCACAAGGCCGGCATCGGAGCGATTCCGTGACGATCATGCGTCATAAAGAAATGTTAGAGCGTCGTTGAGCGGCAATATGCGGCGCCCCTTGGGGACGGTTGCGGGCAAGAGCGGGAAACCATGAACGAACTGAAACCTGTGCAGAGCGAGTTCATCACCGTCGAGGCGGCGAGACCGGACAGCGGCAATCCCGACCGTTTCGTCAACCGTGAATTCTCCTGGCTGCAATTCAACCGCCGTGTGCTGGAAGAATCGCTGAACGAGCATCACCCGCTGCTCGAGCGCGTCCGCTTCCTGTCGATCTCGGCCGCCAATCTCGACGAGTTCTTCATGGTCCGCGTCGCCGGTCTTGCCGGCCAGGTGCGCGAAGGCATCGCGCTGAAAAGCCCGGACGGCCGCACCCCCGAACAGCAGCTCGAGCAATTGCTGCGCGAGGTCGAGCGCCTGCAGGAAGACCAGCAGAAGAGCCTGTCGGCGCTGATGGCGTTGCTCAACAGGGAAGGCATCGAAAGCATCACCCGCGACGCGCTCACCAAGGACGAGAAGACCTGGCTGGAAGAGCATTTCCAGGAACAGGTTTTCCCGGTGCTGACGCCGCTGTCGATCGACCCGGCGCATCCGTTCCCGTTCATCCCCAATCTCGGCTTTTCGATCGCGCTGCAACTGCGCCACCGCAAGAATGGCGAGGAAATGAGCGCGCTGCTGCGCCTGCCGGTGGCGCTGCGCCGCTTCATCCGTCTGCCCGACCGCAAGAACCATGTCCGCTTCATCCCGCTGGAGGAAGTGGTTGGCATGTATATCGGCAAGCTTTTCCCGGGCTACGAGGTCAAAGGCTCCGGCACGTTCCGCATCATCCGCGACAGCGATATCGAGGTGGAGGAAGAGTCGGAAGACCTGGTGCGCCTGTTCGAGACGGCGCTGAAGCGGCGCCGCCGCGGCTCGGTGATCCGCATCGAATTCGACACGCTGATGCCGGCCCAACTGCGCGACTTCGTTGCCGGCGAGCTCGGCGTCTCGTCGAGCCGCATCAGCGTGCTCACCGGCCCGCTGGCGCTCAACCAGATCTCCGAGATCGTCGCCATTCCGCGCGACGACCTGAAGTTCACGCCTTACAATCCGCGCTTCCCCGAGCGCATCCGCGAGCACGGCGGCGATTGCCTGGCCGCCATTCGCGAGAAGGACATCGTCGTCCATCACCCTTACGAATCCTTCGACGTGGTGGTGCAGTTCCTGCGCCAGGCGGCGGCCGATTCCGAAGTGGTGGCGATCAAGCAGACACTCTACCGCACCTCGAACGACAGCCCGATCGTGCGCGCGCTGATCGACGCGGCCGAGGCCGGCAAGTCGGTGACCGCGCTGGTCGAGCTCAAGGCGCGCTTCGACGAGGAAGCCAACATCCGCTGGGCGCGCGATCTCGAACGCGCCGGCGTGCAGGTGGTGTTCGGCTTTCTCGAGCTGAAGACCCACGCCAAGATGTCGCTGGTGGTGCGCCGCGAGGACGGCAAGCTGCGCAACTACGTGCATCTCGGCACCGGCAACTATCATCCGGTCACCGCACGCATCTACACCGACCTGTCCTTCTTCACCACTGATCCGACGATCGCGCGCGATGTCGCGCAGCTTTTCAACTTCATTACCGGCTATGCCGAGCCGGCCGAGGAGATGCGCCTTGCCGTATCGCCGTTCACGCTACGCAAGCGCATCCTGAAGCACATCGCCGAGGAGATCGTCCATGCCCGCGAGGGCCGGCCGGCCCGTATCTGGATGAAGATGAACGCGCTGGTCGATCCGATCATAATCGACGCGCTGTATGACGCCAGCCGAGCCGGCGTCGAGATCGACCTCGTCGTGCGCGGCATCTGCTGCCTGCGGCCACAGGTGCCCGGCCTGTCGGAAAACATTCGGGTGAAATCGATCGTCGGCCGATTCCTCGAGCACAGCCGCATCTTCTGCTTCGGCAACGGCCACGGCCTGCCGTCGGACGAGGCGATCATCTATATCTCGTCCGCCGACATGATGCCGCGCAATCTCGACCGCCGCGTCGAGACCCTGGTGCCGATCACCAATCCAACTGTGCATGAACAGGTGCTTGGCCAGATCATGCTGGGCAACATCATGGACAATCAGCAAAGTTTCGACGTATTGGCTGACGGCACCTCCCGGCGCGTTGTGCTGGAAGAGGGCGAGGAACCGTTCAACGCGCAGGAATATTTCATGACCAATCCGAGCCTGTCGGGACGGGGCGACGCGCTGAAATCGCATGCGCCCAGGCGCATCGCCCAGTTCAAACGCCGCAAGAAGAACGGCGCCGCGTGATTTCAGTCTCCCAGGGCCGGCTTCAGGACCGGCGGCCGCTGTCGATCATCGACATCGGATCGAACTCGATCCGCCTTGTCGTCTATGAGGGCCTGGCGCGCTCGCCCACGCTTCTGTTCAATGAAAAGATGCTGGCCGGCCTCGGCCGCGGCATCGTTTCGACGGGCAAGCTCGACCCAGAGGCGGTGACGCGCTCGATGGAGGAATTCCGGCGGTTCCGCGCGCTGTCGGACCAGGCGGGCGCCGAGCACATGTATGTGCTGGCCACCGCCGCCGCGCGGGAGGCGGGCAACGGCCCCGATTTCATCCACCGCGCCGAGGACGTGCTGAAAACCGAGATCCGCGTGCTCACCGGTCGCCAGGAGGCTTATTATTCGGCGCTCGGCGTCATTTCCGGCTTCCATCCGGCCAACGGCATCGCCGGCGACCTTGGCGGCGGCAGCCTTGAGCTGGTCGACATCAACCGCGAGTCGATCGGCGAAGGCATCACGCTGCCGCTCGGCGGCCTGCGCCTGCAGGACATGGCCAAGAACTCGCTTGTCCAGGCGCAGAAGATCGCGCGCCAGGAACTGGCGCGGGCAAAGCTGCTCAAGGGCGGGCAGGGCCGGGTCTTCTACGCTGTCGGCGGCACCTGGCGAAACCTCGCCAGGCTGCATATGGAGATGACCAACTACCCGCTCGGCGTCATGCATCACTACGAGATATCGGCCGACAGCGCGCAGGTATTCCTGAAGCAGGTGGCCAGGGGCGAGGTCGAGAAGGTGAGGGGCATCGAGGGCGTCTCCAAGAACCGCCGCTCGCTGCTGCCCTACGGCGCCGTCGTGCTGCAGGAGATCATGTCGGCGATGCAGCCGTCGAAGATCGTCGTCTCGGCACAGGGCGTGCGCGAAGGCTTTCTCTATTCGCTGCTCGACGCGGAGGAGCAGAAGGCCGACCCGCTGATCTCTGCGGCCGAGGAATTGGCGCTGCTGCGCTCGCGCTCGGTGCACCATGCGCACGACCTGGTCGAATGGACCGGCAAGGCCTTCAAGGCCTTCGGCATCGACGAGACGGAAGACGAGGCGCGCTACCGCCATGCCGCCTGTCTGCTTGCCGATATCGGCTGGCGCGCGCATCCGGAATATCGCGGCAGGCAGTCGCTCAACATCATCGCTCATGCCTCCTTCATCGGGGTCGACCATCCGGGCCGCACCTACCTGGCCCTGGCCAGCGCCTACCGCCATGACGGCATCTTCAACGATGGCATCGCGCCCGAGATCAAGGCGCTGGCGCCGCCGCGCCTTCTGGAACGCGCCCGCACGCTCGCGGCCATGATGCGCGTCGTCTATCTGCTCACTGCGGCAATGCCGGGCGTGATGCCACGCCTGAAATGGGAAAGCCGTGGCAACGGCGCACTGGCGCTGGTGCTGCCGGCGTCGCTTTCCGACCTCTATGGCGAGCGCCCGGCCGGCCGGCTGGCGCAATTGGCAAGGATCACCAGCCGCCGCCTTGTGCTGGCGGTCGAAGGCGGGCCGAGCGTGTCGGTGAAGTAACGGATCAGGTAATCTCGGCGCCGATGCCGAAACCGTGCCCATCGGCCGACCACGCGCCGGCACCGGCCATGGCGAGCGCCAGGAACCCACCGGCAATAGCGATGTCCTTCATCAGCATCTGCTGGTGCAGGAAGGCAAGCGTGGCATCGTCCGCGCCCTGGCCGTAATGGCCGATGAAACCGGCGGCGATCGCGAAGGCGGCAAGCAGCAACGCCACGATCCGTGTCTGCAAGCCGATCAGGATCAGCAATCCGGCAATCAGCTCGAACAGGCCGGTGCCCCAGGCAGCCAAGGTCGGCAGCGGCAGGCCGAGGCCAGCGAAATAGCTGGTCGTGCCGGCGATGTTGGTGAGTGCCTGAAAACCCGAGGGCACGAACAGCGCGGCTAGCAGGAGCCGCGAGACAAGAAGCAGTGCGTTGCGGGCCATGGCCACCTCCCTTGCCGTCTGCCGATGCAGTCTACGCCTGCAAATGGAAAAACGAAAAAGCGGCGCGGAAAATTCCGCGCCGCTTCCGTTGGCAGTCTGGGAGGAACAGGCAATTCCAGGAAAAGTGTGAGGCGTTAGGTTCGGCGACTCCGCCGTAACCTTTCGTCCGGAATTGCGTCGACAAAAACTTCAGCCGCGCTTGGCGTCGATCGAGTAGGCGCCGGCGCCGGAAGAAGCGAGCAGGATGAAGCCGCCGGTGATGGCGAGGTTCTTGAGGAACTGGATCATCTGCATCTGGTCGGCCCAGCCGGTGTGGGCGACCAGCCCGGTGGCGATCGTGAAGATGGCGAGCACCCAGGCCGCGATCCGCGTCTGGAAGCCGACGAGGATGGCAACGCCGCCGAGCAGTTCGATCAGGCCGACGACAACGGCGGTGACCGTGGGCAGCGGCAGGCCGAGGCCGCCGAAATATGCAGCGGTGCCGGAAATGGCGGTGAGCTTGCCGAAGCCGGAAAGCAGGAAGATGACGGCAAGCAGGATGCGGCCGAGCAGGATCGTGGTGGAGCTGTTGGACTGGGTGCCGTTGCCGGCGACGGAAGAGTTGATGGACATGGCGGTTCTCCGAACGGGGTTGAATGATCTGTCAGATAGACGATGGAGACTGTTCACCAAAAGCCACCTATGTGGCGACACATTGTTCACAGATTATATGTTTCAGTGAAGGCGAGATCGGCGCGAAATTCGTATCGCCAGATCCGGCCGCGGGAGCAAATTCGCCCCCAGATAAATGCGCTGGTTCCGAAACGCAGAACGACTGGGACTTGGAGATTGGCCGAAACGCCCGCGACTTCGTCATCCACGGGCGAAGCAAGGAGCGAAGCGACGCGGCGCAGACCCGAGGATCCATTGCGTGACTTCAAAACAGCCGCCGCGGTGCAGGTTCTGCTCCCCTGCGCTTCACGCCCGAGACCGCGGCATGGATCCCAGGGTCTTCGCGACGCCGCTTCGCCCTGGGATTGTTTGAGAAGGATCGGGTAGTTTGGCGGCCGGGACTGCGGCCCATCACAGCCGGCAGTCCC
>NZ_JBSKBP010000037.1:0-47827 GCF_053714275.1 Mesorhizobium sp. Arg314 | reverse complement strand
CCTCCCAGCATGAATGTTGAATCAGAACTGCGATGATTTGGGAATCCTACGACTCATATAAATCTCATCCCGCTCTAATGCAAATCGGGCCGCGCTTTTGGCGCGGCCCGATTGTCTACGTAGCTGTTTTAGAGCGATCAGCCGCGGAAGAGCGACAGGATCGACTGCGACGAGCCGTTGGCGATCGACAGCGCCTGGACGCCGAGCTGCTGCTGAACCTGCAGTGCCTGGAGGCGGGTCGATTCCTTGTTCATGTCGGCATCGACGAGCTGGCCGACGCCGCGGTCGATGGAGTCCATCAGGCTCGAGGTGAAGGTCTTCTGCAGGTCGATCGAGCTCTTGGCGGCGCCGAGCTTGGTGGCGGCGGTCGTCATGTCCTTCAGCGCGGCGTCGACGACGTTCATCATCTGCGAGATCTGAGCGTCGCTGGCGGCGGTGGTGCCCGTGAAGATGGACAGGCTGGAAACCGAATAAGTATCGCCGGCTACGGGAGCAGCACCCAGGGTCGGGTTCTGTGCCGTGGCGGTCGTAGCGCCGGTGGTGCCGAGGCGAGCCGCATCGAGAATGCCCTTGGAGGTCGGGGCAGCGCCCGAGTCATAGAGCTTGATGCTTTCCACGTTGACGTCGATCGTCGAGATCGAAACCGCGCCCGTGGCGCCGCGGTTGAAGGCCGAAACGATCTTGACGTCGGCAGCGGTGCCCGAGGCCGTCGACACCGACAGCATGTTGGTGCCGGAGAAGGTGGCGCCGTCTGCATAGGCCTTCAGCTGGTCCTGAAGAGCTTTGATTTCAACCTGCGTCTTTTCCTTCGAAGCATCCGTCTGGCCGTAGGAGGCGGTCAGCTTCTGCTGGATCTGGTTGATCGTGGTGATCGCGCTGCTCATGCCGGTGTAGGCGGTGTCGACCTTCGAGGCGCCGAGGCCGAGCGCGTCCGAAACGGTCGACATGGCCTGGTTGTCGGACCGCATCGTGGTGGCGATCGACCAATAGGCCGCGTTGTCCGAAGCCTGCGAGACGCGGTAACCGGTGGAGATGCGGGTCTGGGTGGTCTGGAGCTGGTTCTGGGTATTGTTGAGGCTCTGCAGCGCGGTCAACGCAGCGCTGTTGGTCATGATACTGGCCATGGTACTCGTACCTTATTTTTACACGGATTTTTTTGACATACCGGCATGTCCGGTATGACGGTGCGGCATCATGCCAATGACCGCTCAACTGGGTCACCCGCCATCTGCGAGCGACTATGGCGGGAAGTCCCTACCAAAGACCTAAATCGGACAGTTAATCGAAAATATATTGCGTAAAATTTGTGCGGAACGGGGACGGCATTTCGATACCCGTTCAAGCGTCGTCAGGTGAAGGATCGCACCAGGCTGCCGACCAGAAGGTTCCAGCCGTCGATCAGCACGAAGAACAGGATCTTGAACGGCAGCGACACCACCGTTGGCGGCAGCATCATCATGCCCATGGCCATGGTGACGGTGGCGACGATGAGGTCGATGACGAGGAACGGCAGGACGATGAGGAAGCCGATCTCGAAGCCGCGCCGGATCTCCGAGATCATGAAGGCCGGCACCAGGATGCGCAGGTCGACGGTCTCGCGCGAGACGGTCTGGCCGCGCTCGCGGGCGAGGTCGGCGAAGAGGTCGAAATCCTTGTCGCGCACATTGTGCAGCATGAAGTCGCGGAACGGGCCGGAAATCTTCTCGAACGCCTCGGCCTGGGTGATCTGGTTGTCCATCAGCGGCTTTACGCCGGTGTTCCAGGCCTGGTCGAAGGTCGGCGCCATGACATAGAAGGTCATGAACAGCGACAGCGAGATCAGGATCAGATTTGCCGGCGTCGACTGCAGGCCGATGCCGGCGCGCAGGATCGAGAAGGCGATGACGAAGCGGGTGAAGCTCGTCACCATGATGAGCAGGCCCGGCGCCACCGAAAGCACGGTGAGCAGGCCGAACATCTGGATCAGATAGCCAACGGTCGTGCCGTCGGCCTTGCCGATGCCGCCAAGATCGAGCTGCTGGGCCGCGGCGACGGATGTGGTGACGACGATGAGCGCCGTGGCTATGAGGAACTTTCTCATTCGAGCAGCATCGTCCTGACGAGAACCTGTTTGACGTGGCCGCCGCTGCGCAGCGTCGCGCGCTCCTCGAGATCGGCCTTGAGATGCTGGTAGCCGCTGGCGCCCTCGATCTGATGCAGCTTGAGCGTGCGCACGTAAGCGAGCAGATCCTGGTGGATCTGCTCGGTCATTTCAGGCGGCTGTGGGCCATCATAGAGCAGCGACGCTTCCAGCCGGATCCAGACTTCCGACGGCGAGGCGAGATTGGTGGTGATCGGCGCCAGTTGAACCAGCGTCGGCGCGGCGGCCGATTTGCCCGCTTCGGCAGACTTTTGCGCAGTGCCGGCGTTCTCCGGCGCCGCAGGCACCGGCGCCGGTGTCTCACCCTGCTTGAGATAGCCGCCGGAGACCCAGCCCATGCCGACAGCCGCACCCGTCATGACCAGCAGCATGGCGAGCTGGATCACCAGGGAAGGCCCCTTCTTGGGCTGGGTCTGCTCGACATTCGCCACCGTTGCTCGCTCCCGGCCCTAGAAAGGAAGAACCTGGTCGAGGACCTGCTGGCCATAGGCCGGCTGCTGGACCTCGCTCACGCGGCCACGGCCGCCATAAGAGATGCGCGCCTCGGCGATGCGCTCGTAGGGGATGGTGTTCTCCGCACCGATGTCGGACGGACGCACCATGCCGGCGATGGTCAGCACCCGAAGCTCGTAGTTGACGCGGACCTCCTGCGAGCCCCTGATCAGCAGATTGCCGTTGGGCAGCACATCGGTGACAACGGCCGCGACATTGAGTTCGAGATTCTCCGAGCGCTTGATCTCGCCGTCGGCATTGGTCTCGGTGCTGGAACTCAGGCCGGCATCGCCCTTGCCGCTGGTGCTTGCCTTTTCCCAGCCGAGATTGACGTCATAGCCGAGCTTGCGCGCCGCGGTGCGGCTGCGATCGTTCTGGTTCTTGAAATTGGCCTTGTCGTTGAGCTTGATGTTGACGGTCAGGATGTCGCCGGCGCGCAGCGCGCGCGGATCGGTGAAGAGCCGGCTCTGGCGGTCGTCCCACAGCGAAAATTTTTTCGGCCGCGAGGCCGGTGGCTCGGGATAGCTGTAAGGCCCCGAGGCACCGTCGCCGATGCCGGAACCGACCGGCGACAAGGCCGGCTCCCTGCCGATCTCCTTGAAATTGGTGCCGCAGCCGGACAGCGCCGCGACCGCGACGAGGACAAGGAACTTCAATTTCATGACGGGTCAACCCTTCGCGCCGCGCTGGCCATGATGCCGGTGAGCGTCGCCGCCGCCTTCTGGTCCATTTCGTTCAAGATGACGCCGGCCTTGCGCGAATCGAGCTTCATCAGGATGGCCGCAGCGAGCTCGGCGTTGACCATCGCCAGCCGTTCGGCCGCGGCGTCGGGCTTCATGCCGGCATAGATCTTGACGACGCCGTCCTCGGCGCGCGCCAGGAACACTTCGCGGCGCTTCAGCCATTCCTCATATTCGGCGCGCTTTGCTTCCAGCGCTTTCATGCGCTCGTCGATGCCGGCCTGCAGCTGCTTCAGCTCCTCGGCCTGCAGAGCGTAGCGGCGGTCGCGCGCGGCGTCCGCAATGTTGGAGCAGAAGCGCTGGATCTCGCTTTCGTCGGGAGCCTTGCCGCCTGCGAGTGCCGCCGGCTGGGCCGGCTCCTTCGCGCGCGTGAGTTCCGCCGACTGGGCCGGCGCCTGTCCACCGGGCAGAACCTGCCGAATTTCCTCCGCGCCGACGGAAGCGCTGCCAAGAAGCGCGGCTGCTGCCACAGCAGCGATCACTGTGAAGGGGCGGTGCGTCTTCGAGGAGAGCAGCTTGATCATCGGCGTGCCTATTGAAGAACAAGGTCGGCCTGCAAGGCGCCGGCCGATTTGATGCCTTGCAGGATGGCGATGATGCCGTCGGGCTTCACGCCCAGGCGATTGAGGCCGGAGACAAGCGTTTCGAGATCTGGACCGTCGAGCACGGCAACGCGCGCGTTGGGCCGGGTCGCTTCAATGGCGGTGAAAGGCTCGACCGCGGTCTGGCCCCTGGAGAAGGGTTCCGGCTGGACCACCTTCGGCGCTTCGGTGATGCGCACGGTAAGCGTGCCGTGGCTGATCGCCACGCGCGAGATCCTGACATTGCTGCCGATGACGATGGTGCCTGTGCGCTCGTCTATGACGACGCGGGCCGGGGCATCCGATTCGACGACCAGATTCTCGATCTCGGCATAGAAGCGCGCGGCGGAGATATTCTTCGGCCGCCTGATCTGCACGGTGCGCGCATCGCGCTCGGCGGCGACACGCATGCCGAAGCGTTGCGAGGTATAATCGTTGATGGCGTCGGCGATGCGGATCGCGGTCGAGAAATCGGGATTGCGCAGTTGCAGCGTCAGCACGCCCTGGTCGTCGAACTCGGCCGGCACGGCGCGCTCGACGATGGCGCCGTTGGGCACGCGGCCGGCGGTCGGCACACCCTGCGTCAACTGCTGGGCCTGGCCCTGGGCGGTGAAGCCGCCGACGATCACGGAGCCTTGCCCGACGGCATAGATTTCGCCATCGGCCGCCTTCAGCGGCGTCATCACCAGCGTGCCGCCGGCAAGCGAGGTGGCGTCGCCCATCGAGGAGACGTCGATGTCGATGCGGGCGCCCGACTGGACGAAGGGCGGCATGTTGGCGGTGACGATGACGGCGGCCACGTTCTTGGCGCGCGCGCTGCCGCCTTCGGTGGCGATGCCGAGATTCTCCAGCATGGCGCGGATCGACTGTTCGGTGAACGGCGAGTTGCGCAGGCTGTCGCCGGTTCCGGCAAGGCCGATGACCAGGCCGTAGCCGACGAGCTGGTTGTCGCGCGCGCTCTGCAGCTGGGCGATGTCCTTGATGCGCGCGGCGACCTGGCCGGGCGGCAGCGTGCTTGGCCCGGTCGAGACCCGGAACATGCGCTGGGTCGTGGCCGGATCGTATTGCGGATCGTCGTAGACGCCGCCGTTTTTCTGCGCCAGCTCGCGCTTGACCTTGGGTGTCAGCCCGTCCGCCAGCGCTGGCTGGAGAGCGATGGCCGTGCTCAGCAGAAGGACAAAGGCGCGCATCACGAAGCGCCGACCTTGATGGTGCCGTCGGCCATCACCGTGCCGGAAATGATCTTGCCGCTGTCGATGTTGCGGATCTTGATCTGGTCGCCGGCGGCACCGGGTTGCAGCGTGACGCCGGCCGCCGAAATGGTCAGCGCGCCGGCGGTGAAATAGACCTGCACGGAAGCGCCCTGTTCGACCAGCCAGGCGTCACGGATGGCGGTGACCGGGATATAGCGGCCGGGCAGAAGCGTGCGCTTGGCAACCTTGCCTTGGAGCTCCTCGGAGCGCGTCGCCATGCCGTCCGGCTTGTGCTTGCCTGGGATGAGCGTCACCTGCTTGAGCGAGGCGAATTCGATGGTCTCGCCGGGATAGATGACCCGGTTGGGGATCAGCACGGCCTCGCCGACGGATTGGCCGGCGGCAATCTGGTTTGCCGACTGGCCGGTCGTGTCCTGCGCGAAAGCCGGCATGCCGGCGGCCACCAGAATGGCGGCCAGCGCGGCGCGGCGGAGTGCGCAGGAGATCGGCTCGGCCATCATCCGTTACCTGATGTTCTTGGAGACCACCGAGGCCATGTCGTCGGCGGCCTGGATGACCTTGGAGTTCATTTCGTAGGCGCGCTGCGCCGAGATCAGCTCGGTGATTTCCTTCACCGGATCGACGTTGGAGGACTCTAGATATCCCTGCTGGATCGTGGCGAAGCCAGGATCGCCCGGAACGCCGACATTGGCCGGACCTGAGGCAGCCGTTTCCTGGAAGAGGTTGTCGCCGAGCGGCGCCAGGCCCGCCTCGTTGGCGAAGTTGGCGATCTGGAGCTGGCCGAGAAGCTGGAGGTTGGTCTGACCGCCCAAGCGGGCAAAGACCTGGCCGGTCTTGTTGACGATCACCTCGACGGCGTTGGTCGGCACGGTTATGGCCGGGATGACCTTGGCGCCGTCCACCGTCACGAGCTGGCCGGTGGCATTGGTGTTGAAGGCGCCGGCGCGGCTGTAGAGCGTGCCGCCGTCGGCACCCTCGATCTGGAACCAGCCCCTGCCGGTCAACGCCAGGTCGAAACTGTTGCCGGTGCTGGCCAGCTCGCCCTGCGTGTGGACGTTGCGCACCGCCGTCGTCTTGACGCCGAGGCCGATCGAGACGCCTTCCGGCACCAGCGAGGTGTTGGAACGGTTGGGCACGCCTTGCGTGCGGTCGACCTGGTAGAGCAGGTCGGAGAATTCGGCCCGCGCCCGCTTGTAGCCGGTGGTGTTGATGTTGGCGATGTTGTTGGCGATGACTTCCAGGTTGGTCTGCTGGGCATTCATGCCGGTGGCGGCGATGGCAAGTGCTTTCATGGCGCTGTCCTAGATACTCATGCGACTGATTTCGAGGTAGGCCGAGACGACCTTGTCGCGGATCGCGATGGTGGTCTGCAGCGCCTGCTGGGCGCTCAGCACCGCATCGACAACCTGGCGCGTATCGGCATCGCCCTTCAGGGCCTGGATCGACATCTGCTCGGCGCCCTGCAGCGTGTTGACCGTTTTGGTCGCCGCATGGCTGAGGACGTCGGCGAAGGTGCTGCCGACGCTTTCGCTGGCCTGCGTTCCGATGCCGCCTGGCAGCAGGTTCGGTGACGCAGACCCCGCTCCGTCAACCGCTGTCTTGAATTGTATAGCCCCGATACCGCCGATCATTACTGGTTCCTCATCAGGTCGATGGTCATGGAAATCAGATCGCGAGCCTGCTTGATGACCTGCAGGTTGGCTTCATAGGAGCGGTTCGCCTCGCTCATGTCGGCCATTTCGACCAGCGTGTTGACATTGGGCATCTTGACGTACCCTTTGGCGTTGGCGGCTTCGTTGCCGGGCTGGAATTCGATCGGGAAGTCCGAGGGGTCGCGAGAGATCGAGCTGACTTCCACCAGCGAGCCGCCGGTTGCGCGGTCGACCTCGGACTGGAAGGTGATCGTCTTGCGACGATAGGGATCGGCGCCGGGCGTGTTGCCGGTCGACTGGGCGTTGGCAAGGTTTTCCGAAACCACGCGCAGGCGCTCGGACTGGGCGCCAAGGCCGGATGCCGCGACTTTGAGGGCTGCTGTCAGCGCGTCCATGCTCAGCCCTTCACCACCATCGTCATCATCGAATGGAAGGCCTTGACGATCGCCGTGTTGAGCTCGAAGGAGCGGCGGACCTCGCCGGCCTTCATCAACTCCTGCTCGACAACGACGGTGTTCTTCGACGGCATGATCGCGCCGTCAGGGTCTTCCGGCTTCACGTTGAAGCCGGCATTGGCGGTTTCGGCGCCGAGGTGGCCCGCCTGCGTGGCGGCCAACGTCACCGCGGTCCGATCGAGGACCTTTTCGAACGGCTCGACGTCATTGGCGGTGTAGCCAGGCGTGTTGGCATTGGCGATGTTGGAGGCGATCGCCGACTGGCGCACCGCCAGCCATTGCGACTGACGCGTGGCGAGATCAAAAAGGTTTACGGGTTCCATGGGAATCTCCCGGACAAGTACGCGCAAGACTAGGCGGCCAGTCTTGCGCGGACCTTGCGCGGGGAGGGCTATGCAGCCCTAGAGCCAGATGATTTCAGGTCGAATCGACCTGAAATCTGAATCCGGCTTAACGCATGATGTCGTCCGAAAACCGCTTCACACTTTTCGGCATCATGTTCTAAAGCGCGTCGCGCTGAAACGGATTCAAGCGACGCGCCTTAAGTTTTTGTTTTTATGCATGTCGTTATCCCAGAACCGCTTCACACTTCTGGGCGACATGCATTAGCCGTTACCTAGAGAGCTGGATCACCTTGTCGGTGCTGGTGACGATCACCCACCTGCCGCCACGCTGCTCGATGGAGGCGACGCGGCTGGAATCCGGGAGGACGGAGCCGCGCTGAACGATCCAAAGACCTGTATCGTCCTCGATCATGGCGCGGCCGTTGGCGACATGCACCATCTTGAATTCCGAAGCGGCGGCCGGGAAAGGCTGGTCATCGGGCGCGGGCGCGGGGTCGTCCTGCACCGTTCCGGTGGCAAACAGGTCGATATCGGTATTGGGAACGTCCCTGGCCGTCAGCGTTCCGCTGCGTTCGGCTACGACGCCGCCGCCCTGGCGTCCGGAATTGCTGCCGCTGCCGCCGAACTTGATGGCCTGGACGCCGAACTGCTCCTGGTTGAAGAAGATGTACCAGGGAAACAATGCGCAGATCAGGCCGAGCGTGATGCCGAGCGCGGCGATGACAAGATCGCTGCGACGGTCCGCGCTTCTGTCGACCAGGCGCGGGAACTGGGCTTTCGGCGGCTGTGGCCACTCGGTGCTTGGAAAAAGCCCGTCGATCAACGAATCGCGGCTGACCTGTGCCACATCGGCGATCGCGGCAGCGGATTTCCTCGGCGGATGCGGCTTGTCGGCTCTGCTCAGAAGAGCTGTTGCCTTCACCGTCTTGGCGCGCGCGGCCTTATCCCTGGCAATTCTTGCTTTGTCGGCCTCAGCCCTCTCCGCTGCCTCGGCCTCGGCAAGCATGTCGCGCAGCATGCGCTCGGTGTATTGGAGCTCAGTCTCCTTGATCGCCATTGAGCTTCCCCTTGAGATGGCGGGCGAGGTCGGCGAACGGATCGGCCGATGCGCGGTCCCGCGGCGATTGCGTGAGCGCCTCGTAAATCAGCGGCACCTGTCGCACCGCGATATCGAGCTCGGTGTCGGCGCCGCTCTGGTAAGCGCCCAGCAGACGGATGTCGCGCGTATCCTCGAAGCGCGCGATCATCGATTTGAGCCTTGTCACCAGCATGCGTTGCTCGGCGCTCCAGGCCTTGTCGGCAAGGCGCGAGATCGACGACAGCGGATTGACCGGCGGATAACGGCCCTGCTCGGCAAGCGCGCGGTCGAGCACGACATGGCCGTCGAGAATGCCGCGCACCGAGTCGGCAACTGGATCATTGTGATCGTCGCCGTCGACCAGCACGGAGATGATGGCGGTGATCGAGCCCCTACCTTTGACTCCGGGGCCTTCGGCGCCCGGTCCGGCGCGTTCGAGCAGCTTCGGCAGGTCGGTGAAGACCGAGGCCGGATAGCCGCGCGCGACCGGGGGCTCGCCGGTTCCCGTCGCAACCTCACGCAGCGCATGGGCAAAGCGGGTGATGGAATCCAGCACCAGGAGCACACGATGGCCCTGATCGCGAAAATGCTCGGCCACGCACATGGCGGTGTCGGGCGCGCGCCGGCGCATCATGGCGCTTTCGTCGCTGGTGGCGACGACAGCGACGGTCTTGGCCATGCTCTCGGCGCCGATCGTATCCTCGAGGAACTCGCGCACCTCGCGGCCGCGCTCGCCGATCAGGGCCACGACCACGGTATCGAAGGCCTCGGCGCCGGCAAGCATGGCAAGCAGCGTCGACTTGCCGACGCCGGAACCGGCGAAGATACCGAGCCGCTGGCCGAAGCAAAGCGGGGTGAAGATGTCGATCACCCTTACGCCGGTCAGGAAGCCGGTGCCGACGCGCTGGCGCGACAAGGCGCCTGGCGTCGCGCCATGCGTGACGTCGGCAGCATTCGGCCTGATCAGTGGCGGGCCGCCATCAATGGCTCGGGCCAAGGCATCGATGGCGCGCCCGCGCCAGGAGACGTGCGGCGTGACCGCGAGCGGGCCCCGGCGAAAGACGGCGTCGCCAATGCCGGCATCGGCGCTGCGTTCGAAGGGCGCGATCACCACTTCGTCGCTGCCGATCTTGACGATCTCGCCGCGTCGCGCGCCGGCCTTGCCGCGCTGCTCGACGATGTCGCCCAGCCTGGCAATTCCGGACAGGCCGCGGACCTTGTAATGCGTCGGCGAAATCTCGGCGACGCGGCCGCCGCGCGCAAGCAGCGTCTGCGGATCGTCGAACCGCCGGAAGACGCGTTCGAGCGCGGCCAGCCTGTCCGTCCGCCCGGTATCCGCCGGGCTCTCGGAGGCGCGCAACAGGGACGAGCCGATCGTCATGCCGTCACTTCGAGCCGAGCGTCTTGATCGCGTCGTCGGTGGAGGAATCGGTCTGCCGCATCAGCGCTGCGGTGTTCTCGAAAGCGCGCTGAACCTGGATCAGCCGGGTCATTTCCAGCACCGGGTTGACGTTCGACTCTTCCAGAAATCCCTGCGCGATACCGACGTCCGAGCGATCGGTGACAGGTTCGGGCGTGCGCGCGGGAACGATGCCCGAATTGCCATAGCGGACGAAATTCTCGCCGGGATCGAAGTTGTAGAGGCCGATGGCCCCGACCAATTGGCCATTCTGCCTGAGCGAGCCGTCGGCGCCTGCCTTGGGCGGGCCGTTGCGCGGATCGAGCTGGATCGGCGCGCCGCCGCTGTCCAGCACCGGATGGCCTTCGATCGACATCAGTTCGCCGTTCTCGTTCATGGAGAACCGGCCGTCACGCGTCATCACCGTGCCGGCGGGCGTATCGATGGCGAACCAGGCGTCGCCCTGGACGGCGAAGTCGAACGGGTTGCCGGTTTCGGTCAGCGCGCCATGCGCGCCGGAAAGATAGGTCTTGCCGGAGGAGGCGAAGGAAACCGACTTGGGCCCGGTGCCGGAGACGACGTCCTCGAACTTCACGCCGGTGGCGCGAAAGCCGATGGTCGAGGCATTGGCGACATTGTCGGCGATGGTGTCGAGACGGCGCTCGAGCGCGATCTGCGAGGAAAGGGCGACGTAAAGGCTGTCCTGCATGATCTTCTCAGAACTTCAACTGCTGCATGGCCATCATCAGATCGGTGGAGATGCCGACGGTGGTCGGTTTCGCGAAGAGCACGCTGATCGACGACACGGCCGTCGAGGTCGGGTGGTCGATCTCGTACATGCTGGTGAAGCGGGTCAGGAATTTGCCGAGCTTCTCGGGGTCGGTGAAATCCGAGATGTCGAGCTTCTGCCCGAACAACTGCGCCTGCTTGTCGATGTCGGCGGTGGCGAAGGAATCGGGCAGGCCGAGCGCGGTGCGGACCACGCTGGCAAGCGCGGTGTCGGCGAGCACGTCGTACCAGCTGGTGATGTCGGGCGCCTTGCGCTGGAAATAAAGCGCCAGCCGCACGCCCTCGTTGGTCTTGCCGGCGTCTTCCTCCAGCGTCTGGCGCATGTATTTGTCGACGGTCGGCTGCTGCGCTGGAACATAGGTGGTGGCGTTTTCGCCATATTGTTGAAAGTTGAAGGCGGAGGCCAGCGCGGCATAGGCCGGATCGGTCTGTTTGTTGGCGACACTGTTGGGGTCGCGCACGCCGCCTTGCAGGACCTGTTTGATCAGGTCCTTATCTTCGGTGGCGGAATCGAGCCCGAACGCGGCCAGCGCATAGGTGTAGAGCCGGCTGTTGCCCATCAGGTCGTCGACGGACTTCACCTTGGTGATGTTTGCCAGGTAATAGGTCGTCTCACCCTTCACATAGTCCGAGTTCGGATCGAGCCCTGCGATCTGCGCTTGCGTGGCGTAATTCTTCGTCACCAGCTGCTGCGCCTTGTTATACACGGTCGCATCGGCGCCGTTGGCGGCGAAATTGAAGGCGCTGACAAACTGCGCGTAACGCTTGTCGGTCAGCTTGTTGGCGAAACTGTGTGGATCGGAAACGCCTTCCTTGAGCGCCTTGACCATGAAGGCCTTGGCATAGTCCATGTCCTCGAGGCCGTAGGCCTTCATGGCATATTTGAACAGCCGATCGTTGTTGACGAAATCGTCGATCGATTTCACCTTCGTGATGTTGGCCAGATAATATTGGGTATCCCGATCGACCGTCGGCTGTTTTTCAACCTGGTCGATCGACTTGTTGATGTCTTTAACAATCAACTGATAGCTGGTGTAGGTATTGAGCAAGGACACGCCTCCGGCCGAAGCTATCCCGGCACAATAACGCCACTTCCTTGCGCGAAGCTGAATCGCGTCCGCTGCCTTCGATTCAAGCCTCACACAAGGCACGGGGACTATCCCTGATCCACGACTGACATGCGGAAGGACCTGTCGTGGGCATTCTGATCGGACTTGTGGTGACGCTCGGCTGCGTTCTCGGCGGCTTCATGGCCATGGGCGGCCATCTGCATGTGCTGCTGCAGCCATGGGAAGCGGTGGTCATCTGCGGCGCCGCGCTCGGCACCTTCCTCGTCGCCAATCCGATGAAGACGGTCAAGGACACCGGCAAGGGCATCCTCGAAGCGTTCAAGCAGGCGGTGCCGAAGGAGCGCGACTACCTCGAGACGTTGGGCGTGCTGCACAGCCTGATGCGCGAGCTGCGCTCGAAGTCGCGCAGCGAGGTCGAGGCGCATATCGACAACCCGGAAGAGTCGGCCATCTTCCAGGCCTTCCCGACCGTGCTCAAGAACCACGATCTGACGAATTTCATCTGCGACTATTGCCGCATCATCATCATCGGCAATGCCCGCTCGCACGAGATCGAGGCGCTGATGGATGAGGAGATCCAGACGATCCGCACCGACAAGCTGAAGGCCTATCACGCGATGGTGGCGGTCGGCGACGGCCTGCCGGCGCTGGGCATTGTCGCCGCCGTGCTCGGCGTGGTGAAGGCGATGGGCGCGCTGGACCAGTCGCCGGAAATCCTCGGCGGGCTGATCGGCGCGGCGCTCGTCGGAACCTTCCTCGGCATCTTCCTGTCCTATGCCGTGGTCGGTCCGGTCGCCACCAAGATCAAGACGGTGCGCGAGAAGAAGAACCGCCTCTACATCATCGTCAAGCAGACGCTGCTTGCGTATATGAACGGCGCCCTGCCGCAAGTGGCGATCGAGTTCGGCCGCAAGACCATCTCGTCCTATGAACGCCCGACGATCGATGCCGTCGAGCAAAGCACGATGAACGCTGGCGGCGCCGAGAAGAAGGCGGCCTGAGCATGCTCCTTCTCAGACAGGGCCGCTTGCCGTCATGACCAGCCCGGCCAGTCCGTCAGAAACGCGGGCCTTGATCATCGAGCGCCTCGTCGGCGACAGCGGCGAGGCCGCGCAGGTGATCGGCGTCGGGCGCGGCATGGCCGAGCGCGCGTTGCCGCTGCTGCAGAAGGCGCTCGCAGGCGAGCTCGGCGCGCCGGTGACGGTCGATCTGCAAGTCGTGGAAGTCAGCCGCGTTCCCGAGGCGCGCTCGCGCGCCGGCGACGCCTTCGCGCTGAGCATCATTCCTTCGCCGGCCTCGGCCGACGCCATGACGCTGGTGATGGATGCGCAAGCGGTCGCCGTCACAGTGAGCGCGCTGTTCGGCGGCGATCCCGACCAGCCGGTCGCGCCGATCGAGCGCGACCTGTCGCAGATCGAGGCCGATGTCGCGACCACCGTCTTCCAGGAGGTCGCGACGGCGCTCAACGGCTCCGGCAAACGCTCGCTCGATCTGCGCCTGCCGGTGCCGAAGGCGATGTCCGGCAACGAGGCGAGGCGGCGCGTGCTGCGCGACGGCGCCGCCGTGCGCATCGTCTATGGCCTGTCGACGCCGTCCGACAGCGGCACGCTCACGGTGATGATCCCGCAGCGCCTGCTGCTTACCTCGCGCGGCGGCGAGGCCACCGCGGGCGAGGATGGGAAGGCCACGGAGTTCGACTGGCGGGCCCGCTTCTCCAAAGAGGTGATGCGCTCGACCGTCCCGCTCGAAGCGACGATGCCGCTCGCCAGGATGACGCTCGGCGACCTCGCGGCGTTCGAGCCCGGCCAGGTGATCGAATTCGAGGAGAACGCGCAGCTCAACGCCAGGCTCAGCACCCGCGACAAAACATTGTTTGTCTGCGAGTTCGGCAAGTTGGGACAGAACTACACCGTCCGCATCAGCCATCCGCATGACGCCGGGCAGGATTTCATCGACGGACTGATGCCGGGCTGACGCCAGGTCCGGGATTTATGGAGACGACAGATGGCAAAGACCAAGGTGGAAGCCGAACCCGATCAGCCCGACGAACAGCTCGACCGCGCCATAGAGGAACTGCGCGGCGTGCTGCGGGAAGAGGAAAATCGCCCCGATGCCCTTCAGTCGGGCGCCAATTCCTCGATCATCATGACCATTCCGGTCGACGTGCAGATCATCCTTGGCAGCACGGAGATGCCGGTCTCGGAGTTGATGGCGCTGCAGAAGGGTTCCACGGTCGCGCTCAACCGCCGCATCGGCGAGCCCGTCGACGTCGTGGTCAACGGCCGCAAGATCGCGCGCGGCGAGATCACTGTGCTGGAAAGCGATCCGACGCGCTTCGGGATCAGGCTCACCGAGATCATCGCCGCGACGAAAAGCGCCTGAGAATGGTCGGCGGACGGACCAATCGGCAGCGAGGGCTACACGCATGACGACGGCATTGGCGCTCACACGTCCGCAAAAGGCGGCAGCCATACTGGTGGCCATGGGCAAGCCCGCGGCCAGCCGGCTGCTCAAATTCTTCAAGCAGGATGAACTGAAGGCGCTGATCGAGGGCGCGCGTCTGCTGCGCACCATTCCGCAGGCCGACCTGGAGCGCATCGTCGCCGAGTTCGAAGCCGAGTTCACCGAGGGCGCGGGCCTGCTCGATTCAGCCGACCGGATGGATACGATCCTGAACGAATCGCTGTCGCCCGAGGAGATGAGCGCCATCATGGGCGACAAGAAGTTCGAACCGGTCCCGGAAGGACCCGCGCCGATATGGCCGGACCTCGAAAAGCTCGAACCGGCACGGCTTGGCGCCTTCCTTTCCGGCGAGCATCCACAGACGTCGGCCATGGTGCTTTCGAAGCTCGCGCCGCAGACAGCCGCCAATGTGCTCCTCACCATGGAAAAGCCGATGCGCAGCCAGATCATCAAGCGCATGGTGACGATGGCCAACATCCCGGATGCGGCATCCCGGATCGTCGAGAACCAGCTGCGCGTAAGTGTGCTGTCGCAGAAGGCCAGCAGGGACACCTCGGCCGGCCAGGAACGCGTCGCCAGCATGCTCAACGAAATGGCGAAGCCGGAACTGGACGACCTCATGCAGGACCTGGAACAAGCCGGAACGCCCGATCTCGCCGGCGTCAGGTCGCGGCTGTTCGCCTTCGACGACCTGCCTCTGCTGCCGCAGAAAGCCCGGGTTCTGCTGTTCGACGGGCTGTCGACCGAACTCGTCACGCTGGCGCTGCGCGGCGCGGCGCCGGAACTTGCCGAATCGGCGCTGTCGGCAATCGGCGCGCGCTCTCGCCGCATGATCGAATCCGAACTCGGACAAGGATCGGAAGGCATTGCGCTTGCCGACATCATGGCGGCCCGCAAGAGCATATCGGTCGCCGCCATCCGGCTGTCGCGCGAAGGGGCTTTCGAGCTGCCTTCGACGCAGGCGGCCGCCGCCGAAGCCGCTTGACGATAACTAACCGGTCAGAGCGCCATGGCGGATGCAGTCGACAAGGATTCCAAAACAGAGGAAGCCACAGAAAAGAAGATCCGCGACACGATCGAACAGGGCAAGCTGCCCTATTCGCGTGAGACCGCGATCTTTGCGTCCTTCCTCGCCATACTGGTTTTCGCCGTCTTCTACGCCAAGGACGCGGTTGTCGATCTCGGCATGTTCCTGTCGACGTTCCTGGAAAAGCCGGAAGCCTGGCCGATGGACACCGAGACCGACGTCATCTCGCTCTACAAGCAGGTGATGACCGAGATCGGTCGCGCCGTCGTCAGCCTGCTGGTGCTTTTGACGGTTGCCGGCATCGGCGCCTCGATTTTCCAGAACATGCCGCAAATCGTCGGTGAACGGATCAGGCCGCAGCTGTCGCGCATCTCGATCGCCAAGGGCTGGAGCCGGATGTTCGGCGTGCAGGGGTGGGTCGAATTCCTGAAGTCGCTTGCCAAACTCGGCTTCGCAATCGCTGTGTTGAGCTTCACGCTGTCGGAAGATCACCGCAAGCTGCTCGCCGGCATGATCACCAACCCGGTCTCGTTCGGCCTGGTCATCCGCGGCATCTTCGTCGACATTTTGGTGGCGATCGTCTTCGTCATGGGACTGATCGCGGTGGTCGACATCGTCTGGTCGCGTTTCCACTGGCGACGCGACCTGCGCATGACCAAGCAGGAAGTCAAGGACGAGATGAAGCAGTCGGAAGGCGATCCGATCGTCAAGTCGCGGCTGCGCTCGCTGGCGCGCGACCGGGCGCGCAAGCGCATGATGACGGCGGTGCCGCGCGCGACGCTGGTGATCGCCAACCCGACGCACTATTCGATCGCGCTGAAATATGTGCGCGAGGAGGATTCCGCTCCGATCGTGCTGGCCAAGGGACAGGATCTGGTCGCGCTCAAGATCCGCGAGATCGCCAGGGAGAACAACATCCCGATCTTCGAGGACGTGGCGCTTGCGCGCTCCATGTACAAGCAAGTTTCGGTTGATAGCGTGATCCCGTCGCAATTCTACCAGGCGGTCGCCGAGTTGGTGCGGATCGTCTACTCGAAGAAGGCTGCGCGCAAAGCAACCCAATGAACGGACGCCGCTAATCCATGGACCGGCAACCACACGCCAATTCCCGCGAGCTCATCGTCGCCAGCGCCATCGAGCCTGTGGTGGGCGAATTGAGGCTCATCGACGTTGCCGACTATATCGCCTTCATCCGGCTTGAGCATTTCGCCTGCCTGTCGGACCTGGTGGATTCGGCCGCCGAGCTCTACTTCCGGCCGAGCACGCTGCGGCTTGGCCATGGCGGCGAGGCGCATGTCGACTGGGGCGGCAGCCCGCGCATCGTGCTCGATCTCGAGCTCCGGCCGCGCGGCGTGACGGTGTATTTCCAGCTGACGCTGACCGAGCACGAGGCTTCCGTGGTGGTCAACTACGTGTCGTTCGAGAAGCCTGGCGAGACGCCCGAGCACAACACTGCCTTGCTCGAGGACGCGATCGAAGAGGCACACATCCGCAGAACCGAGCCGCTGGCCTTTTGATTGCAGTCGGCCCGAACCTCGCTGCCGCACATTCAAAACGCCGCGCGCTTAGAGCCGTTCCTGGAGTTGCTCCGGAGCGTTTCACCGTTTCACGGAAACGGCGAACCCGCTCCATCTCTCTGCTTTGACGCAATTCCGAACGGAAAACCGCTACGCACTTTTCCTGGAGTTGCTCCAGCAAGGTCATTCGATCAGGCCGAGCCGCAACGCCTTGGCGACCGCCTGGTTGCGGTTGACCGCGTTGAGCTTCTGCGTCGACTGGGTGAGGTACTGGTTGGCGGTGTGCACCGAGAGCTTGAGGAGCTTGGCGATCTCTTCGCTGGTGTTGCCGTTGGCGGTCAGCTTCAGGCATTCGAGTTCGCGCTTGGAGATCGAGCGCGTCCTGCCGGTGTCGCCGGGCCGGATGCGGGCGACCGCCGCGAAGAGTGCGAAGGAGCGGGCGTGGATCTCGCAAAGCGCGTCGTCGGACAACGCGATCTCCGAGCCCAGAAAGACGACCAGCCCGCATTGACCGCGATCGGCATGCACGGGGAAGGCGATGCCGTTGGTGCCCGGCGCCAGCGGCGCCGTTGGCTCGGCCCAGGCGAGCGATTGAAAAATCTGCCGCGAGCCGGCCGCGCCGTCGTCCGCCCACCAGCGCGGCGCCGTCGAGATGCGGCTGTGGCGCACCATATCCTCGCCATTGGCGCCAGAGATGAATTTGGTCGCGACCGCCGTGCCGGGATAATCGGAATCGAAACACGCCACGAGTCGCGCGCGTTCCGCGGACGGGCTGACGAAAAATAGCCCGAAGGCCGAGGCGTTGATGTCGACGGCGATCCAGCGGCAGCGGCGCACGGCATCCGGAATGGTAACCGCGTGGTGGGTCTCGGAGCCGAGAGAGAACGCGCCGAACGGGTTGCGCTGATCGTTGAAAAGGGCGGCGGCCGCCTCTCTGACCTGTGCATGCTTCAAATGATGCCGCTCCTGATCGCCGTCGCGATCGCCATCGCGCGGTTGCTGGCCGCGAACTTCTGGATGGCGTGCGTGATGTAGCTGTTGACGGTGTTCGACGAGACGCCGAGGATGAGCGCCACCTCATCGGTGGTCTTGCCTTCCGAAACCCAGAACAGGCATTCGCGCTCGCGGTCCGACAGCGGATCCTGCATGGACGCGGCCGCGATCAGCTGCGGAATGCTGGAAAGCGCATAGCAGCATTTGAGCTGCGCCTTCATCAGGGCGGTCAGGTCGATCTTTCCCGCCTCGGCGGCCGAGAACAGCACGAACAGGCGCTGCCGGCCGACATTGAGCCGCAACGAATAGATTTCGGCGTGGCCAAGCACGTCGAGCAGGCGGGCCTCTTCCCCTGTCAGCAACGCGCCGGCGTCAGGCGCGTGCGCGGCCACCAACGGCCTTGGGCGTGTGCCCGGCGCCACGGTCAAGGGGCCCAGCGCCAGGTTGGCGATCAGCCTTTTGCCGATCAGCTCTATGCCGTCGAAGATCCAGTTCGAGGAGACGATGCGCGCATCGTTGCGGTCCTGGTCATGCACGATGGCGACCAGCATGTAGCTGTCGGCGCCGATATCGGCTGCGAGCTGCATGAAGAAACTGGTGAGATCGCCGCGCGACGTCAGGCGCGAGCCTGAAGCATCGGGTTGGAGAAGCGCGGCGGGACTGCTCATTTTAATTCTTGGATTCTTGCCGGAATCGATCCTTGTGCCCGGTGCTGGCGAAGCCAACGGCCGGACCCGAAACGCGTCACGTTTACGAAGACACACTCAAAGGCGCGAACGGCGCCCAACCGCGCCGAATCCCTCTAGGGAACGCGAAACCGTCCGCGTCTGGTGCCGGCCTGGCGCCGGGACTTGAGACTTTGGGTGGTCGCCGCGCCCCCCATGGACCGGCTGATTCGGGTCTAATCTACCCGCAGATGAATCCGACATCAAACGCGATTTGACAAAATCGAATCTGATGGACTCGTATTGCGACTCAGCGGCCAGTCTTCGCGTTACTTGGTGTTGATTTCAAAGTCGAATTGGGCCGATGATTTCCCGGCGGGGTCGCAAAAAATACGCCCCCGGTTGCATCCGAGGGCGTATGTCCCTCGATCGGATGCGGCTTAGAGCAGCTCAGCGTTTGATAGAATCGCTGACCTGCTCTAAGTCTTTGTTTTTACGCAATTCCGGACGGAAGGCTGCGGCGAAGGCGCCGAGCCTAACCGCTGCGCACTCTTTCTGGAATTGCTCTAAAGCGCGTCGCGCTGAACCGGGTTCAGGCGGCGCGCTTTACGTCTTTGTTTGATGCATGTCGTTGTCCCAGAACCGCTGCTGGGCGACATGCATTAGTGATCCTCGAAACCCGTCAGCACGCCGACGGCGTTGATGCCGATCTCTTCCACCGCGTAGCCGCCTTCCATCACGAACAGCGTAGACAGGCCGAGCTTGGCGATGCGGCGGCCGATCTTCGGGTAATCCTCGCTCTTCAGCTTGAACTGGCTGATCGGGTCTTTCTCGAAGGTGTCGACGCCGAGCGAGACGATGACCACATCGGGGGCATAGGCCGCAAGCCTGGCGCAGGCGTCCTCCAGCGATGCGCTCCAGCCGTCCCAGTCGGTGCCGAAGGGCATCGGGTAATTGACGTTGAAGCCTTGGCCTTCGCCTTCGCCGCGCTCGTCGGCATGGCCGAGGAAGAAGGGATACTCGACCATCGGATCGCCGTGCAGGTTGAGCACTTGGACGTCGCCGCGGCGGTAGAAGATCTCCTGCGTGCCATTGCCATGATGATAGTCGACATCGAGGATCGAGACGCGTTTGGCGCCCTGGTCGCGGAACCATTGCGCGACGACGGCAGCGTTGTTGATGAAGCAATAGCCGCCCATGAAAGCCGCGCCGGCATGGTGGCCGGGCGGGCGGCAAAGCGCGAAGGCGGTGCGCTCGCCGCCCTTGACCAGGGCGGCGGCGGACAGCGCCACGTCATAGGAGGATTTGATCGCCGCCCAGGTGCCCTCGACGAAGGTGGCGCCGGCATCGAAGGAATAGTAGCCGAGCAAGGCATCGACGCGCTTCGGCGGCACGTCGCCGCGCAGGCCGCGCGTCGGCCAGGTGAAGCCCATGGCCGATCCCTTGAAACCGGCGGCGACCCATTCCGGCCACACTGTCGGCAGGAAATCGATGTAGTGGGCCTCATGCACGCGTTTGGCTGCGGCGAGGTCGTGCTCGACCGGTCCGATGATCGGCCCGAGCTTCTCGCCCTCCACCCGCGCCTTGATGAATTCGGCCCGCGACGGCTTCTCGAAACCCGGCACGATCGCCGACGTGACCAGTTCCATCTGGCCTGAATGGCCGGCATGAAGCGGCGAGTAGACAGTTTTCATCGAAATTCCCCTGGAAGTGCGAAAATCGGTTGGAGGTGCAAAAATCAGTCGAGATTGAGATAGGGGGTCACCAGAGCGAGCCACATGGCTTCCACATCGTCCTCGATGAGGTCGAATGTCTTGCGATCCCGCTTTAATCCGACAAGCCTGCAGGCGTGCCCGACCTCCATCATCACAAGGCCCAGCCGCTTGGCGGTCTTTTCCTCAAGGGCCGGGTTCACATGCTGCAGCCAGGCGGCGTAGAGGGCGATGATGTCCTTGTCGTATTCGTCCTGGATCGGCCTCAGGTCGGCGTTGCCGGAGATCGCCTCGATCACCGGCATCAGGGTCGCGTTGTCGAGATAGATCCGGGACGTGTCGATAAAGAGCTTGCGCACTTCGCGGCGAAACTCTTCGCGGTTGGTGGGTGAGGCGACTTTGATGCGCTTGGCGATCACCTCGGGAAAGGACGACAGCCAGCGCCTGCCGAGTTCGAGAAGGATGGCTTCCTTGTTGGGGAAATATTGGTAGACCGAACCGACTGATAGGCCCGCGCGCTGCGCGATGGCGAGCGTCGTCGGGGTCTTGGTTCCTTGCTCTCGCGTCAGGATCAGCGCCGCGTCGAGAATCCTGTCGACCACCTTGCTTGACCGTTTCTGCCGCGGCTGCTTGCGCGGTTCGAGCGCTATCCTGGTCTTGCGGTCGAGACTGCGCTTCACTGCTTGCTGCCCCCGTTCCCCGCTCGGCCTCACCATAGGCGCGCGGTGCTGTCCACAATACATTCTAAATTCGGCATGTTGACAAACGCGAATAATCAGTCGCATTCTTTATCCACGCTGTCTTCAACGATAACAAGGGGAATTTCGAAGACGGCGCATCGGCATCGGCTTTTGTCACACGGCGTCGCCCCGGTGGAGCGGCAGCTCGTTGGACCTGGCCGCTGTCGGTCCCTCGGCAAAATGTGGAGTCGCGATGTCGGTTGCGGATGGTGGTGCGGATCTGGTGGTCGTCAACGGCCGAGTGCTGACCGTGGACGATGACAATCCCGCCGCTGAGGCTGTTGCCGTCAAAGACGGCGTCATCATTGCAATTGGCAACCGCGCTTCCATCGAAGAGCTCAAGGGACCGGCGACAAAGGTTGTCGACGCCCAGGGCGGCTCCGTCCTGCCGGGCTTCGTCGAGGCGCATATGCATCTGTTCGGCGGTGCGGCCGAGCTCGACAATCTGCATCTGGCGGGCGTGCATGGCTTCGACGCGCTGCGCGACGCGATCCAGGATTTCGCGGCGAAGCGCCCGGACGCCACGCTTCTGATCGGAGCCGGCGTCGACTACGCCATCCTGCCGGAGCCGGTGACGCGCCACGATCTCGACCGCATCATTCCCGACCGTCCCTTCGCCATGTCGGCTTCCGACCACCACACGATGTGGGCGAACACCAAGGCGCTGGAAGAGGCCGGGCTGCTTCATGGCAGGCAGGTCGGACAGGGCAATGAGATCGTCATGGGCGCGGATGGGCTTGCCGCCGGCGAGCTGCGCGAAGGCGAAGCCTTCGGGCCGGTCCTCGACCACTACGGGGCGAACCGGACGCGGCTTGGCCTGGAGGGCGCCGAGCCGGATCCCTATCCTTCGGCGAAGGAATTGGCGGCCGATCGCGACCTCATGCATCGCGGCCTGCAATGGTGCGCCAAGCACGGCATCACCTCCATCCAGAACATGGACGGCAACCTCTACCAGCTCGAGCTGCTGGCCGGGCTGGAAAAGGAGGGGCGGCTTTTGTGCCGCACCAAGATCCCGTTCCACTTCAAGAATTTCATGAAGCTGGACATGCTGGAAAAGGCCTCGCGCATGGCCGCGACCTACAATTCCGAATGGCTTTCGTCCGGCATGGTCAAGGTCTTCTATGACGGCGTGCTGGATTCCTGGACGGCGGTGATGGTCGACGACTATGCCGACCGGCCCGGATGGCGCGGCGAACCGCTGTTTTCGCCGGAACATTTCGCCGAAGTGGCGGTCGAGGCCGACAGGCGTGGCCTGCAGATCGCCGTGCATTCGATCGGTGACGGCGCGGTGCGGGCGGTGCTCGACGGCTACCAGGCTGCGCTCAAGAAGAACGGCAGGCGCGACAGCCGGCATCGCATCGAGCATATCGAGGTGACGACGGCCTCCGACGTGCCGCGCTTCGCCGAGCTCGGCGTGCTCGCCTCGATGCAGCCGGCGCATCCGCCGGGCGCGCTGAACTTTCCGATGGAGCCGACGATCTCGCGCATCGGTCGCGACAAGTGGCCGCTGAGCTATGCCTGGCGCACGCTGAAAGATGCCGGCGCGCGCGTGGTGTTCGCATCCGACTGGCCGGTTTCGCCGGTCGATCCGATCCTGTCCATCCAGGCGGCAGTGATGCGCAGACCTTGGGCAGAAGGCATGCCGGACCAGAGCTTCTCGTTGCAGGAAGCAATAGAGGGCTACACGGTCGAGGGCGCTTATGCGGAGTTCATGGAACATCGCAAGGGTCGCCTGAAAGCCGGGTATCTGGCTGATATCGTCGTTTTGTCGGCTGATATCGAGGCGACGGCGCCGGAAGCGTTGCACACCGTGCGTCCGGCGACCACCATCTGCGGGGGGAAGGTCACCTATCAAGCCTAACGATGGCATAGGAATTGCTTAATTGAATAGGGGCTCGGATCGAGTCACTGCTGCGCAGTTGCCAAGCCGCCCGGCTTATGGTGACAATCAAACAGGAACGCACCTGCCGACAAGAGCAGGCTTTCTCAATGGGGTAATCGTGCCGGAACAACCGGGTAAGAACGCGATCGAAGTTCGTGGTGTAAGAAAAGTATTTGGAACCGGTGAAAACCAGGTCGCCGCTCTCGACACGGTGTCGGTGTCGATCCGCGAGAACGAGTTTTTCACGCTGCTCGGCCCGTCGGGATGCGGAAAGACGACGCTGCTGAGACTGATTGCCGGCTTCGATTTCCCGACCGCCGGCGAGATCCTGCTGCACGGCCAGGATATCGCGCCGCTGCCACCCTACAAACGCCCGGTCAACACGGTTTTCCAGAGCTACGCGCTGTTCCCGCATATGACGGTGGCGCAGAATATCGGCTTCGGGCTCGAGATGCTCGACAAGCCGAAAGCGGAGATCGAAGCGCGCGTCGCCCAGATGCTGAAGCTGGTCAAGATGGAGGTGCAGAAGGCACGCCGCACCAGCCAGATTTCGGGCGGCCAGCAGCAGCGCGTGGCGCTGGCCCGCGCGCTGGCGCCGCAGCCGAAGGTGCTTCTGCTCGATGAACCGTTGTCGGCGCTGGACTACAAGCTGCGCAAGGAAATGCAGATCGAACTGAAGCGGCTGCAGAACGAAACCGGCATCACCTTCATCTTCGTCACCCACGACCAGGAAGAAGCGCTGACGATGTCCGACCGCATCGCGGTGATGTCGGCCGGCAAGATCCTGCAGGTCGGCACGCCGCGCGACATCTACGACCGGCCGGCCGAACGTTTCGTCGCCGACTTCATCGGCGAGACGAATTTCCTGCCTGGCACGGTGGTGTCGAAAAAGGCCGGAGTGGCCACGGTCAAGTTCGCCAGCAATGCGACAATCTCAGCGGGCTATCCGGAAGGCTTCGACCCGACCGGCGAGGTGACGCTGGTGGTACGTCCCGAGCATGCCGATCTGGTGCCCGATCCCGCCAAGGGCACGATCGCCGGGACACTTTCCAATATCGTCTATTTCGGCACCGACACGCATTATCACGTCAAGCTCGACGGCGGCGGTGAGGATTTCATCGTGCGCCATCAGAACAGCCGTTCGAGCGCGGTGACCTACGAGACCGGCGCCAAGGTCGGCATCCAGTTCGAGGAGGACGCCGCGCGCGTCCTGAAAGACTGATGACGACAGCCACGCTCTCCCCAACCACGATCTCCAAGGCCGCGTTGTTCGAGGCCCAGGCGGTGAAAGCCGGCGCACGGCGCAACCGGCTGCTGTCGGTACCGGCGCTGATCATCATCGGCATTTTCGGCGTGCTGCCGCTGATCATCATCTGCGTCTACTCGTTCCTCGTCGCCGCGCCCTATGGCGGCGTGCAGTGGCAGTTCTCGACCGACGCCTATCTGAATTTCCTCTTCCAGCGCGATATCTTCGACGACACGCTGCAGTTCACGCCGGACTTCCTGATCATCTACCTGCGCTCCTTCCTGTTCGCGGTGGTGACGACGGTGATCTGCCTGCTGCTCGGCTTTCCGACCGCCTATTTCATGGCGACGCGACCGCCGGCGCAGCGCAACTGGTGGGTGCTCCTGATCACCATCCCCTTCTGGTCGAACCTTCTGGTCCGCACACTGGCGATCATGTTCATCATCCGCGACGAGGGCCTGATCAACAACGCGCTCCTGGCGCTCGGCGTGATCGATAAGCCGATCACCATGCTCTACACCAATTTCGCCATCCAGCTCGGCCTGCTCTACGCCTTCCTGCCGTTCATGGTGCTGCCGCTCTATTCGAGCCTGGAGAAACTCGACTTCCGGCTGATCGAAGCGGCTTACGATCTCTATGCGACGCGCCGGCAGGTGTTGTGGCGCGTGATCATCCCGCTGTCCAAGCCCGGCATCATCGCCGGCTGCCTGCTCGTCTTCATCCCGGCGCTCGGCGCCTATGTGACGCCGCTGATCCTGGGCGGCGGCGTGCACCTGATGATCGGCGATCTCATCGCGCAGCAATTCGGATCGGGACGCAACTGGCCGCTCGGCTGCGCGCAGGCGCTGATCCTGATGGCGGCGGTGCTGGTGGCGCTCTACTTCTACGTCCGCAACACGTCGGGGAAGATGCAGCATGGCTGAGCCCCGCATCATGGACATCAAGGACCAGCCGGGCTTCCGCTCGATCGCCATCATCTGCCTGCTGGTGCTCTATGTGCCGGTGCTGATCCTGATGATCTTCTCGCTGAACAGCGGCTCGCTGGTCACGCATTGGGAAGGCGTCACGCTCGGCTGGTATGGCAGCGCGCTGCTCAACGAGGAGTTCCACAGCGCCGCGAAGAACACGCTGATCATCTCGGTGACCGCGACGATCGTTTCGACCATCTGCGCGACGCTGGCGGCGATCGGCATGACCCGGGTGAAGCCATGGCGCGGGCTTGCCGCGGCCTTCATGGTCATCAACCTGCCGCTGATGGTGCCTGAGATCATCACGGCGGTGGCGACGCTCTCCTTCTTCGCGCTGATCGCCGGCACGCTCGGACTGAATTTCGGCATCGGCAATCTGATCCTCGCCCACACCGTGTTCTGCATCCCCTTCGCCTATATGCCGATCAGGGCGCGGCTCGAGGACATGGACCTGACGCTGGAATATGCGGCGGCCGATCTCTATGCGACGCCGTGGAACGCCTTCAAGCGCATAACGCTGCCGCTCTTGGTACCCGGCATCATGTCCGGCGGCGCACTGGCCTTCATCGTCTCCTTCGACGATTTCACCATCACGCAGCTCGTCGCCGGTCCCGGCCAGACGACGCTGCCCCTCTATATCTGGAACCAGATCCGGCGGCCGATGACGCCTGAGATCAACGCCATCTCCACAATCCTGCTGCTGGTGTCGATCCTGTTCGTCTCGGTCTCGTTCCTGATTGCGCGGCGGCGCGCAAAATGACCCGAGAGCTCCAAGACAAACAATGGGAAGGCAAGGAGAACATAAAATGTCTAGAAAACTGATGGCGGCCGTTTCCGCGGCCGTTCTGTTATGGGCAGTGCCGGCGCTCGCCGACGGCGAACTGCACATCTACAACTGGGGCGATTACACCAACCCCAAGCTGATCGAAAAATTCGAGAAGCAGTACAACGTCAAGGTGACGCTGGACGACTACGATTCCAACGAAACCATGCTGTCCAAGGTGCGCGCCGGCAATTCCGGCTACGACATCGTGGTGCCGTCCGACTATACCGTGAAGATCATGGTCGAGGAGGGCCTGCTCGAAAAGACCGAGCCCAACGCGATGCCGAACGGCAAGAACATCGATCCGCGCTTCGTCGACGTCTATTGGGACTCCGGCCGGCACTACACCGCGCCCTGGCAGTTCGGCACGACGGCGTTCTCGGTCAACACGGACAAGTTCAAGGGCGACATCGACACGCTGGCGATCCTGTTCAACCCGCCGGACGAGATCAAGGGCCAGATCAATGTGCTCGACGACGTCAACAGCGTCATGCATGCCGCCGAGCGCTATGCCGGCGTGCCGCGCTGCGGCGCCGACAAGGCCAATCTGAAGAAGGTCAACGATATCCTCATGGCCGCCAAGCCGTCGTGGAAGACCTTCAGCTACGACACCATCACCAAGATCACCTCCGGCGACGTCATCGTGTCGGAGCAATGGAACGGCGCCAGCTACCGCTCGCGGCAGAAGATACCGGCGATCAAATATGCCTATCCGAAGGAAGGCATCGAAGGCTGGATGGACAATGTCGCGGTGCTGAAGGGCGCCAAGAACCTCGACAACGCCAAGCTGTTCCAGGACTTCGTCATGGCGCCCGAGAACGCGGCGCTGATCTCGGAGTTCGCCGGCTATGACAACGGCATCGCCGGCAGCCACAAATTCCTGCCAACGGAGTTCGCCAACTCGCCGGAAATCAGCCCTCCAGCCGGCTCGCCGACGCCGGAATTCGTGGCGCCGTGCCCGCCTGACGTGGTGGAGATCTACAACAAGATCTGGACCAACCTGCGCAAATAATTTTGCGCAGCGCATGAAAGGAGGGGGAGGCTCCGGCCTCCCTTTCTTGTGTTCAGGGAGGGACCATGACGTCGTCTTACCGCAACTCCGATCCGCGGCCGCCGATCATGCAGGGCTCGCCGCCGAAGCTGGTGCCGCCGAAGCTCGATTGGGACCGGCCACCCTGGAACCGCTGGGCCTTCCAGCACATCCGCGAATTCCTGCCGACGGTCGAGGTGTGGCGCGGCAGCGGCCATCGCCATCGCCTCGAGCGCGAGGAGGTCGATCTCGACGACCTGCCGGTGGTCGACAGCAACGGAGCGCCAACGACGCTCGCCGGCTTGCTCGACGAAACCTATGCCGACGGCTTCCTGGTGCTGAAGAACGGCAAGGTTGCCTATGAGCGCTATTTCAACGGCATGGACCAGCGCACGCTGCATCTGTCGCAGTCGATGGCGAAGTCGGTCACCGGTTCGGTGTGCGGCATACTGGTCGGGCGCGGCCTGATCGATCCGGGCAAGCTGGTAACCGACTATCTGCCGGAGCTCGGCGAGACCGGCTGGGCCGGCGCCACCGTGCAGCACGTGCTCGACATGACGACGGGCGTACGCTTTTCCGAAGAATATACCGACCGCTATTCCGAGATCGGCCAGGTCGATGTCGCGACCGGCTGGAAGCCGATCCCGCCGGGCAGCTATCCGGATTTTCCGTGGCCCTCGCATTTGTTCGAGCTGATCCTGCGGCTGAAGGACAGGGTGCGCCCGCATGGCGAGGCCTTCGAATATCGCTCGATCGAGACCGACGTGCTCGCCTTCATCATGGAACGGGTAAGCGGCAAGCGCCTCGCGCAGCTTGTCTCGGAAGAGCTATGGCAAAAGCTCGGCGCCGACGAGAGCGCTTGCTTCACCGTCGACAGCGCCGGCTATGCGCTGGCCGATGGCGGCTTCAACGCGACGCTGCGCGACTATGGCCGCTTCGGGCAATTGATCCTCGACAATGGCGGCGGCGTGATCCCGGCTGAGTGGATCGAGGCGACGCGTAGCGGCAAGCACGGGCCGAATTTCAACCCGAGCCTTCCGGACGGCAGCTACCGTAACCAGTTCTGGATCGAGGATTCGCGCTCACGTTCGCTGATGTGCCGCGGCGTGTTCGGGCAAATGATCCACATGAGCTGGGAACACAGGATGGTCGTGGTGAAGCTTTCGACCTATCCGGATTTCCTCAACTCCGCCTATTCGGTGGCGACGCAGGAGGCGGTGCATGCCATCGCCGCCGCGCTGGCCTGAAAAGACAAACCGGGAGAATAGCGTGACCGGCAAGACCGCGTTCGAGACCAAATACGGCTTTGCCCGCAAGGATGTGCGGCTCGACAACTGGCGGCTGGCGCCGTTCAACCGATGGTCTTTCCAAAATGTCGGCGAACTGGTGCCGAGCGCGCATGTCGCCGCAGCAGCCGGCGGCGAGGAACAGGCGAAATCCATGGGCGCATTGCTTGAGGAGAAGATCTCGCTTGCCGGCGGCAGTGAAACCGTCGAGGGCTTTCTGAAGCGTTCCCATACGGACGGGCTGGCGATCCTGAGGGCCGGCAAGCCGGTCGGCGACTGGTCGGCGCCGCATATGCCGTTCGGAGCCCGCCACATCATCTTTTCGATCAGCAAGTCGGTGACGGCGGTCCTTGCCGGCATATTGGAAGGCGAGGGGCTGTTCGACCCCAACGCACCGGTGACAAAATACATCCCCGAAGCCAAGGGCTCGGCCTATGGCGATGCGAGCGTGTGCAACGTGCTCGACATGACGGTCAGCCTCGATTTCGAGGAAGCCTATCTCGATCCGGAAAGCGCCTTCGCCCGCTACCGCCGCTCGACGCTGTGGAATCCCGGCGGCGGATCGGAGAGCCTCGCGGCGTTCCTTATGACCATCCAGCGCCTGGCCGAGCCGCATGGCCAGACCTATCGCTACCGCTCGCCCAATTCGGACATGCTCGGCATCCTGGTCGAGCGGGCCTCCGGCAAGCGCGTCAGCGAATTGCTCAGCGAGAAACTGTGGCTGCCGCTCGGTGCCGTAAGCGAGATGTCGGTGACGGTCGACATGGAAGGCACCGCCCGCACGGCCGGCGGCATGTCGATGACGCCGCGCGATCTTGCCCGCATCGGCGAGATGATGCGGCAGGGCGGCATGGCCAATGGCCGCCGCATCGTGCCGGAAGCCTGGGTGCGCGACACGGTCGCCACCGGCGGCAGCCATGAGGCCTGGCAGCGCGGCACTATGGTGTTCCTGTTCCCGAAGGGGCGCTACCGCAACAAATGGTACCAGACCGGCCACGACAGCGACGCCTTCTGCGGCATCGGCATCCACGGCCAGTGGCTTTACGTCAACCCGCAGGCGGAAGTGGTGATCGCGAAAATGTCGTCGCAGCCGGAGCCGGTGGACGAGAAGCTGGACGATGACATCGTGGCTTTCCTGGAGGCGCTGAGCCGGATGGTTTGAGCCGATTGGCGGTTTGTTCTCACGGCTGTTTTCTGTGGACCTGCGCTGTCGGGTGAAACCGGCGCGGTTGGCGAAGCGATCTTCCCGGCTTATGGTCGCCGCTCTTTTCGACAGGGATCGGCATGGCATCGGACATCAAGCGCATCGCAGCAATCATCGCGGCCGAGATCGGCGCGCGGCCCGAGCAGGCCGCGGCGGCAATCGGGCTGCTGGACGAGGGCGCGACCGTTCCGTTCGTGGCGCGCTACCGCAAGGAGGTCACCGGCGGCCTCGACGACACGCAATTGCGCGACCTTTCCGAGCGGCTTGTCTATCTGCGCGAGCTCGATGCGCGCCGCGAGACGATCCTCGGTTCCATCCGCGAACAGGGCAAGCTGACCGAGGAGCTTGAGGGCAAGATCGCCGCGGCGAGCACCAAGGCCGAGCTCGAAGACATCTACCTGCCCTATAAGCCGAAGCGGCGCACCAAGGCCGAGATCGCCAGGGAGCGTGGGCTCGGGCCGCTGGCGGAGGGGATCCTCGCCGACCGGTCGGCGGTGCCGGCGGAGCTTGCGCTCGCCTATGTCACCGAAGAGGTGGCCGACGCCAAGGCGGCGCTTGAAGGCGCGCGCGACATCCTGTCGGAGCAGTTCGCCGAGAATGCCGACCTTGTCGGCAAGCTGCGCGCCTATATGAAGGAACGCGCCTTGCTGCGCGCCAGGGTCGTCGACGGCAAGCAGGAGGCGGGCGCGAAGTTCTCCGACTATTTCGACCATGTCGAGCGATGGGCGAATGTGCCAAGCCACCGTGCCTTGGCCATGCTGCGCGGCCGCAATGAAGAGGTGCTGTCGCTCGACATCGAGGTCGACGCGGACGACGCCTCGCAGGTGAAACCGGTCGAGCGCATGATCGCCAACGCCTACGCGATCGGCGCCAGCCTGGCAGGCGACCGCTGGCTGATGGAGGTTGCCGGCTGGACCTGGCGCATAAAACTGTCCCTGCATCTGACGCTCGATTTGATGCGCGACCTGCGCGAGCGGGCCGAGGAGGAAGCGATCCATGTCTTCGCCCGCAACCTGAAGGACCTTTTGCTTGCCGCACCCGCCGGCTCGCGGCCGACCATGGGGCTCGATCCCGGCATCCGCACCGGCGTCAAGGTGGCGGTGGTCGACGGCACCGGCAAGCTGGTGGCGACGACGACCGTCTATCCGTTCCCGCCGAAAAACGACGTGCGCGGCACGCAGGCCGAACTTGCCGCCCTCATCCGCCAGCACAAGGTCGAGCTGATCTCGATCGGCAACGGCACCGGCAGCCGCGAGACCGAGAAGCTGGTGGCGGACATGCTGTCCGATATGCCCGTGGGTTCAGGTCCGAAGCCGCTCAAGGTGATCGTCAGCGAGGCGGGCGCCTCGGTTTATTCCGCGTCGGCCACGGCAGCGGCGGAGTTCCCGGGCCTCGATGTCTCGTTGCGCGGCGCGGTCTCGATCGCCAGGCGCCTGCAGGATCCGCTGGCCGAGCTGGTCAAGATCGAGCCGAAGTCGATCGGTGTCGGCCAATACCAGCATGACGTCGACCAGTACCGGCTGGGCCGCTCGCTGGAGGCGGTGGTAGAGGATGCGGTCAATGCCGTCGGCGTCGACCTCAACACCGCTTCAGCGCCGCTGCTGGCGCGGGTTTCCGGCCTTGGCCCATCGCTTGCGGACGCGATCGTCGCGCATCGCGATGCCGGCGGAGCCTTCGCGACCCGCCGCGATCTGCTCAATGTATCCCGGCTCGGGCCGCGCGCGTTCGAGCAGTGCGCCGGCTTCCTGCGCATTCCGAACGGGACGGAGCCGCTCGATGCTTCCTCGGTTCACCCGGAAGCCTATGGCGTAGCGAAAAGAATAGTCGCGGCCTGCGGGCGCGACGTGCGTTCGCTGATGGGCGACAGCGTCGCGCTCAAGGCGCTCGACCCGCGGGTGTTCGTCGACGAGCGTTTCGGCCTGCCGACGGTGCGCGACATCATCGCCGAGCTTGAGAAGCCCGGACGCGACCCGCGCCCCGGCTTCAAGACCGCGACCTTTGCCGATGGTATCGACGACATCAAGGACCTGAAGCCGGGCATGCTGCTCGAAGGCACCGTCACCAATGTCGCCGCCTTCGGCGCTTTCGTCGATATCGGCGTGCACCAGGACGGGCTGGTGCATGTGTCGCAGCTGGCCGACCGCTTCATCAAGGATGCGCATGAGGTGGTGAAGGCGGGCGACGTGGTGAAGGTGCGGGTCGTCGATGTCGATATCAAGCGCAAGCGCATCGGGCTGTCGATGCGCAAGGATGGCGGCGAGGGTGGTGCGCCTCGCGGCGGGCAGCGTGACAGCGGCGGCGGCAAGCCCGCGCCGCGCTCGCCTGCGCTGCAGCGCCAGCCGGAAAAGCCGGCGCAGGGCGCGTTCGGTGCGGCGCTCGCTGAGGCGATGAAGCGGAAATAGCTGGTGAGGGTGAAGCGTTCCGTTCCTTGCAATCGGTAGTAAAGATGCCTACCATATACGTATGGCAAATGTAGAGAAAGTGAGCGTTGCCCTCACCCCCGAAATGGCAAACATGATGCGGGAGGTCGTCGCCGCGGGCGAATACGCCTCGGCAAGCGAAGTCATGCGCGAGGCATTGCGCGACTGGAAATTTCGCCGGACACAGCGTGATAAGGCTATCCACGAGTTGGGCCGTCTGTGGGATGAAGGCATGGCAAGCGGCAACGCGGTCGACGGTGACCAGGCTTTCGCCCGGATCAAGAATAAGCTCGATGCGAAAATCGCTGAACGCAAGTCATAAATGACGCTCCGTTTACGACCGGAAGCGGAGGCGGATATCGAGGCCATTGCCCTCTACATCGCCGAAGATAGTCCGTCGGCGGCGTTGCGCTGGTATGGCGAGATGCTCACCCATTGTCAGCGCATCGCCGAAATGCCGGGAATGGGCATTGCCCGGCCGGAGGTGCGAGCAGACTTACGCACGTTTCCCATAGGAAATTACCTTATCCTCTATCGCCAGATCGAAGCCGGGGTCGAGATCGTGCGCGTCGTTCACGGCGCGCGGCGGTGGCAGGAACTGCTGTAGCTGAACGTCGAGACGCAACGACAGCCGGAACCGACCCAAACGCGTTCGGTGCGGCGCTCGCGGAGGCATGAAGCGCAAGTAGTTACCACGCCAGGAAAGCCGGCTCCTTCTCAACCTGATCCAGCAGCCAGCCGCGAAAGCTGGCGACCGGCGGGTGGCCTTGCTTGTCGTGCGGCACGACCAGATAATAGGCGCTGCGGCTCTGCATCGGTTGACCGGGCGCGGGCACCAGCTGGCCGCGCTGCAATTCTCCGGCAATCAGGATTTCCGGCAGCAGCGCCACGCCGAGCCCCGCCATGCAGGCCTGCGCGACCGTGCCGAACTGCTCGAACTGCATGCCGGGACCGGTCGGCGCCTCGAACCCCTGATGCTCGAACCATTCGCTCCAGGCGCCGGGGCGCGTCGCCATATGCAGCAGCGGCAGGCGGCTGATGTCGGCCGCCGTGACGATGTCGCGGGTGGCCAGGAATTCGGGGGAGGCCACCGGCATCACGGTCTCGCGCATCAAGAGCGTGCAGTCGGCCTCCGGCCAGTCGGGCATGCCGTGATGGATTGCAGCGTCCAGCCGTTCGCGGGCAAAGTCGAACCGGCCGATGCGGGTGGCGAAGTTGATGGTGATGTCCGGATGCCGGGCGACGAAATCGGGGATCAGCGGCATCAGCCAGCGCGTGCCGAAGGTCGGCAGGATGGCAAGGTTGAGAACACCACCATGCCGATTGCTCATCAATCCGAGCGCGGCATCGCGCAGCTGGCCAAGCGCCGAACGCACCGCTTCGGCATAGATCTCGCCTGCGGCCGACAAACGGACATTGCGGCTGTCGCGCTCGAGCAGCCGGCGCCCGAACTGCTCTTCCAAAAGCCCGATCTGTCGGCTGATGGCGCCCTGAGTCAGATTGAGCTCGCGCGCGGCCGCGGTGAAGGAGCCAAGTCGCGCCACCGCCTCGAAGGCGGCAAGGGCGGCCGTGTTCGGCAAAAGGCGGCGCTGGACGTTCATGATCCATTACTAACGCTCATTGATCCGTGATGCAATTTTGTTTGATTTTTCTCCGGCTGAGGCGGATAAGCCGGACCACCTCAAAAATATGCCGGGAGTCCAAGGCCATGGCCGCCGAGAAGAACGCGTTCGTCTGGAACGATCCTTTCCTGATCGAGGACCAGCTTTCCGAGGATGAGCGCATGGTGCGCGACGGCGCGGCGGCTTTCGCCGCCGACAAGCTCGCACCGCGCATCGAGGAGGCTTATGCCGACGAGAAGACCGACCCGTCGATCTTCCGCGAGATGGGCGAGGCGGGTCTGCTCGGCCTCACCATTCCGGAAGAGTATGGCGGGCTCGGCGCGGGCTACGTGACCTACGGGCTGGTGGCGCGGGAGGTCGAGCGCATCGATTCCGGCTATCGCTCGATGATGAGCGTGCAGTCCTCGCTGGTGATGTACCCGATCCATGCCTACGGCTCGGAAGCGCAGCGCAAGAAATTTCTGCCGAAGCTCGCCTCGGGCGAATGGATCGGCTGCTTTGGCCTCACGGAGCCGGATGCCGGCTCCGATCCGGGCGGCATGAAGACGCGCGCCGAGAAGACGGCGAATGGCTACAGGCTTTCCGGCTCCAAAATGTGGATTTCCAACGCGCCGATCGCCGACGTGTTCGTCGTCTGGGCGAAGCTGAGGGGCGATAACGGCAAGGACGAGATCCGCGGCTTCGTGCTGGAAAAGGGCATGAAGGGGCTTTCGGCGCCGAAGATCGACGGCAAGCTCTCACTGCGCGCCTCGATCACCGGCGAGGTGGTGATGGAAGGCGTCGAGGTCGGCGAAGAGGCGCTGCTGCCCAACGCCAAGGGCCTCGGCGGTCCGTTCGGCTGCCTCAACCGCGCGCGTTACGGCATCTCCTGGGGCGCGATGGGCGCGGCCGAGGATTGCTGGCACCGGGCGCGACAGTATGGCCTCGACAGAAAACAGTTCGGCAAGCCGCTCGCCGGCACGCAACTGTTCCAGAAGAAGCTCGCCGACATGCAGACCGAGATCGCGCTCGGCCTGCAGGGCTCGCTGCGCGTCGGTCGGCTGATGGACGAAGGCAAGATGGCGCCGGAGATGATCTCGATCGTCAAGCGCAACAATTGCGGCAAGGCACTCGACATCGCCCGCCAGGCGCGGGACATGCATGGCGGCAACGGCATCCAGATAGGCTACCATGTGATGCGCCACGCGCAGAACCTGGAGACGGTCAACACGTATGAGGGCACGCATGACGTGCATGCGCTGATCCTGGGACGGGCGCAGACGGGTATCCAAGCGTTTTTCTAAGCTTCCCCCCCGCTTCGTCATCCTCGGGCTCGACCCAGGGCTTGACCCGAGGATCCATGCCGTGACCTTCGCCGAACGGTGCAACGGAGCAGAATTCTCAACCGTTGCAACGCTTTAGCTTCACAGCATGGATCCTAGGGTCTGCGCGCGTCGCTTCGCTCCTTACCTCGCCATAGGATGACGAAGGCGCAGGAGCCTTCGCCATCGCGGAGGTCGGGGACTGGCTGTTACCTGGCAACGTCGAGCGTTCATTGGCCGCTTAAATTAGGTGCGGCGCAACATCTCTGCTTGGAGAACGGCCAGGATTTGTGTCAGGGTCTGGCGGTAAACGCCACTCTCCGGGGCACCATGGCAATTCTGGCAGCCGTCCATCACCTGACCCATTACAAATATGACCGGCCGGTGGTTCTCGGCCCCCAGGTGATCAGGCTGCAGCCGGCGCCGCATTCGCGCACCAAGGTGCTCAGCCATTCGCTGAAGGTCGAGCCGGCAAACCACTTCGTCAATCTGCAGCAAGACCCCTACGGCAACTTCCTCGCCCGCTTCGTCTTTCCGGAGCCGGTGACCGAATTGAAGATCGAGGTCGACCTCGTCGCCGACTTGACGGTCTACAACCCGTTCGACTTCTTCGTCGAGGAGAGCGCAGAGACCTTCCCGTTCGACTATCCCGAAGAGATCAGGGAAGACCTTGCCATCTACCGCACGCCGGAGCCAGCCGGGCCGCTCTTGTCCAAATTCCTGGAAAGCGTCGATCGCAGCCCGACAAATACCGTCAATTTCCTGGTCGACCTCAATGCAAGGCTGCAGCGCGAGATCGCCTACATCGTGCGCATGGAGACCGGGGTCTACTCGCCCGAGGAAACGCTCGCCGCGGCCAAGGGCTCATGCCGGGATTCAAGCTGGCTGCTGGTGCAGATCCTGCGCAATCTGGGCGTCGCCGCGCGCTTCGTCTCCGGCTATCTGATCCAGCTGAAGCCCGATCTCGTTTCGCTCGACGGGCCGCCGGGAACCGCCGTCGACTTCACCGACCTGCACGCCTGGTGCGAGGTCTATATTCCAGGCGCAGGCTGGATCGGCTTCGACCCGACCTCCGGCCTGCTGACCGGCGAAAGCCATGTGCCGCTCGCCGCGACGCCGCATTTCCGCAATGCCGCGCCGATCTCCGGCATGGCGAGCTTCGCCAATGTCGATTTCGGGTTCGACATGCGGGTCGACCGGATCGCCGAGCATCCGCGCATCACCAAGCCGTTCTCGGACGAAAGCTGGCAGGCGCTCGATGCGCTGGGCGAGAAAGTCGACGCAGCGCTGAGAGACGGCGACGTACGGCTCACCATGGGCGGCGAGCCGACCTTCGTTTCGATCGACGATTTCGAAGCCGCCGAATGGAACACGGCAGCCGTCGGCCCGACCAAGCGCGACAAGGCGGACCAGCTCATCCGCCGTTTGCGCGAACGCTTCGCGCCGGGCGGCTTCCTGCATTACGGGCAAGGCAAATGGTATCCAGGCGAGAGCCTGCCGCGCTGGACCTTCTCGCTTTACTGGCGCACCGATGGCGAGCCGGTGTGGCGCGACCCTTCGCTGATCGCACAGGAGAAGGGCGATCCTGCCGTCGGGCCCGAGCAGGCCGAGGGACTGTTGAGGGCGATTGCCGGCGAGCTCGGCATCGAACAGTCCATGGTCGGCGAAGCCTATGAGGATCCGGGCGAATGGCTGCTCAAGGAAGGCAAGCTGCCGGACAATGTCGACCCGTCCAATTCGAAGCTGGAAGACCCGGAAGAGCGCAGCCGCATGGCGCGCGTCTTCGAGCGTGGGCTGACAAAGCCGTCGGGATATGTGCTGCCGGTGCAGCGCTGGAACAGCCAGGCCTCTGGACAGCGCTGGCGTTCGGAAAAATGGAAGACCCGGCGCGGCCGCCTGTTCCTGGTGCCCGGCGATTCTCCGGTCGGCTACCGGCTGCCGCTCGGCACGCTTCCCTATGTGCCGCCGGCGCAATTCCCCTATATCGTGCCGGTCGATCCGTCTGTGCCGCGCGCTGCCTTGCCGGCGCGCGAGGCAATCCTGCCGGACGCCGCTCCGGCAGGGGCTGAAGGCGCCGACGAAATGGCGCGCCGCCAGCAGGCGGTGTCGTTCACGGCGGCGACCGGGCAGCAGGATCGCGTCGAGCAGGAGCTAACCGAGATCGGCGGCGCGGTGCGCACGGCGCTCACCGTCGAGCCGCGCGACGGGCGGCTCTGCGTGTTCATGCCGCCGGTCGAGGCGCTGGAAGATTATCTCGAACTGGTGGCAGCAGCCGAGAACGCGGCGAAGGCGATCGGCCTGCCGGTGCATATCGAGGGCTATGGTCCGCCGCATGATCCGCGTCTCAACGTCATCCGCGTGGCGCCGGATCCGGGCGTCATCGAGGTCAACATCCATCCGGCCGCCAACTGGCGGGAATGCGTTGCCACAACAACGGCCATTTACGAGGAAGCGCGGCAGTCGCGGCTCGGCACCGACAAGTTCATGATCGATGGCCGCCACACCGGCACCGGCGGCGGCAACCATGTCGTGGTCGGCGGTGCGACGCCCAATGACAGCCCGTTCCTGCGCCGGCCAGATCTCCTGAAGAGCCTCGTGCTGCAATGGCAGCGGCATCCGTCGCTGTCCTATCTGTTCTCCGGCCTGTTCATCGGCCCGACCAGCCAGGCGCCACGCTTCGATGAAGCGCGTCACGATTCGCTCTATGAGCTCGAGATCGCGCTGGCGCAGGTGCCGCATCCGGACAAGGGCGCAGCACCGTTGCCCTGGCTGGTCGACCGGCTGTTCCGCAATCTCTTGACCGACGTGACCGGCAACACGCATCGTTCGGAAATCTGCATCGACAAATTGTTCTCGCCGGATGGCCCGACCGGCCGGCTCGGTCTGGTCGAGTTCCGCGGTTTCGAGATGCCGCCCAATGCGCGCATGTCGCTCGCGCAGCAATTGCTGGTTCGCGCGATCATCGCCCGGACCTGGAAGAACCCGCTCGACGGCCGCTTCGTTCGCTGGGGCACGTCGCTGCATGACCGTTTCATGCTGCCGCATCATGTCTGGGCGGATTTCCTCGATGTGCTGGAGGACCTGAAGCACAACGGTTTCGACTTCCGCCCGGAGTGGTTCGCGGCGCAGCTCGAATTCCGCTTCCCGTTCTGCGGCGAGGTAAGCCAAGCCGGCGTCAAGCTGGAATTGAGGCAGGCGCTGGAGCCCTGGCATGTGATGGGCGAGCAGGGCACGATCGGCGGCACGGTCCGCTTCGTCGATTCTTCCGTCGAGCGGCTGCAAGTGAGGACCGAGGGCCTCAATCCGGAGCGTCACGCCATCGTCTGCAATGGGCGCATCGTGCCGATGAAGGTGACAGACAACCGCGAGGTCGCGGTTGCCGGCGTGCGCTTCAAGGCCTGGCAGCCGGCCTCCGGCCTGCATCCGGCCCTGCCGGTCAACACGCCGCTGGTCTTCGACATCTATGACCGCTGGTCGGGGCGCTCTGTCGGCGGTTGCGTCTACCATGTCGCGCATCCGGGGGGCCGCAGCTACGATACGTTCCCGGTCAACGGCAACGAGGCCGAGGCGCGGCGGCTTGCGCGGTTCGAACCGCGCGGCCACACGCCGGGCGGTTATGTGCTGCGTGACGAAGAAGCCTCTGAAGAGTTCCCCATGACCCTTGACCTCAGGCGGCCGGCGAGACTCTGATCGACAATGGCCAAGGGGAATCAGAAACGGGCGAGCGGCAGACCGCCGGCGCAGAGCCTGCTGGAGCGCTACCGGCCGATCGAAGGCGTCGTCGACGAGATGGTCGACGCATCGGGCGCTCCGCGTCCGGCCTGGCGCGCCTTCATAGAGGCGCTGGACGAACTGGGAGCGGAGCGGCTTGGCCGGCGCTTTGTCCGCGCCGACCAGTATCTGCGCGATGCCGGGGTCTATTACCGCGTCTATGACAAGGCGGGCGCCAATGAGCGCGAATGGCCGCTGGCGCATGTCCCGCTGCTCATCGACGAGAAGGAATGGGTCGAGATCAGCGCCGGGCTGGTCCAGCGCGCCGACCTTTTCGAGGCGATCCTGGCCGATGTCTACGGGCCGAACCGGCTGGTCGAAAAGGGCATTCTGCCAGCCGGTCTGATTGCCGCGAGCCCTGAATATCTGCGCCCCATCGCCGGCGTCCGGCCGGCCAATGGCCATTTTCTGCACATGGTCGCTTTCGAGCTCGGCCGCGGCCCGGACGGCCGCTGGTGGGTGCTTGGCGATCGCACGCAGGCGCCGTCGGGCGCGGGCTTTGCGCTGGAGAACCGAGTCGCTACCACGCGCGCGCTGTCGGACATCTATGGCGAGATGCATGTGCACCGGCTCGCCGGTTTCTTCCGCCGTTTTCGCGATTCGCTGAACGGCATGGCGAGGGACTCCGGCGGCCGCGTCGCCATCCTGACGCCCGGGCCGCTCAACGAAACCTATTACGAGCACGCCTACATCGCCCGCTATCTCGGCATCATGCTGCTCGAAGGCGAGGACCTGACCGTTTCCGGCGGCAGGCTGATGGTGCGCACCGTTTCCGGCCTGATGCCGATCGGCGTTTTGTGGCGGCGGCTCGATGCCGCGTTTGCCGATCCGCTGGAACTCAGGCCGGACTCGCAGATCGGCACGCCGGGGCTCGTCGAGGCGATCCGGCGCGGCTCGGTCTCGGCAGTCAACGCCCTGGGCTCAGGCCTGATGGAGACGCGGGCATTGCTGTCGTTCCTGCCCAGGATCGCGCGGGAACTGCAGGCTGACGATCTCAAGCTGCCGAACATCGCCACCTGGTGGTGCGGCCAGGAGACCGAGCGAAGCCATGTGCTGGCCAACATCGACCGCATGGTCGTCGGCCCGGCGCTGTCGACCCGGCTTGCCTTCGAGGACGACGGCGCGACCCGGCTCGGATCGTCCCTTTCGGCGGGCGAGCGGGCCGGGCTCGTCGCGCGCATCGAGGCGAACGGCGCCGGTTTCGTCGGCCAGGAGGCGGTGACGCTGTCGACCACGCCGGTGTTTGTCGGCGGCCTGCTGGAGCCGCGGCCTGCCAGCCTGCGCGTCTATCTGGCGCGCACGCCCGAAGGCTGGACGGTGATGCCCGGCGGCTTCGCCCGTGTCGGCTTCTCGCTCGACCCGACAGCGATCGCCATGCAGCGCGGCGGCCAGGCGGCGGATGTCTGGGTGGTCAGCGACAGGCCGGTCGAGCGCGAGACGCTGTTGCCGCAGGAGCATGAGGGCTTCACCCGCACCATGCCGGGCAGCCTGCCCAGCCGCGCGGCGGAGAACCTGACCTGGCTCGGGCGCTATATCGAGCGCTCGGAAGACACGGTGCGCGTGCTGCGCGCCTATCACGTGCGGCTTGCCGAGACGTCCGATCAGGACATGCCGCTGCTTGCCGACATCAGGGACTATCTCGAGCCGTTCGGCATCGAGGTCGAAACGGCGATACCGCTGGGATTGATCAGCACTTTGGACAGCGCGGTCTACAGCGCCGGCCAGATACGCGACCGCTTCTCGCCCGATGGCTGGCTGGCGCTGAAGGATCTGTCGAAGACCATTCACAAGTTCGCGGACACGGTGGCGCCCGGAGACGACGCGACGCGGGCGATGACGGTGATGCTGCGCAAGCTCGCCGGCTTTTCCGGCCTGCTGCACGAGAACATGTACCGCTTCACCGGTTGGCGTTTCCTGGAGATCGGCCGCAGGCTGGAACGCGGCATCCAGATCGCCGGCACGCTCAGCCGGCTGACAAGGAACGGGGCGCCGGAGGGGGCGCTCGACATGATGCTGGAGATCGGCGACAGCGTCATGACCCATCGCCGGCAGTATCCGGTGCAGGCCGGGCGGCGCACGGTCATCGACCTGCTCGCGCTCGACCCGCTCAATCCCCGCTCGATCCTGTTCCAGCTCGAGCGGCTGAAGGCCGAGATCGGCATGCTGCCTTCGATCGGCGGCGAGGGGCACATGTCGGCCGCGGCCAAGGAAATCCTGCAGCTCAACACGGCAATAGCCGTCATGGAGCCGTCGGACATGGGCGCCAAGGTGCTTGATGAGCTCGCCGGCCAGATCGGCGATCTCTACAACAGCCTCTCCAGAGCCTATTTCGGGTAGGCGATGCTGTACGACATCAAGCTTCATTTGCACTACGACTACGCCGCTGCCGCCGGCGGCGGGCGGCACCAGGTGCGCGTCATGCCGCAGACGATCGCCGGGGTGCAGCGCGTGATCGCCGCCTCGCTGTCCTTCCAGCCGATGCCGGCCGAGCGTGCCGATTTTTCCGATTTCTTCGGCAACAACGTCACATCGATCGCCTTTCGCGACGCGCATGAGACGCTCGACATCCGGATGAGCGCGCGCGTGTCGGTCTCGCGGCCCGAGCCGGGTCTCGACGTCTCGCCCGATATAAGCGGGCTGAAGTCGGAACTCGATCTGGTGCGCTCGTTGTCGCCTGCCGCGCCGCATCATTTCCTTGCCGCCAGCGATCATGCCGCCATCGACGCGGCGATCACGGCCTATGCGCGGGAAAGCTTGGCCTCCTCGGCGGTGGCCACGGCGGTCGATCTCTGCAACCGCATCCATCGCGATTTCACCTATGACGGCAAGGCAACGACCGTTCAGACGCGGGCCAGCGACGCCTTTGCGCTGAAGCGCGGGGTCTGCCAGGATTTTTCGCACATCATGATCGCCGGCCTGCGCGGACTGGGTATTCCGGCCGGCTATGTCAGCGGCTTCCTGCGCACGATCCCGCCCAAGGGCAAGCCTCGGCTCGAAGGCGCGGATGCCATGCACGCCTGGGTGAAGGCCTGGTGCGGACGCGATGCCGGCTGGCAGGAATTCGATCCGACCAACGGCATGCGGGCGAGCAACGACCATATCACCGTCGGCTACGGCCGCGACTATTCCGACGTGGCGCCGATCGTCGGCGTGCTGAAAACCACCGGCGGCCAGGTCGGCGAGCAGGCGGTCGACGTCATCCCGGTCGCCGTCGAAAAGGTGTAACGACAACCTGATTGCTCGTGGGCGCTTCTCAACTGCGCCTGCCGCCGATATCTTGGGCACGGGATTGAACGGGGCGCGCGCGCCTGCGAGGGATGGCGCGCGGGGACAGGATTTGGAAGCGGTCAGCATCATCATTCCGGCACACAATGCGGCTCGGACAATTGCCCGGACGCTCGCTTCGCTGGTTTCGGAAAAGGAAGTCATCGGCGAGGTGCTGCTGGTCGACGATTCTTCCTCCGACGACACCGCCGCCGTCGCCACGGAAACGGCGTTGCGGTTTGCCTTGCCGATGCGCGTCATCAAATCGAGCTGCCGCGACGCCGGCGGCTCCAGGAATCTGGCCCTGGAGCAGGCCCGCTTTGCCTGGATCTATATGATCGATGCCGATGATCTTCATCTGGAAGGTGGCCTGCGCGCGCTGCTGGCCACGGCCAGGGCACGATCGGGGGTCGACATGGTGATCGGCGCCTTCCGTCGGCGGGTTGATGGCGAGGGGCGGTCGACCAAGATGCCGGGCGTCTACACAGCAAGCGGACTTGCCAATGCCTGCGCCTATCTCGACGGGCGGATACGGTCGATTGCGGTCGGCGGCGCGCTGGTGTCGCGGCAGGTCATCGGCGAAACAAGGTTCCCGGTCGGGCTCGCCTATGACGAGGACACGCTGTTTTGGGCGCGCGTCATCGCCAAGGCCTCGCTTGCCGTCGTGAGACAACCGATCTTCATCTATTTCGTGTCGGCGGAGCGCTCCGACGATCGTTTCATGGTCAGACCGGCCGCGCGCTTTCTCGAATGGCGCCGGGCGCTGCGCCGGCTCCCGTCCTGCGGCATCGCGGAGCGCTCTCTGAAGATGAGGGAGGGCCTGGTCGCCCTGAAGATCGCGCGTGTTCATTATAAGCGCGGCGATTTCGACATGGCTGCAAAATTCCTCACGGTGGCCGAGGCCGCGCCGCGGGCGGGCTTGGATGTCTGGCGTTGCATGCGCTACCGGTTGAAGATCACGCTGCGGCGCCGGTTCTCGGCGCCGGCAGCCCGACTGCAACGCGCCTGATGGCCGTGAAGCCGGACCTTGCGACTATCTGGCGGACGCGCCGGCGATGGATGTTCAAGTCCATGCCGGCCGGTAGTACTTCGCACCCATGCCGATGATGGAAGGCTATTGGAGAGCGGACGTTTCGGCCGGCCGGCAGGGCTGAAAAGGAGTTTCGGAACCAGTCACCCGGCACGCGGCTTTATCTACGGATAATTTCGCGGAGCCGGCATGTTGCAGCATTCACAATTGTCTCCGGGTCGTTCAGCGCGGGACGAGGAAACCCGCAGGAACGGTGCGCAGAGCTCCGCCGAGGGTGCGTCGCTCAGCTATGTGAGCGATGCCGATCCCGGTATCCGCAGATTAAGGAAAGGCACGGGATTTTCCTATTCGGGACCCAATGGAAGAGCCCTCGACAAAGGAGCGCTTGCCCGCATCAAGGCGATCGTCATTCCGCCTGCCTGGACGGATGTGTGGATTTCGCCCGATCCGGACGGCCATATCCAGGCAACCGGCCGGGATCAGCGCGGCCGTAAACAGTACCGTTATCACCCGCAATGGATCGAGGAACGCGACGGCGTCAAATATTCCAGCCTCGTCGCCTTCGCAGAAAGCCTGCCCGCTCTCAGACGGCAGATCGATGCCGATCTGCGCCGGCACGGGCTGCGTCTGGAGCGCGTCGTCGCCTCGGTGGTCTGGCTGCTCGACAACACCATGATCCGGATCGGCAATGCGGCCTATGCCCGGGATAACAAGAGCTTCGGGCTGACCACGCTGCGCGATCGCCATGTCGAGATCACCGGCTCCAGCCTGCGCTTCGCCTTCAAGGGCAAGTCCGGCAAGGAATGGAAGCTGAAGCTGGTCGATCGCCGCATCGCCAAGGTTGTGCGCGGCACGCAGGATCTGCCCGGACAAAAACTGTTTCAATATCTCGATGAGGATGGCGACCGGCGGCCGGTGCGTTCGGAAGACGTCAACCGCTATATTCGCGAGGCTTCCGGCGCCGAATTCAGCTCCAAGCATTTTCGCACCTGGGGCGGCACAATCCATGCGGCGTCGCTGTTTGTTCAGACGGAACTTCCCGAGGCCAAAACTCAGCAAAAACGGGTGATAAACAATGTCGTCGACGAGGTCGCCGAGTGCCTCGGCAATACCCGTGCCGTCTGCCGCAAATGCTACATTCACCCGCTGGTGTTCGAGGCTTGGTCCGAGGGGCGCCTGCTCGACGAAATGGCTGACGCCAACAAGCGCAAACGTCTGATATCCGGCCTCGACGAGGAAGAAACGCTCGTGCTCAGATGGCTGCAGGCCCAAGGCGCCTGACTGCCAACCGCCAAAGACCGCCAAGCCCGTGATCGCCCGCCGATTTTTTTATCGACCTTGTGTCGGGAAGGGTCCTACTGTCGCGTCCTTTGATACGGAAAGGACCCGCCATGCTTTACGCCATTCTTTGCTACGCCTCCGAAGACGTCGTCTGCTCCTGGAGCAAGGAACAGGACGACGAGGTCATGGCGAAGATCCTCGATGTGCAGGACAAATACGCCAAGGCTGGGCGGCTCGGGCCGGTTGCCCGCCTTCTGCCGACGACTGCAGCGACCACGTTGAGAAAGGTCAAGGGCGAAGCGATCGTGCTCGACGGGCCGTTCGCCGAGACCAAGGAACAATTCCTCGGTTTCTACACGCTCGAATGCCGCGATCTCGATGAAGCCGTCGAGTTCGCCCGCGAACTTTCCGAGGTCAACCCGAGCGGTGGCTCCTACGAGATCCGGCCAGTTTCGGTCTTCAACCCCACCAAGGTCGCCGTATGACGGAGCTTGCCTGGATAAGCACAGCGATCAGCAATGCCCGTCCGCAGGCGATGGGCGCGCTGCTGCGCTACTTCCGCGACCTCGACGCCGCGGAAGAGGCTTTCCAGGACGCATGCCTGAGGGCACTCAAGAACTGGCCGAAGAACGGGCCGCCGCGCGATCCGGCGGCCTGGCTGATCTTCGTCGGACGCAACAGCGGCATCGACGCCGTGCGCAAGCGCGCCAAGCAGGCGCCGATGCCGGAAGAGGACCAGATCTCCGATCTGGAGGACGCCGAGAGCGACATCGCCGAGCGGCTCGACGGCGCGCATTACCGCGACGATATCCTGCGGCTCTTGTTCATCTGCTGCCATCCGGATCTGCCGGCAACGCAGCAGATCGCGGTGGCGCTGCGCATCGTGTCCGGCCTCACCGTCAAGCAGATCGCGCGCGCTTTCCTGGTCGGCGAGAGCGCCATGGAGCAGCGCATCACACGCGCCAAGGCGCGCATTGCCGATGCCGGCGTGCCGTTCGAAACGCCGGGCGCGGTGGAGCGCTCGGAGCGGCTCGCCGCTGTCGCAGCTATGGTCTATCTGATCTTCAACGAAGGTTATTCGACCAACAGCGGCGAGGCTCCGGCCCGCGCGCCGCTCTGCGAAGAAGCGATCCGGCTCGCCCGCCTGCTTCTGCGGCTGTTCCAGACGGAACCGGAAATCATGGGCCTTACCGCGCTGCTTCTGCTGCAGCATGCGCGGGCGCCGGCGCGTTTCGACGAGAATGGCGAGATCGTCCTTCTGGAAGACCAGGACCGCTCGCTATGGAGCCGCAAGATGATCGACGAGGGCCTGGCGCTGGTCGACAAGGCGCTGCGCCATCGCAAGCCCGGTCCTTACCAGGTGCAGGCGGCAATTGCGGCGCTGCATGCACGGGCGGTGACGGCGGAGGATACCGACTGGACCGAGATCGACCTGCTCTATGGTCTGCTGGAGCAGATGCAGCCGTCGCCGGTGGTGACGTTGAACCGCGCCGTCGCGGTCAGCAAGGTGCGCGGCCCGGAGGCCGCACTTGCCATGATCGAGCCGCTGGAAGAGCGGCTGTCGGGCTATTTCCACTTCTTCGGCCTGCGGGGTGGGCTGCTTATGCAGCTTGGCCGCAACGAGGAGGCGCGCATCGCATTCGATCGCGCCATCGCTTTGGCCAACACCGCCGCCGAGGCGGCGCATATCCGCATGCATATCGATCGGCTGATCAAGGAAAGCAGCAAAACGTCCTAGATCCAGAAGGCACGCTGATCCGGCCTCGCTGTCTGGCCCAATTTCGCAATCCGGGCTTGGACCATGCCGGGGTGGCGGTTTTTCCCTGAAACGAGTAATGCCACGCCATCAAAGCGCCCAGGCGTGCCCGACGGCAGGTCCAAGACATGGCGCATGGCTCCATTCCCACCCCATGATGAGAGGCGGGATCTGAAAGGGACAAAAATGATGTTAGCGAAGGAAACGGCCTCACTTCTTGAGAAACTCGGAGTTGCCAAGGATGCGCTCTCCGGCGGTGACCTCATCGTGCGCAGCCCGGTGACGGGCGAACAGATCGCGGCGCTGAAGTCGATCTCGGCCGCAGATGCGGGCAAGGCCATCGATGCCGCGCACAAGGCCTTCCAGAGCTGGCGGCTTGTGCCGGGCCCGAAGCGCGGCGAACTGGTGCGCCTGCTCGGCGAGGAATTGCGCGCGCATAAGGACGAGCTTGGCCGGCTGGTGTCGATCGAGGTCGGCAAGATCCCGTCCGAGGGTCTCGGCGAGGTCCAGGAAATGATCGACATCTGCGATTTCGCCGTCGGTCTCTCGCGGCAATTGTACGGTCTCACCATCGCCACCGAGCGGCCCGGCCACCGCATGATGGAGACCTGGCATCCGCTCGGCGTCGTCGGCGTGATCTCGGCCTTCAACTTCCCGGTCGCGGTGTGGTCGTGGAATTCGGCACTCGCCTTCGTCTGCGGCGATGCCGTGGTGTGGAAGCCGTCGGAAAAGACGCCGCTGACGGCGCTCGCCTGTGAGGCGATCTTCAAGCGCGCCGCAAAACGTTTCGGCGCCGACGCGCCGGAAGGCCTGCTGCAGGTCTTGATCGGCGACCGCGTCGCCGGCGAGGTGCTGGTCGACCATCCGAAGGTGCCGCTGGTCTCGGCCACCGGCTCGACGCGCATGGGCCGCGAAGTCGGTCCGCGGCTCGCCAAGCGTTTTGCCCGCGCCGTGCTGGAGCTCGGCGGCAACAATGCCGGCATCGTCACGCCCACCGCCGATCTCGACATGGCGCTGCGCGCCATCGCCTTCGGCGCGATGGGCACCGCCGGCCAGCGCTGCACGACGCTCAGGCGCCTGTTTGTGCATGACAGCGTCTATGACGCGCTGCTGCCCCGGCTGAAGAAGGCCTATCAGTCCGTTTCGGTCGGCAATCCGCTGGAAGGCAAGGCGCTGGTCGGTCCGCTGATCGACCAGGCTGCTTTCGACAACATGCAGAATGCGCTGAAGGAGGCCGAGGCGCATGGCGGCAAGGTGACCGGCGGCACGCGCGTCGAGAACGGCCATCCGGACGCCTATTATGTGCATCCGGCGCTGGTCGAAATGCCGAAGCAGGTTTCACCGGTAACCGAAGAGACCTTCGCGCCGATCCTCTATGTGATGAAATATTCCGATTTCGACGAGGCGCTGGAGCAGCACAACGCGGTCGGCGCCGGCCTGTCGTCATCGATCTTCACGCGCGACCTGCAGGAGTCCGAGCGCTTTCTGGGCGTCGACGGTTCGGACTGCGGCATCGCCAACGTCAACATCGGCACCTCGGGCGCCGAGATCGGCGGGGCGTTCGGCGGCGAGAAGGAGACCGGCGGTGGCCGCGAGAGCGGCTCGGATGCCTGGAAGGCCTATATGCGCCGCGCCACCAACACGGTGAACTTCTCCAAGGCGCTGCCGCTCGCGCAGGGCGTGTCGTTCGACATCGACTGAATCGAAACGGCGCCGCAAAAGCGGCGCCGTTTTCCGAACGGAAAACCGCCCACACTTTTCCTGGAGTTGCTCTAAAAGCGCGTCGCGCTGAAACGGATTCAGGCGACGCGCTTTAACAGGCTGCTGAAAAACGTTTTTGGTCCGGCCGACTCGTGGCTTTGATTCTGTTTT
>NZ_JBSKBP010000036.1:0-51717 GCF_053714275.1 Mesorhizobium sp. Arg314 | reverse complement strand
CTCGATATCGACGCCCAAGCGGCCATGAAGTATCTCAGGGAAGAGGATGCGGGCTTCTTCGACTGAACCTTTCCTCCAGCCTGCAGACGCGAACCGCTTACGCAGACTATCGCCCGAATGACATGCTTAGGGCCATGCACGAAACAACCAGGTTTGCACCTTAAGACTGCCGGTCCGCTTCCGGCCCTCGAACTGCCACTACGAGCACTTGGGCTCTCGCGCTATGCCGAACCAGGTTGACATTCCCACCCCGGTGACCATGCTGCAATGCAACATGGAGTGTAGCATGAGCCAGTCATCGCGCATCGAATGCCTGGACGGCCTTCGCGCTGCCGCCGCATTGTGGGTGCTGGTCGGCCACTGCCTGCTCCTCACCGGCTGGCATGTTCCGGTGCTTGGCGATCCTGCGCTCGGCGTCGACCTCTTCATCATGCTTTCCGGCTTCCTGATGGTGTTTCACTATCAACTGCGCCAGGACAAGGAGCCCTGGCAAAGGCCTGAGACCTGGCTCAAATTCTGGACGCGGCGTTATTTCCGCATCGCGCCGCTGTTCTACGTCATGCTGTTCTTCGCACTGGCGCTCGGCCCGTATCTTTATGAATCGCGGATGGTCATCGATGCATTCCTGCAGCGCGCGCCGCAGGCGCCCGAGCGCTTCCTCGACAGCGGCCTGAAGAACATTGTAGCCCACCTGACATTCCTGTTCGGCCTTTCCCCGAACCTCGCCTACCGGACGCCGCTGCCCGACTGGAGCCTCGGGCTGGAAATGCAGTTCTACGCGGTCTTCCCCGCGCTCATGCTTTTGGTGCGCCGTTTCGACTGGGTCTGGAGCGCGATAGTCGTGGCGGCGCTCGGCGGCATCGCGGTGATGGTCCTTGGTTGGATGTCGGTCCGTTTCCCGATGCCGTCATTGCTGCCGCTGAAGATACAGGTCTTCCTGTGCGGCATGCTTCTGGCGGGCGTTCTGGGTCAGAGGCAACCGCGGCCGCTGCTGCACCTGGCCCTGGCCATGGCGCTCGCGGCCATCCCCTTCGGCGATGGCTACGGCCTTTCGAAGCTCGTGATACGCGAAGCGCTGGTGCTCGGGTTCTTCGCCCTTGTCCTCTACCGGATGCTGCCGGGCCAGGCGGGCGCCGTGGCGCGAAGGATCGCCGTCGCATTGGGCGGAGGCGTCTTTCATGTGCTCGGCGAACTGTCCTACAGCATCTATCTGATCCACCTTTTGGTTCTGCAACCAGTGGCGGCGTTCGTCATTGCCCGCTATGGCGACGGCCTCAGCGCGCCGCTGCGCTTCGCCATCGTGCTCGCGGTCGTGATGCCCGGGGTTTGTCTCCTGTCCTGGGTCACCTACACGGTCTTCGAAATGCCCGGCCAGAAACTGGGCCGCGCGGTGTTGCGGCGGTTCGCGCGTAAGCCGGCGCTGAAGCCAAGTCCCGCCGAGTAGCATCGGCAACGGTTGCAAATCGTTGGTCCGGCGCATTGTCCGATCGCCGCCGATGCGGCAGGACTAATGCATGTCGCCCAGAAGTGTACGCGGTTCTGGGACAACGACATGCATAAAAACAAGGACTTAAAAGCGCGTCGCCTGAATCCGTTTCAGCGCGACGCGCTTTAGAACTGCGTCACCCCCTCGCGTGCGCGCCGCAGTGAAAGCAGATGCCGCAGCAGCGTCCGGACATTCTTGTCGTAGACATAATGCGCGAACGCCGAGACCGCGATGACGAGAATGGATGTTCCCACGACGAATGGCAGGCCGTGCTGGTTCCACAAGGTTCCAGTGACGGATTCGTCCAGGATGTTCACGATCCTGATCAGCGGCGTGTGAAGCGCATAGATGGCGTAGGAGATATTGCCGGAGAACAGGGCGATCGCGCGCCAGAAGCCCGAGAGCCGCAAGCGGGAAGCCGTGAGAACAAGCCAGGGCCAGACCAGCACTATAATCGCCAGATCGTACAATTGCGCATTTCCGGCGGGACGGAAGATCATCAGTCCCGCGCAAAGCGCCAGCAGGATCGGCATGTAAAGATTGCCGTCCCGGCTGTCCCCGGTCGCATATCGCCGCAGATACACCCCGAGGAAGAAGGAAAAGGCGATCCGGGCGGGAGCCGCGATCGTGCCGTCCCATGGGCGCCGCCGCCCAGGATGACGCCGTCCCAGGCCATCAGCGCCAGCGCCAGGAAACCAAGGCCGAAGATAGCGGCCAGCGAGCGGCGAGCAAGCCTCAGGGCCAGTGCGGCGAAAACCGCGTTGGCGACGAGTTCATAGAAAAGCGACCATGCCGGACCGTTCAGCGGAAAAAGCACATCTGGACCGACTGAAAGCGACGGCGGCGTGGGCAGGAAAAGAAGGGAAAACGCAAGGCTCGCAAGCAAATCCAGCCGCGAATACGAGCCTAGCCCCTGCGTTGCGATGACCGCGCCCACGCCGACCATGGCGACACCGATGGCGGCGAAGTATAACGGGTAAAGCCTGATGATACGGGCCTCTGCGAATTGCCAGAAAGACATCCCTTTTCGGAACTTCTCGTCATAGGCGTGGGCAATCACGAAGCCGCTCAGCAGAAAAAACAGGTCGACGGCAAGAAAGCCTGACGGCGCCAGATCAAGATGCTGCGCCGTAAGCTCGCTGAAATGACCAAGCATCACCAGAACGGCAGCGATGCCTCGCAACCCGTGCAACGCGTCGAAGTGGGTCGTCTCCGGTCTCAGATCCGCTCTCCGGTCATCCTGAACCCGCCAGCCTTACCCAAAGCCATCTACGCATTGATTGTTGCGTTGCACAAGAACCTTTTGCGGTGCACGCGACCGGTATGCGTCCACCAGTGTTCCCTGGCCCTCGTGCAAGGCACAACATGGGCGATTCCCGCGCCCGCCAAGGCCGCTTCTGCTCCAGCACTCGACAGCGTCAGAATCTGAGACCTTGGCGCTGCCCCACCCTTCGGGGCACCTTCTCCCCGTGAACGGTCCGTTCACGGGGAGAAGGAAGAGCCGACACGATCAATAATTGCCGTTGTAGTACCGGTCGTCGCAAGGCGCGGTGTAGATGCGGCCGTAGCGATCCTGGTAGCGGCAGAGCTGCTCGCCGCGGCGCTGCGGCGTGGTGGCCGAGCCGACGACGGCGCCGAGCAGCGCGCCGCTCGCCGCGCCGATGACGGTGCTCTTGGTGTTGCCGCCGATCGCCTGGCCGACCAACGCGCCGCCGGCGCCGCCGATCAGCGCGCCGGTGGTGGCCCGCTGCTGGCCTTCGGTCTGCGTCTCGCAGCCGGCGAGCGCTGCGGTCATGAGCACGGCCAGAATGGCCTTCTTGATGATCATCACTAGAACTCCTCTGAAGCCCCAGGGAAATGACAACAGGTTGAAAACAGGGGCGATTTCGCCCAAGTGCGGGCGCATTGCGGCGGAACGGCGGCGGAGCTCGCTCACGAAGTGAATCACGGTTTCCCGGCAGTTGATCGCCATGGTTGCCAAAGAGGAAAGACGTTCAGCGGGTCCTAAGCGGAACCATGATGGTTGTAAGTTCCCCACGGTCAGCGTTTGCCGCGACCTTCTTAAGGGAAGTAGGATCAGGAACAACGTCGCCGTCGTCGATAAGACCCTCGACGTGGAGGGCAAGAGCCTGTTCGGCTAACTCGCGCACCTCTTCGAGACTTGCGCCGGCCGTGACGACGCCGGGGAAGTCGGGAAAGGATACACCGTAATCGCTGGCGTCCTCTTTGTGGATCAGCCCGACGTACTGGAGCATTCCGTTCTCTTGCCGCGCGGTCATCGACCGCTAGTTTAAAGCACCAGCACGACGGTGCAAGTCGATGGACAAGTTTGCGATGCCCCACAATCCTCCGCCAGCGAGGCGAAGGGTCCGTGCGGCCCAGTATCTGCGCATGTCCACAGACAGGCAGATCTACTCGATCGACAACCAGAGAGATGCGATCCGCAATTATGCGAATGTCATGGGTTACGACATTGTTGCAACCTATGAGGACCCCGGACGAAGTGGCCTCAGCCTTGGGGGGCGCCCAGGCTTGCAGCGGCTATTGGAAGATGTGGAAAGCCGGCGAGCCGATTACGAAACCGTCGTGGTCTATGACGTCAGCCGTTGGGGGCGCTTCCAGAATACAGATGAAAGCGCCTCTTATGAATACCGGTGCCAGATAGCTGGAGTGCGGATCGAGTTCTGCGCCGAGCTATTCGTCAACGATGGGAGCATCGGGTCCGACGTGTTGAAGGCCATCAAGCGCAGCATGGCTGCGGAGTACAGCCGCTTGCTGTCGAACAGGGTCTTTGCCGGTCAAAGCCGCATAATCAAACTGGGTTTCAGCGGCGGCGGCCCGGCCGGCTACGGCTACAGGCGCGTTCTTGTTGACGGCTCGGGAAATCCCAAGGCAATGCTTCATCGCAATGAGCGAAAAGGCCTGGCCAGTGACCGCGTCATTCTCGTCCCGGGGCCTGAGAATGAGGTCTCGACCGTCCGGTGGATGTTCAATCAATTCGTGAAAAAGGGAAAAACGGAAGCCGAAATTGCGGCTGCCTTAAACGCACGCGGCCTGGTCACGGAATTCGGCCGACCATGGACCAAGGCGTGCGTAGGCACGATACTGGCCAGCGAGAAATATATCGGCAACAGTGTTTGGAACCGGATATCCCATAGGCTTCTGCAAAACCGGGTAAGAAATCCGCCAAGCGCATTTGTTCGCGTCGACAACGTCATCGAGCCGCTCGTAACCCGGGCGCTGTTCGATCGTGCGCAAGCTATCAGGCGAGCGCGCGCTTACCTCAAACCCAATGAGGAGTTGCTGGCCGATCTGACCAAGCTCCTGAAAGAGCGGGGGAAGCTGTCGAGCCCAATTATTGACGCCGCCCCGGGCTGTCACTCAGCCAGCATCTACGGACACCGATTTGGAAGCATGAAGGCCGCCTACCAGTTGATCGGATACGACGCATCGGCGAACTTTCGGAAACTCGATGTCAGCAACCGGCTAATTCAGATCCGGCAGCAAACGATCGAGGACTTGATGTCGAACATTGGCAAGGGCGGTGGCTCGGCACTTTACGATCCCAAAACAAAGCTTATTCGTGTCAATGAAGAATTCTCCGTCGCGATATGGATCGCGCGCTATCGGATTGTCGTCACCGGTTTTCCACGCTGGATATTCTGGAACCGGGGTATCGTTGGCCCCGACGTGACGATCTTGATCCGAATGGAGCCTGATCATCAAACTGTTCATGACTTCCTGATTGCGCCCGCTCATGAAGCGCAGTCTGCCCTTCGCATGCTCAAGGCAGACAATGGCGTGCGCCTTGATACCTTCCTCTTCGCTTCGCTTGATCCAGTGGTTGAGATGGCGAGACGAGAACCGATTTCGGCAATTCCGTGAAAATGACCAACGCCGAGCTTCGTCGCTTCGTCGAGAACAACCGGCATGCCATTCGTCTGACTGACAATTTGCAGGCGCCGCTGAATCCATTGCGTGGCCGGGCATTCTTGCGGACCTACAAGCGCCAGTTCGATCGTATGCAGGATTTCATCAGAGAAGCCGACGCAGCGCGGCATCAACTCGAAAGCGTCGTCAATGCCACCGGTCAGATCCTACCCAACGCTGCCTTTCGCGCCTTGCTGCAGACGCATGATCTCGGAACGATGCCTTCGATCTTGACGCGAGGTTCGCCAGCCGGCGGACCGAATTGCCGTTCTGAGGAACAGCAAGGCCCGTTGTGCTTCACAGCCGAGCCGCAGCTTGTCGGCGGTGTCTGTCTCGAGGTTCTCTACCTTCTGAACGATTTTGGCGCCCCCTTGAAGATTTTCCCCTTGTTGCGAGAGGTTGTGCCGAGCCGCCAAGTTGAAATCGTGCGGCTCATGATAGCGTTGGACCGCGTGCAATTTCGAGTGGTGAAAGTCTTGATCGCGCTCACACCACGATCGCAGCTCACCGATCCCTTTGCTCGCCGAAAGCAATATGAGGGCATCTCCTCGTCGCAATTGGCTGCCATGGAAACCGACCTGGCCAAGGTCAGCCATGAATATCTGAGCTTCGCCAGCACCCATGGCGCAACAGTGCTCAACCTAATTGCCGTTACGAGTTATTTTGACAGATTGTTGAACAACCCGAAGTTAGTGCGGTTTGTAGCGCGCAATTTTGTCGGGCACCTTGAGGTTTATCAGAAATTGCTCGACTTTCGCGAAAGTCGATTTCAGAAACGTGCACCGACCGTTTGAACGAGCGAGCGGGGATCACTCAGCTTCAAAACGGTCGAATCGGATCGAGCGCCATCGCTCGGCCGCGAAGGTGCCAACCAGCGACTGAAGTTCGCCGGCTTCTTCGTTGATGCCGATCGTGCGTAGCGCTCGCCGCTGTTCCATTTCATGTCCGTGACGGTGAAGCTGCGCTCCGGTGTCTCCTTCCAGAATTCGTACTTGGAATCGTCAGCATTCTTCAGCGTCGCCGCGGTTGACTTCAAGCTCGCAAGGTCAAGCTTGCGCACCGTTTGGTCGGACGTGACTGCTACAATCGCAGGCGTCTTATCCGCTCCGACGCTTACTGCCAGGTACACCTCGCCAGAGTCAGGCCGCGCTGCCATGTCTTCAACCGTGAGCTTGCCCGGGCCGAGCGAGTTGGACAGCAACTGCTACAAGTTCATGATGTTGAAGGTACCTTCGCCCTTCCTCGGCACAGGTGCCGGCAATGTCAGCGCAAGCACCTGGGCGCCTTTCCAGTCGGCTACAAATAGAATGTTGTCCGGCCCGAATGCGAGCCTCGATACGGACTTGATGTCCGCTGCAAAGGCTGCAGTAGATGCCATAGCTACCGCGACGGCGACTAGTATTTTCGCAAGCATCTCAAAACTCCTATCGCAGTTCCAGGTGGCGTTGCCGCTCAAATCGATTGGCGACGAGGCAGTGACCTTTTCAACCGAGTTAGTGCCGCCGCCGTGCCGCTCGAACGAGAGTTAGACAGTCATAGCGCCGGACGCCTGAGACAACTCGTGGGGGCAGCCTCGCGCTGATCAAGAACTGCCGACCTTGAAGGCGACTGGACCGCCAGTAGCCAAAGAACCTTTGGGCGCGGGGCCGTTCTTCACAGCCCAGTCGAGCGCGAAGTCGGCGACTTCCTCCCAGCCCGGCTGAATACAGGTCCAGTGGGCGCGGTTAGGATAGATCATGAGCTCGGTGTTCGACGGCGCCTGCTTCTGCTTCTCGAACATTGCCTTGGTCATCTTAGCCTCGGCAATGAGGTCGATGCCACCGCCAATGAGGAGCAAAGGCGCGCGATTAGGGTTGTTCCAGCGGATCTTGCCTGCGGCCGAAACCAGGCCGTCCCAATAGATTTTCCCGGGCGTGGGGACAATGTAGCGGTCATACATGGCATCGATCTGCCCCGGCTGTACGACCTGCGCGAAGCGGTCGCTGAAGAACCTGCGCGACATGGTCATGACGCGCCGCCAGCTTCCCCAGGAAAAGAACACGGGGAAGGTCGACTTGATGGTCTGCCACCCGACCAGCACGCCAGAAGTCGGCGCCGGGTCGATGACGACGCCGGCCAGGCCGAGGCCGCGATCAAGCAGGTGCTGTGTAACGGTGCCGCCGAACGAGTGCCCGATCAGGATTGGCGGCTCGGGCAGGTCACGGATTAGGCGATCGTAGTGATTGATGAGCTCGTTGATCCCGACTTTGGCGAGAGCGGGGTTGGGGGACGCACGGAGCTCGGCCGGAGAACGGTCGTCGAGCGGCCACGACGGAGCGATAACCGTGTAGCCCCTGGCTTCGTAGCGGGCCTTGAAGCCTTCCCAGCAGCGGGCGTTCAGCCAGGCGCCATGAATTAGCATGATGGTCTTGGACATTGGTCGCTCCGTTGGTTCTGCCTGATAGCCGTGAGGCGTCCGTTGCGTAGCGCCATCACTAATTATGCCGACCTGTCTGTCGGTGCCACACGCCCGTGCTTCACATCTGCCCGATCGACCAGCGTGCCGACCGGAGTCATGTGGTGAACGCTATGCCGAGAGCGCGCGTGCAGTCGACTGCATCAAGGCCGTGAACGACAGATACCGCAGTATAGGATTGATCGTGATCTTACGCGCCGGGTGTACCAGCGACATGCAAGAGGCACAGCCGTTATTCCCTGACCGAAGCGGCGCGTTCCGACGTTTGCGGGAGGATCACCCGTGCTTGCAACGGGTCTGCCATGGACCTTCGAATTGCCTGACCGATACTTCCGTTTGATGGTCGCGCACGCCACGGCGCCGCAATCTCTTCTGCAGACGCCGGGTGGCCGTCCTTGGAGGCACTTGCCAATCCACGGGGCCAGCGGCCGAGGCGGCCGATAGGGCCGTGGGAAGGCGATCAACAGGAGACAGACATGAACGCAAAAATGAGCCTGGACGACATTTCACACTCCGGCCGATCGAGCCCCGACGAACTGGTTCCGTCGCGCTACGCACTTAAGGTCGGCGAGATTGATGTGCTGATTGTCAGCGATGGAATCCTACCAATTCCATCCCCGACTATCGCATACAACGTCGACCCGGCCGTCCGCGCAGCCTGGCTGGAAGACGAGTTCCTGTCGCCGGAGATGCTCGAGTGGCCACTGAACGTGGTCGTGGTGCGCAGCGGCGGCCAGACCATACTCGTCGACGCCGGCCTCGGGGCGGACCCGGACTTGCACTTGCCGCGGGCAGGGCAGTTGATCCATCGACTGGAGGCCGCTGGTATCGATCTTGCGTCAGTGACCGACGTGGTGCTGACCCACATGCACATGGACCACATTGGCGGGCTGCTGATCGGCGGAGTGAAGGAGCAACTGCGTCCGGACCTTCGTATTCACGTGGCAGCCGCTGAGCTCGAGTTTTGGAAGTCGCCCGATTTCTCCCGCGTCTCCATGCCGGAGGGGTTCCCGGACGCGCTTCGGCGGGCAGCCAAGCGGTTCGCGAACGAGTACCGCAGCCAGCTGCGTCCGTTCGATCAGGAATACGAGGTGGCGCCGGGGGTAGTCGTCCGTCGTACCGGCGGCCACACCCCCGGGCACAGCGTGGTTCGCCTGGCGTCCGGCGACGACCGGCTGACGTTCGCCGGGGACCTCGTGTTCCAAGTCGGATTCGACCATCCCGACTGGTACAACGGCTTCGAGCACGACCCCGAGGAGGCGGCACGCGTCCGCGTCAGTCTTATGCGGGAGCTCGCGGCGAACCGCGAGCCGCTGGTGGCCACCCACTTGCCGTTCCCGTCGATCTGCCATGTGGCGGTGGACGGCGACGCGTTTCGCTGCGTACCGGCTGTCTGGGACTACTGATCGCTTGTCGGGTGAGGATCGAACCAGCCTAGAAAAGGTCGTCGTCGGGAACCATCGCACCATGATCATCTGTTCATGCAATGTGTTGAGCGATCAGGATGTCCGCTCCGTCGTCGAAGCGGGGCGGACACGCTCAATCAGTCAGGTCTATGGTTGTCTCGGCTGCAGCCCCAAGTGCGGCCGTTGTGTGCGGATCATCCGCCGCCTCATGGAGGAGGCGGTCGGTGGCAAGTGTGCGGCATCCTGCAACGGCTGCGCGCGGTCCTCCCAACCCTGCTCGGCCGTCGCCGACCGGTCTTCTGGGAGTAACGCTACCAAAATGGAGCAACCATGACAGACCCCGCCCCCCGCATCGACTTCGCCAACCTGCCCGCGCCAACCGAGGGCATTCTGGTGACATTGTTCATCGCAGTGCGCAAGGTCGCCCGGTCCCGGGACTTCTACTCGCGCGTCCTGGGGGGCACCGTCGTCCTGGACGAGAACCCGTGCATGGTCAAGCTGTCCAATTCGTGGATCATCATGAACCCCGGCGGGCCGCCCACCGACGACAAGCCGGGCATCTCAGTGGTCGACTACCAGCCCGGCAACACCGCCTCGATCTTCCTGAACTTGCGGGTCGCTGACATCCAGGCCTGCTACGAGGAATGGAAGGCAAGGGGGGCGGAGTTTGTCACGCCGCCCATCGATCGTGGAGCGGAGATCCGCTGCTACATGCGTGACCCGGACGGCTACCTCATCGAGGTCGGCCAGTCCACCGGCCTGCCGCACGGCAAGCTCGCCGTGAAGCGCCCGGAGGACCTCTCTGGCTGAACTCTGTCATCGGCCGGCAACTCCGGCCGGTGACCCACCATCCGCTAACCTGGCGCGCTTACGACAAGCCCATGAACAGCAAGATGACGAAAGGAGCACAGACAATGACAGTGATCACGAAAATGGACGGCATTCGGCCGGGACCCGACGAGCTGGTTCCGTCGCGCTATGCCGTGCGGGTCGGCGACATTGACGTGTTGGTGATCAGCGATGGTGTGGTAACGCCGCCATCCGAGTCAATGGCCACCAACGCCGACCCGGCCGTCCGGGGGGCCTGGCCGGATGACAGGTTCCTGTCGCGGGACGCGTTCGATTGGGCGCTGAACGCGGTCGTGGTGCGCAGCGGTGGCCAAACCATCCTCATCGAAAGCGGAATAGGAGGGGAGGTCCCGGACTTCCCGCGGGCCGGGCAGTTTGGACATCGACTGGCGGCCGCCGGCGTCGATCTCGCGGCCGTGACCGACGTGGTGCTGACCCACATGCACTTTGATCACGTCGGCGGGCTGCTCGTCGACGGGGTGAAAGGAACAGCTTCGCCCGGACCTGCGGATTCACTTGGCCGCCGCCGAGGCCAAGTTCTGGGAGGCGCCCGATTTTCTCGCGCACCGCCATGGGGCCGATGCTCTCGGACGTGGCTCGCCGGGCTGCCAAGCACTTCCTGAACGAGTACCACGGCCAACTGCGGCCGTTCGAGGCTGAGTACGACGTGGCACCCGGGGTGGTCGTCCAACGCACCGGCGGCCACACCCCCGGGCACAGCGTGGTCCGCATGACGTCCGGCGGTGAGCGGCTGATGTTCGCCGGCGACGCGATTTTCCCGGTCTCGTTCGACCACCCCGAATGGCACAACGGTTTCGAACACGACCCCGAGGAGGCGACCCGTGTTCGGCTCCGTGTGATGCGGGAGCTGGCGGAGACCGGCGCGTGGCTGGTGTCCACGCACATGCCGTTCCCGTCCGTCGGCCGCGTGGCGGCCGTCGGCAACCTCTTCCGTTGGGTGCCGTCCTGGTGGACTACTGACCCGCCCGCTGGGTTAGGGCCGAACGAGCCGCGATACGATTGCCGTCGAGAACAATCGCGCCATGATCATCTGGTCATGCAATGTGTTAGTGATCAGGATGTCCGCTCCGTCGTCGAGGCGGAGCGGGCGCGCTCGATCAGTCAGGTGTATGGCTGTCTCGGCTGCAGGCCCAGGTGCGGCCCTTGCGTGCATCGTCGCCTCGAGCGGCTAGGGCTCGCGGCTTTGACGACATGGATCACGGGCGCTGTCGCACTGCAAAGTGTGCGCGGGTTCGATTCGATTGGGCGCCACCGCCTTTCCCCACGCTCGGGAAGTGTTGGGCGTGATGACCTGTCTCGCTCCGGCAAGAAGCTGTGGGGAACGGGAAAGTCTGACCCGAAGCAGACGCACGTTTTACACGACGCGAACGGCAGCTTTGCGCCCCATCCTGGTCGAGGAGTTTTGGCGTTGGCCGAAAGCTGCCTTCCGCCGGCCTAGCTGCTGAATGGGGTCTTCCGATCACTCCTGACCGCATGTCGGCTTGGCTAGCACTCAGACGGTGTCTCCTTGCTGACTAGGGTCCCCAATCTACGGATGCATCTATCCTAGACCTTGGCATCGCATGACAGATGCTTCCGTTCGATAGTCTGGGCCTGCAGCTCCGGTGCATCGTCTGGAGCGAAGACAGCTGATGCCCACTAGGCCATTGGCTCGATCAGACAAATCAACCCTGAAACACGAACGAGGAGGTTCGTTATGAAGATCGTGGTCATTGGTGGTACCGGGCTGATCGGCTCGAAAACAGTCGAGCGGCTGCGCAGGAAGGGACATGAAGTATTTGCCGCGTCTCCGAACGGCGGTGTCAACACGATTACCGGCGAAGGCCTCGCCGAAGTGCTCACCGGAGCGCAGACCGTCATCGACCTGGCGAATTCGCCTTCCTTCGAGGACAAGGCCGTTCTGGAGTTCTTCGAGACCTCCGGCCGGAACTTGCTCGCGGCAGAAAAGGTGGCGGGCGTGAAGCACCACATCGCACTTTCGATCGTGGGGGCTGAGCGTCTGCCCGACAGCGGCTATATGCGCGCCAAAGTGGCCCAGGAAAAGCTTATCCGAGGCTCCGGCATCCCTTACACCATCGTCCACTCGACGCAGTTTTTCGAGTTTCTGGGCGGGATCGCCCAGTCAGGAACGGTTGGGGACACCACAACAGTTTCCAGTGCCTATTTTCAGCCAATCGCGTCTGAGGACGTCGCGGACATCATGACCGATGTTGCGCTCTCGCCGCCGGTCAATGGTGTGATCGAGATCGCAGGCCCGGAGCCGAGCCGCATGAGCGAGCTGGTCGCGCGGTTTCTGAAGGCAACGAACGATCCGCGCAAAGTAACCGCGGATCCCCAAGCGCGATATTTTGGCACGGAGCTGAACGACCGCTCGCTCGTGCCAGGCGACCATCCACGCATCGGTGCAACGCGCTTCGAAGACTGGTTCAGCCACGCCTCGCTCCAGCGGCACTGATGTGCGGCACGCATGTCCTCGATGTTGCGATATTCAAATTAGCGCGAAGCAGCACAACATGCTGACAAATAAGAAAGAAGAAAATCAGATGACATACCACGTGATAGAGCAAGCGATCACAAACGGACTTACTGGTTTTTACGTCTACAACGACGAAAAGTACATCGCCGGGCCGTGGATCGAGGGCTGGGAGGCTGAGCATTACATCGAAACGCTGGCTGAAGGGCGCTATATGGCAAAAGCCGACCGAGCGACCGTCATGCGGGGCCGCAGAAGTAACGGCAAACTTGTACTGCGCGATAGGGGCGAGCATCAATCCCATGATGCCGGCGACTTCGAACACGATCTTGGTCATCGCGCGTCGCGCCGCGATGTCTTGTTGGGCGCCGTCCCCACCTCGGTTGCGGCCTGTCTTGTCCGAGCCACACCCGCTCGGGCGAAGCACCAAAACCTTCCATCTTCCGAGGCAAATTGGGGAGCAACGAGCATGGGCACGATCACCACCCGTGACGGTACGGAAATCTACTACAAGGACTGGGGCTCCAAGGATGCCCAGCCGATCGTATTCCACCACGGGTGGCCTCTGAGCGGCGACGATTGGGATGCGCAGATGCTCTATTTTCTCGGCCAGGGCTACCGCGTTATCGCCCATGACCGGCGCGGCCATGGCCGATCGGCGCAGGTGAGCGAAGGTCACGACATGGACCACTACGCCGCTGATGCCGCCGCCGTGTTCGAACATCTCGACCTGAAAAATGCCGTTCATGTCGGTCACTCCACCGGTGGCGGCGAAGCTGCTCACTATGTCGCGCGGCATGGTCAGCGCCGGGGTCGCGTCGCCAAGCTCGTGCTGATCGGTGCCGTGCCGCCGATCATGGTGAAGACCCCTGCCAACCCTGGCGGCCTGCCAACCGAAGTTTTTGACGGCTTGCGTAAGGCGCTCGCTGACAATCGGGCTCAGTTCTATCTCGATTTCTCGGGTGGTCCTTTTTACGGGTTCAACCGGCCGGGCACGAAGCCAATTTCGGGTGTAATTCAAAACTGGTGGCGGCAGGCGATGATGGGCAGCGCCAAGGCACAATATCAAGGCATCAAGGCCTTTTCAGAGACCGACTTCACCGACGATCTAAAGACCATCAATGTGCCGACGCTCGTGATGCATGGCGACGACGACCAGATTGTTCCCATCGCCGACTCGGCACTGCTCTCAGCCAAGATCCTGAAAAACGGGACACTCAAGGTTTACGAGAAATTCCCGCATGGCATGTGCACGACCCACGCCGACACAGTGAACCCGGACCTTCTTGCCTTCATCAGGTCATAGGCTCGCGCCGCGTCCCCCCGGCAAGAGCCCGGTCGCCGGCCGCCCCTCCCATCGGCCGGCGATCCCCCTTCACAAACAGGAGCCAAGACAATGATCAGAACGACCCTCTTCATCGCTGCCGTCGCAGCTATCTCCGCAACCAGCGCCCTGGCCGACGATACGCACGGCGCCAAGGCCACGCTGGTCTACGACCAGCCGCTGCCCAACGTGCCAGGCAAGAGCATCAAGGGCGTGCTCGTCGAATACGGGCCTGGCGGAAGTTCCCAGGCGCATACTCACGCTAAATCGGCTTTCATCTATGCCACGGTTCTCGAAGGAGCAGTCAATACTCAGGTCAACTACGGTCCGGTGAAGACATATCGCGCCGGCGAAAATTTTTCTGAGTTTCCGGGTGATCATCACACCTTCGAGGAGAATGCCAGCAAGACGGAACCCGCGCGCATGCTTGCCGTATTCGTTGTCGATACGAACGACACCAACCTGACGACATTCGAAAAGTGAGCTCGACGGAAAGAAGGCGATCTCTCGGAGGACGTTCATGCAAATCGAACAACTCAACGCGATGACGAAGGCTCGCCTGTTGGTGATCAACGCTGATGCGGCGGTGCAAGCCGCCGCATTGTCGCTTTCGAAGCCCGGTATTGGCCTTGTCGTTGTGTGTGACGACAATGGAGCGGCGGCAGGCGTTCTAAGCAAATCTGACCTTATCCGCCACCTCACCAGCCCGGGATCGCCGGCGCCGCTGGCCTCGGCCCTCATGACCAGCCCAATCGTGTCATGCGGTCCGCAGGATGATCTCCACACCGTCTACCAGGCCATGGCTTCGCAAAGCCTGCAAAACCTCCCCGTGCTCGATGTCGGCGCAAAGCCTCTCGGCATATTGGACATACGCGATGCGATGAGAGCTCTTTTCCGTGAAGAAGAGGTGGAGGAGCAAATGCTCTTCAATTACGTCACGGGCGTTGGATACCGGTAGATAGTCTCTGTAACGGGGTACTGCCGCGGCGCGACCACGACCTTGCCGGGCTAGGCGTTAGCGCGCGTGATGATCATGTCCAAGCTCCCGATCTCAAAGCTTTCTTTAGGATTGCGATCCGCCAGCTTCAAATTAACCGCTCTGGCTATTGCCGCTCCGGCAATCATGAGTTCGTCCGCACACACCGGCGATCTGCAAGCGCAATGGAACCGGGCACCGCTGAAGCCATCGGCACTGGATCCGTCGCGCCTCGATTTCCGATCTCTGGGGCGCATGCATCCTGCACCTTTGCAGAGGGTCTCAGATACTCCCGTAGAATAGTTTCGCATGACGGGGCGGGGCATTCTGCTCTCTGTACTGACTACGAAGCTTTGATGGAGGAAAGCAATGTGCAGTGTCATTGGAATGCCGTCGCACCGGGCCTGCCTGGCCGTGCCAGCCTTCATTGGCCGTGCCATCGTTGCGATGTCGGAATTCATCCAACTGCCATCTGCGGCGCGCGACTTCATCTCACCGCTCTACCGGCCCGAGCTTCTCTACATCAGGCGCGCGGCACCGGTCTGCGCGCGTCGCGCAACCGGTGTTGTATCGAGGCAGGTGCCTCTAAGGTTGAGGTCCGAGTCTAGGGGAGCGGGAGGCAGTTGGGGAGTATCGCCCGTCCAACGGCAGCTCTCGCGGAAAACGCCATGAACGACAGGACGAACGAGATGTCCGAAATGTCCCCAACCGACTTCGGAGACGGAACCGAGATGGTCTTGTCGGGGAAGCAGCCGGCGGCCTTCGTCGAGCGACCGGCGAGTCCCTCCGTCGAACAGCCCGACTCGCTGCCGGTTCGCGGGGAGGTTACTCCCGGTGGTGTCGTTGCGCCCGTACCGAGGCGCCGCTTTAAGCGCGTGGCTCTCGCGACTACACTTCTGGCCAGCATAATTGGCGGCGGTTATTGGGGTCACGGTTACTGGACCACGGGCCAGTACCTGGAGTCGACTGACGACGCCTATTTGAAGGCCGACTACACGACTGTGGCCCCAAAGATTTCGGGCTACATCGCCGCCGTGCTGGTGCGTGACAACCAGATGGTCGAGGCTGGGCAGGTTCTCGCCCGCATCGACGACCGCGACTTCCGTGCCGCGCTTGCCCAGGCGTATGCCGAGGTCAAGGCCGCCGAGGCGGCCGTCCGTAACCTCGACGCACAGATTGCGCTCCAGCATTCGCTAATCGAGCAGGCAAAGGCGACGGTCGCCGCAACGCAGGCCTCGCTGACGTTCGCCAGCGCCGACGCTGATCGATACACGACGTTGGCAAAGAGCGGCACTGGCACTGCCCAGAAAGCCCAAGCAAGCCGCGCCCAAGCCGACCAGCTCGTCGCCGGCCTGCAGCGCGACGAGGCTTCCGTGGCTGCAGCGCAAGCCAAGATAGATGTGCTCGCCACCGAGCGCGACAGTGCCGTGGCCCAAAAGGACCGTGCCGAAGCAGCCGCCGAGCAGGCCCGGCTGAACCTTTCCTACGCTACGATCACGGCACCGGTGGACGGAACGGTCGGCGCGCGCACGCTTAGGGTCGGGCAGTATGTGGGATCAGGCACGCAACTGATGGCTGTCGTGCCGATGGACGCGGTCTACGTCGTCGCCAACTTCAAAGAGACGCAGCTCGCCCATGTCCGCGACGGTCAGCCGGTGCGCGTTACCGTCGACGGCTTACCGAGTGTCCAACTGAAGGGGCACGTCGACAGCCTGTCGCCGGCGAGCGGCCTGGAGTTCGCGCTGCTGCCGCCCGACAACGCAACAGGCAACTTCACCAAGATCGTGCAACGCATCCCAGTGAGGATCGCCATAGATAATCATGAGTTCGGCGGGCTGCTCAGGCCCGGCATGTCCGTCGAGCCGACCATCGACACCAAGGCGACCGTGCTGGCTGAAGCAGGCATGTTCGCCCAGGCCGACAAATTCCCCCGGAACACGGAGGCTGCCGAGGATGGCGTCCGGTAGAAAGCGCCGAGCGTCAAATCAAGCCGAGCTTGCCAGAAACGCCAATCCGACGGTGCGGACTGACAGCCTTTCCACCGTTCGCGCGACGATCGACACGGGCTGTCAGGCCCATTCTTCCATGCGCTCGAGGAGCCGCAACCATGACCGCCGCCGTCTCTTCGCTCGCAACTTCGGCTCGCGCCCAGAGCGCTGCCGGGACAGCTGGTGCCGCTAATTCGGGACGGGTTTGGGTGGCGGTGGTCGGCTCTGCCCTCGGCGCATTCATGGCCGTGCTCAACATCCAGATCGTCAATGCTTCGCTTGCCGACATCCAGGGGGCGATTGGCGCCGGCATCGACGACGGGGGCTGGATCTCGACGTCCTACCTCATTGCCGAGATTGTGGTGATCCCGTTAACCGGTTGGTTGTCCCAGGTCTTCTCACTGCGCAACTATCTGATCACCAATGCCGTGCTGTTCCTCGCGTTCTCGGTCGCCTGCGCCTTCGCCGCCAACCTAGGTCAGATGATCGTTCTAAGAGCGATCCAGGGTTTCACTGGCGGCGTGCTCATCCCGCTCGCCTTCACCATCGTCATCACACTGCTGCCGAAAGCCAAGCAGCCGATCGGCCTGGCGCTGTTCGCGCTGTCGGCTACGTTCGCGCCGGCGATCGGCCCGACCATCGGCGGCTATCTCACTGAAAACTGGGGCTGGCAGTACATCTTCTACGTCAACCTGGTGCCCGGGGCACTGATGGTCGGCATGCTGTGGTTCTCGCTCGACCGCCAGCCGATGCAGCTTGGCCTGCTCGCCAAGGGCGACTGGTCGGGCATCGCCACAATGGCCCTCGGGCTCGCCGCGCTACAGACCGTGCTCGAGGAGGGCAACAAGGACGACTGGTTTGGCTCGCCCTTTATCGCGCGGCTGGCGATCGTCGCAGCAGTGTCGTTGACCCTGTTCGTCTGGATCGAGCTAACATCGAACCACCCGCTGCTGAATCTCAGGCTGCTGGCCCGCCGCAACTTCGGCTTCGGCATCCTCGCCAACTTCCTGCTCGGCATCGCGCTCTACGGCTCGGTCTTCATCGTACCTGTCTATCTCGCCCGCATTCAGGGCTACAACGCCGAGCAGATCGGCATGGTGCTTGCGTGGACCGGCCTGCCGCAACTCGTCCTGATCCCGCTTGTGCCTGGCCTCATGCAGCGCTTCGACATTCGTCTCCTCATCGCGGTCGGCTTTGCGCTGTTTGCCACCTCCAACTTCATGAACATCCACATGAGCGGATCATATGCCAGCGACCAGCTGTTCTGGCCGAATATCGTGCGCGCCATCGGCCAGGCCCTTATATTGGCGCCGCTCTCGGCGATCGCCACGTCAGGTATTGAGACGGAAAATGCCGGCTCGGCCTCGGCCCTTTTCAATATGACCCGCAACCTCGGTGGCGCCGTCGGCATCGCGCTGCTGCAAACCTTCCTCACCAAGCGCGAGCAGTACCATTCGAACGTGCTGGTACAATCGGTGTCCCTGCTCCAGGAGGCAACCCGCGTGCGCCTCGCGCGCCTCACCGCCTACTTCCTCTCGCATGGCATCAACGACCAGGCACTCGCCGCACAAAAAGCGATTCTTGCGATCGCGCTGAGGGTCCGCCAGCAGGCCTACGTCATGGCCTTCAATGACACCTTCTTCCTGCTTGGCGTTAGCTTGGCGATCGCTTTGGCGGCGGTCCTGCTGCTGAAGAAGCCCGGCCACGTAACAGCCGGCGGTGCCCACTGACACAGTGTGATCGACGAGATGGACTGAAGCCCAAACGCGTGAGCATTCAGGAAAAGTCTCCGTTCTTATCTTGGATCCAGTCTGCGATTATCGTGGTAAGGTAAGGGGAATTCGCGCTCCTGCCAGTAGGGAGCGATGGACGCTATGAAACAGCCTTCGCTGGTTCGTGCCCCAGGGCCAGTAGCGCGCAATGCATGGATTTCCATAGGATGCGCCTTTGGTATGGTGGCACTAGGATGCTGTGTGAATTCGCGCGCCCAGGTAGGTGCTACGCCAAGCGCTGACGGTCCTCACGCCGTCCTTGTCAGGCAGGAGAAGCCGATGATGCGCGCCTGGTCGCACCGTCCAAAATTCTTACATTTGGGGCTTTTTTTCGCGGCTTATGTCTTGGGCTGCGGTTTTGCTCAGCTGCTCGCAATCGTACCTGGAACAGGCATTTCCGTTTGGCCCCCGGGCGGGCTTTTCATTGCCACGCTTGTTGTTGCCTCAAGGCGCAGCTGGCCATGGTGGGTTCTGTCCGGCTGCCTGGCTGAAATGTTCAGCAATTACCTTTGGTTCCACAGTCCGCCGGCCGCGGCCTTGCTGATATATGTCGGCAACGCTCTTGAGGCGGCAACTGGCGCCTGGCTCGTGAACCGGACCAGCAAGCGGCCGGGGGAACTGGAAACCCTCCAGGAAGTACTTGCGTTCGTCGTGCTTGCCGCTGGAATTGCGCCGGTCGTAAGCGCGACGGTGGGGAGCGCCACACTTGCTTGGTTTGGCATGCAATCGCAAACCTTCACGGGGGCTTGGCCCTTATGGTGGATCGGAGACGCCACGGGGGTTCTGATCGTAGCGCCGCTGGCGCTGGTTGTGGTCCAGAACTGGCGAGCCAAGGCCCACCTCTCGGCCACGCGATGGATGGAAGTTTGCGTCCTGGGGCTGATCTTTCTGGGTGTCGCCGCACTTTCCTTGAGTGGTTACTTGCCTTTCGCCTACATCATCATGCCGCCTCTTCTTTGGGCCGCGGTGCGCTTTGAGTTCAAGGGCGCTGCTGTCGCCTTGATCCTCCTTGCTCTGATCACAGCGGTATTCACAGCATTTGGCGCTGGCGAATTTGCCGGCGATCCCGAGGCCCTGAAGCACAACCAGATTATGCTGCAGCTTTTCCTGGGGATCTCCGCATTTTCAGCACTCATCGTGGCCGCCATATCCCGACAGCATCAGCTGGCACTGCTCACATTGCGTGAAAGCGTGGAGGCGCTGCGCGACCGTGAGCAAGAACTCTCGCTGCTCGTGGACATGGTTCCGAGCCATGTTTGGCGACTGACGCCCGAAGGCGAACCGACCTTCTTCAACAAGCGAATGGTCGATTTCCTCGGCCTGAATGTCGCCGATTTGGACAAGCCTGGGATGAGCAGGCTCGAAGCGGTTATGGAGACAGTCCATCCAGACGACGCAGCAGGGTTCGGCGGTTCGCTCCATCGCTGCCTCGACACTGGCGAGAGCTTTGTGATGCGCTATCGCCTGCGTCGCGCCGACGGCGTCTACCATTGGATGTCGAGCCGGGCGGAGCCAATGCGGGACCAGGTCGGGCGCATCGTCCAGTGGTACGGTCTGTGCCATGACATAGACGATCAAGTGAACGCCGAGGAAGCGCTCCGACGAAGCGAGCGGCAGCTCCAGGAGATGGTCGACGCCGTGCCGGTCCGGATCTGGAGCGCAATGCCTACGGGCGGGCAGGTCTGTTTCAACAAGCGATACGTCGATCATTTCCGCAACGTCATCGCGAATTTCGAAACTCTTGAAGAACCGCGCATCGAAAATCTGCTGCAAGAACTGGTTCATCCCGACGATAGTCCCGAGGTGGAGCGCACATTACAGCATTGTTTCGAAACTGGCGGCTCGTCCGCCATGCGGTTTCGTTGGCGCGAGAAAGACGGCGCCTATCGCTGGGCAGAATGCAGGGTAGCGCCTCGGCGCGACGAAGTCGGAGCGGTTGCGCAATGGTATGGTGTTTCTCTCGACATCGATGATGAGGTGCGCGCGCAAGAGGCGTTGCGCGATCGGGAGCGCGAACTCTCGCAGCTCGTGGACATGGTCCCGGTCCAGATCAGGCGTATGACACCCGACGGCGAGCCGACATTCTTTAACAAGCGCTTGCTGGACTTTTTCGGCCTGGACGACATAGCGGCTTTGGACAAGCCGGGCATGAGCCGGCTGGCTGCAATCATAGGGACCCTCGTCCATCCCGATGATGCAGGTACCCTGCTGGACACAGCCCGCCACTCCTTCGCCACAGGCGAGCCCTTCTCCCTGAAATATCGCATGCGCCGCGCCGACGGTGTGTATCGCTGGGTTGATGGCCGCGGGGAACCGCTGCGAGATCAAAGCGAAGCGATTGTGCAATGGTACGTGGTTTCCATCGACATCGACGATGAGATGCGCGCACAGGAAGCGTTGCGCGACCGTGAGCGGGAGCTCTCGCAACTCGTGAATATGGTTCCGAGCCTGCTCTGGCGGTTGAGTTCGGAGGGGGAGCCGACTTTCTTCAACAAGCGCCTGATAAATTTTCTCGGCCTGGACACAGCAGATGCAGACAAGCCGGGCATGAGCCGGCTGGCGGCCTTCATGGAAACCGCGGTCCATCCTGATGATGCGGCCAGCCTTGAAGAAGCGCTCAACCATTCCTTCGTCACCGGCGAGCGCTTCACCAAGAAGTATCGCCTGCGGCGTTGGGATGGCGTCTACCGCTGGGTCGAAGGAACGGCAGAGCCGTTGCGGGATGAGGGTGGGCGCATCGTCCAGTGGTACGGCCTGTCGCATGACATTGACGATCAACTGCGCGTCGAGGAAGCGCTGCACGAGAGAGAGCGCTCTCTCTGGCAGCTCGTTGAAACGCTACCGGCAATGATCGATTGCGCCGCGCCGGATGGCGAGCCGAGATATCGCAGCCAGCAGCTCCGCGAATTCCTCGGATACCACCTTGAAGAATTGGACGGAACTGGAAAGTCACGGTTGGCCGGTACACTCGATGCGGGCGTTCATCCCGATGACCTGGCGGGTGTCAAAGACAGATATGCCCATTCGTTGTCCACCGGTGAGCCCTATGCGCGAAAGCACCGGCTAAGGCGTTTCGACGGCGAATATCGTTGGGTTGAGACGCGCGCGGCGCCGATGCGCAACGCCGAAGGTGCCATCGTGCAGTGGAACGTGATCTGCCTGGACATCGATAGCGAGGTTCGGGCGCAGGACGAGCTTCGGGTAGCGCGAGAGAGCCTTGCCCGTGCGAGCCAGGCGGCGAGCCTTGCCGAACTCTCGGCTTCGATCGCGCATGAGGTCAATCAACCCTTGGCGGCCGTGGTGGCCAACTCACACGCGTGCCAGCGTTGGCTCATGGCGGAACCGCCAAACATCGAGCGGGCGCAGAAAACGGTGGAGCGCATCATCCGCGACGCAAATGCCGCCGCCGAGGTCGTTAGCCGCATCCGCGCCCTGTTCAAGTCATCCACAGCGACGAGGAGCTCTATGGCGCTCGATGGCGTCATAGCCGAAGCGCTGGATCTTATGGCCGACGAGGCGGCGCGGCATCGTGTCCGCATCGATACGGAAATCGAAAGGGATCTTCCGCCCGTGGTGCTCGACCGTATTCAGATTCAGCAGGTGTTGATCAATCTGATGCGCAACGGTACCGAAGCGATGGATTCCATAGGGGATGGCAGAATTCTGGGCCTGCGTGTGCGCCGGATGGCGGATGCGATCCAAACCGAGATCAGCGATCGCGGGTGGGGCGTCGAGTTCCCCGACAAGATCTTCGAGCCTTTTTTTTCGACGAAGGAACATGGGATGGGCATGGGCTTGGCGATTTGCAGATCAATCGTCGAGTCGCACGGCGGGCGGCTGTCGGTGGAGAAGAACGAGCCGCACGGCGCGAAGTTCATCTTCACCTTGCCGGTTGAAGCGAAAGTGGCGGCATGATGACGGATGACCATATCGTCTTGATCGTGGACGACGATGCGCGTATCCGGGAGGCGCTCGTAGAGTTGCTGGCTTCTCACGGCATGCGTGCCGTCGCGTTCGGATCGGCCGGCGATTATGTCGACGCTGATAAGCCGAACGTCCCAGCCTGCCTGGTCCTCGATGTCGAGTTACCGGATATCAACGGCCTCGATCTGCAGGGGCAGATCTCGGAAAGGGATCATCCACCGATCGTTTTCATAACTGGCCATGGCGACATCCCGTCCTCGGTGCGTGCGATCAAGCACGGCGCGGTGGACTTCCTGACCAAGCCTTTCAGTGATGCCGACCTCATGGCTGCAATCCATGCGGCGATCACCCTGGATCGGGAATTCAGATCGGAGCGTGCTGAACTTGGCGTGTTGAAGCAGCGCTATCTGGAACTCACGCCACGCGAACGCGAGGTGCTGCCGCTGGTGGTGAGTGGCCTGCTCAACAAGCAGGCCGCCGCCGAGCTGGGGATCAGCGAGGTCACTTTGCAAATTCATAGAAGGAACGTCATGCAGAAGATGATGGCGGCGTCCCTAGCCGATCTCGTGCGTATCGCGGAGCGACTGGAAATACCGATAACCCACTCGCGCCGAGCGGGAGGGAGTGAGCGTGAGCAAGCATAAACTTGTAGTGGCGGTTGTCGACGACGATCCAAGACTCCTCGAGTCAATGGAGGAACTTTTTGAGTCCGCCGGCTATGTGGCCCGCAGTTTCTCATCGGCGCGACAATTGTTGATCAGCGGGCTGTCAGGGCTGGACGTGCTCATCACCGACATCGGGATGCCTGGCATGGATGGCTTTGAACTTCGTGACCTGGTGAGGAGGGCGCGTCCGGAACTGCCGGTTTTCCTGATCACAGGGCGCCACGAGATAGCCGATCAGGACCGCGCGCAGGGCATCAGCGGATTCTTCCGCAAGCCCTTCGATGCCCACGCCTTGCTTGCGGTCGTCGGCGAGACTTTGCGCAACCATGATACGGAGGACGGACATGAGAGTTGACCAGTCGCTCTTACGGAGATCGGCGCCGTCAGTGCAGCGGAAAGATGAAGCGGAGCAGCCACTCGTCATTATTGTCGATGACGATGCATCTGTTCGGGAGGCGTTGTCGGAATTGATCCTGTCTGCGGGTTTCCAGCCGGTCTGCTTTGCCTCGACCCGCGAATTGCTTGACGCCGATGTGTTGGACAGTCCAGGCTGCCTGATCGTCGACGTGCGGATGCCAGGAGCGAGCGGTCTCGATTTGCAGCGTCATCTGGCGAAAAGCGGAAACCCTAAACCCATCGTCTTTCTGAGCGGGCATGGCGACATTCCAATGACTGTCCAGGCAATGAAGGCCGGCGCCGTGGACTTTCTCACCAAGCCGGTGCGCGACCAAACATTGCTTGACGCTCTGATCGCGGGCATTGCGATGGATGCTGCGCGGCGGGCGCAAGCGGTTGTAGTCAAGCGCAACATCGAGCACGTCGGGACCCTGACGCCACGCGAGCGCGAGGTACTGCGCGAAGTCGCCCGCGGGCGGCTCAATAAGCAGATCGCGTTCGACCTCGGCATCAGTGAAGTGACGGTCAAGCTGCATCGCGGCAATGTCATGCGCAAGATGGAGGCCGCTTCCATCGGCGAGTTGATCCGGGCATGGGAAACACTGCCCGCGCCGATGCGCGAAGATAGCGCGACCTAGACCCTGGCATTAGCCTATCCATGCCGCGGTCCAATAGGATTGCCCTGCGCCGCGGACCATTCTTCGTGAAAAAGCTGCGGCCATCGCCAGTTCAGCGGTGCGTCGGCTCACGACCTTCGCCAGGTCCCCAAATTTTCAGAAAGCAGCATATAAGACGTCTGCGTTGAGCAGGAACATGGGATCCACTCTAGTCTAGTGGCCCAACACCTGTCTCGCCCCAGGCTGGGAAATCGAGCAATGGACTTCGATCCTGCATTCATCTCGCGACTTGAATTCGCTTGGGTCATCGGCTGGCAGCGTCTCGCTGCCGGCCATTCCCGGGGGACTGGCCGCGTTCATCGCGGCGCTGGAAGGTCCCTGCTCAATCTGCTCCATGGCACCGCTGTCAGGCTTGGTCAGCAAGAACGGCAGGTTGTGCGATACCGAGCACCGTAGCCCTAGTCTACTCACCGCGAAGGCCTCCGGACATCTTGGCATGCCTGTCCTGCACCTTGGCATGGCACGAGAGATGCTTCCGTAGAATAGGTTCGCGGCCCGGATCGGCGCATCCTCCTCGCAAGCCATCACGACTGTCGAGTCTCGATCGCTCCTTCGCCCGCCCTCCCGAGTGCGGCTGCGCAGGTCGACCTGATGATCGTGATGGTGAGCCGGACCTTCAATGCCACACATCACGGATGGATACGATGACTAAAGATGGACTTTTCTCCGTTCGCGGATCCCGCCGCGATGTCTTGTTGGCCGGCCTGATCGCCACAGTTGCGGCGGGACTGCCTGTTGCTGCTGCGGCTCGGACTACCCGAAAGCAAAGCCATCCCACCTCTCAATCAAACAAAGGTACCAAGACGATGAGCACCATCACAACCAAGGACGGCACCGAAATCTACTACAAGGACTGGGGCAAGGGACCGGTCATCACATTCTCACATGGATGGCCGCTGAGTTCCGATGCTTGGGACGGCCAGATGCTCTTCCTCGCGCAGAACGGCTTCCGAGTCGTGGCGCACGACCGGCGCGGCCATGGCCGGTCCAGCCAAGCCTCGTCTGGCAATGACATGAACGGCTATGCCGACGATCTCGCGGCGGTAATCGAGGCCCTGGACCTTCAGGACGCGACGCTGGTTGGACATTCCACTGGGGGAGGCGAGGTCGCTCGTTATATTGGACGGCACGGGACCACGCGGGTCGCCAAGGCCGTTCTTATCGCCGCTGTTCCGCCGATCATGGTGAAGACGCCGGCGAACCCTGAGGGTTTGCCGATCGAGGCATTCGACAGCATACGGGCCGGCCTCGTCAAGGACCGCTCGCAGTACTACCGGGACCTGGCACCGTTGTTTTATGGCGCAAACAGGCCCGGTGCCAAGGTTTCCCAAGGGACTCTGGACCAGTTCTGGCTCTGGAGTATGCAGGCGGGTCTCTTGAACGCCTACGAGAGCGTCAAGGCGTTCTCGGAGACCGACTTCACCGAGGATCTGAAGAAATTCGACGTGCCGACCCTGGTCTTGCACGGCGAGGACGACCAGATCGTTCCCGTCAAGGACTCGGCGGTCAAGTCGGCCCGGTTGATCAAAGGCGCAAAGGATATCTACTACCCCGGGGCGCCGCATGGCATCACCGCTACGCACCAGGATCAGGTCAACGCTGACCTGCTCGCTTTCATCAAAGGATAGCGTTCTTTCAATCACGAACTCGGGTCGTCGGTGACTCCCTGGAGGCGACAATGACCATTTTTGGCAACCTTTCGCGCACATTGAATCGCATGTCGGGCGGCCCGCAAGGCCAAACGTTGTGCGCTCGCATTGCTGAACGACAGCCCGATTGCTGGTTCTGTCGGCTTATGTCTCGGATTGTAGAACCGAACCACTGCGCCATCGAACTGGCGAACTGGGTCAGGCTCGGGAGACCGACTGAGGCGGAATGGCGGATGGACGATCAATGGAGCCACAACCGCTAAGGCATGAAATTCCTGGCCGAATAGGCGGCCTGTGCATACGCGCAACCCGTCAGCGAGCTAGCAGCCAATCCTCATTTGAGGGGCCATGGGCGGCCCGGCGACGTGCCAGCATCCTATGCCTAGGCATAGGATAACCAGTGCCCAGGACTCTATAGACCCCGACCGACCGGCAGTAGTACCGTCTGGGCGGTACACCGCTTGGTTACAACCGCGAGGATAGCGATCAACGATTGAAAAACCATCATCGGGTCGGCGCACTCCGAGTTCACAAGATCCAGAGATGCCTCGTTGGCCACTGCATTGATTGCGGGCGGCCTTGCTGCAGTCGCTGAGAGACCGAGCCAACGGGAATGCTCATGCAGATATACGCTTACCCAACCAAACGACCCGGCAAGCGCAGCTTCTGTCTGTGGATGCTGCTGCTTGCGGTCGGCTTGCTGCTTTCGGTAGCGCCAGTCTGCGCTGAGGGGGTGCTCCGCATACCCTACGTGGCCGATATAGGCACGTTCGATCCGGACAACGGGTTTGAGACCGGCGCGATGAGCGCAATCAACAACGTCTACGAAGGCCTTGTCGAATACGAGCCGGGTTCGACCAGGATCGTTGGTCGGCTCGCTAGGAGTTGGGATATCTCGGACGACGGGCTGACTTACACATTCCACCTGGTCGAAGGCGTCAGGTTCCATGACGGCACGCCATTCAATGCGGCAGCGGTCATAAAGTCGTTCGAAAGGCGCCGCGATCGTGGGCTGAGCCTGAGCTACTCCCTGGCCAACGTGAAGGACATGAGGGCGCCGGACGCCTCGACGGTCGAGTTCACGCTGGGCCATCCTCAGCCTTCGCTCCTCGATGCCCTTTCCAGTCCGTGGGGGCCTAAGATCATCAGTCCAGTAGCGCTCGCCGAGTATGACAGCGGCGACTTCGCGAAGACCTGGCTCAATGAGCATGCGGTCGGCACCGGTCCATTCAAACTGGCTGAATTCAAACGCGGTCAGCGCTATGTGCTCGAACGCAACGATGACTACTGGGGTAACAAACCGTTCTTCCGGCAGATCCAGATTTCGGTTGTCCCCGATATCAGCCAGCAGATACTTCAGTTGCAGGCGGGTTTGATCGATGCCGTGCCGCTCAACTATCCGTTCGCGCAACTCACCAGCCTGCCGGGGGGTCTGGAGATCACCGCCGCCCCGAGCATGATACCGTACGATCTCTTCGTTAAGCCGAACTCGCCGCTCGATGACGCGGAGGTCCGCAAGGCCGTTTTGACGGCGATCAACCCGGCGCTGTGGATCAAGGACGCCTTTGGAGAGTTCGCAAGCCTGTCAAGGTCGGTATATCCGAACGTGATGCTCGACCCAATGAATCCGATCCGGTTCCCGACCGACTTCGAGGCAGCGAAAGCCACGATCGCCAAACATGGCGCGGTCAATTTGGTCATTGGCCTCCACAGCGCTGCCCCGAGCTACAGTCGCATCGCCGACCTGATGATAGCGCAACTGGCGTCGATCGGCGTAAAGGCAACGGCTTACGTGCTGCCCTCCGGCGCTGCTTACACCTTGAAGGACGACCCAAACCCTCCCGATTTGTTGCTCACGATCGCGGGCCCTGACGCCGCTCATCCGGAGAGCCAGGCTAAGGTGTTCTTCACAAAAGGCGGTCCCCTTAACTTTTTTGGCCGGGTCGTGCCGGAAGCCGATGCCATCGTGGATCAGGCCGGAAAGTTGACCGACGTCAAAGAACGCGACGCTCTCTACGAGAGAGCGGGGCAGATGTATTTCGATGCCGGCGTCGTCATCCCGCTTGTCGACGTCAACGATGTGGTTGTCCACGCCAAGGGTTTGAAAGACCTTGGGCTCCGTCCCGTGTACCCTCCCGGCAACATCGACTTCAGCACGGTTCGCTGGGGACACTGAACTCCGGCCGTCCGGTTCGTTCCGGAAGCAGGTCAGGCTCGCACCGCAGATGATCAAGCTTTCGCATCGAATGTCCGAACCTGTGACCGAGTCCGTTCTCGCCGTCAAAGACCTCTCCGTCTTCCTCAGCCGCGAAGGCCGTCCTTCCCGCGTCCTCGATGGCATCAGTTTCGACATGTTTCCGGGCGAGATCATCGCGCTGGTCGGGGAAAGCGGTTCTGGCAAGACAAGCATCGGGCTGACGCTTCAGGGGCTCCTGCCGCGCGAATACCTGCCGCAGGTTGCAGGCTCAATCCGGCTTGCGGGGATCGAGCTTGTCGGCGCGGGAAGGCGCACCTGGCAGTTGGCCCGCCGCCAACTCGTCCGTGCCATCTCGCAAGATCCGATGGGCGCGCTCAACCCAACGATGACGATCCGCCGCCAGATGCGAGAATCCAATGGCGGGGCCGAGGGATCGATCGAAGAATGGCTCAGCCGAACCGGGGTGCCAGACCCGGACCGCATCGCCGATGCGCTGCCGCATCGCCTTTCGGGGGGGCAGCGTCAGCGCGTGCTGATCGCCATGGCCATGATGGCAAGACCGAAGGTGCTCATCGCCGATGAACCGACCACCGCGCTCGATGTCACCATGCAGGCGCAGATCCTCGACCTGTTGCGCGATCTCGCCCGCGAGCAGCAGACGGCAATTCTGTTCGTCACGCACGATCTGGGGGTGGCGGCCTCACTGGCCGACCGCGTCCTGGTTCTTTACGCCGGACGCATCGTTGAAATGGGCCTCATGCAGGACGTGGCCCGCAATGCCGCGCACCCCTATTCCGCCGGCCTGCTCGCTGCTCGATTCGATCTGGACTCTGACCGAAGGCGCCCGCTTCCCACGCTCCCGTCCGAGCGCACGCCCTCCATGAATACTGAGAACGCCTGCGCCTACGCGACACGTTGCCCGATCGCCCAGACTGATTGCACCGCGATCCGCCCACCGCTGGAGCCTGCTTCCCTCCACGGTGGCTCGGTCGCCTGTCTTTTCCAGGAACAAACCCCGTTTCTCTTAACGCAGCGCGCTGGTGCGGAACCATGGCCGCCCCAGGCGATCCAGCAAACCGCCGCCTTGAGGCTGTCCAACGTCGGAAAAACATATCCGACAGGCGCTCGATCGTTTTGGGGCCGGCGTCGACCGCAGCCTGTTCTTAAGTCGGTCAACCTCTCGATCAAGCTTGGCGAGTGCGTGGCGCTGGTGGGCGAGAGTGGCGCCGGCAAGTCCACCCTTCTGAGGATTGCTGCCGGGCTTGTGGTGCCGGAGAGCGGCACTGTTACGCGCTTCGACAAGGTCCCTCCGCAAGTCGTGTTTCAAGACCCCGTGGCGGCACTGACGCCATGGCTCACGATCGGCGAGCAGATCGGCGAGCGCCTGCGGGCCGTTTCGCTGGACAGCGATTACGGCCGCCGTCGCGTCGGAGAGGCGATAAAGCTGGTCGGCCTCGATCCGGTCCTGATGGACGCGCTGCCGGCCGAGATGTCGGTCGGACAGTGCCAGCGCGCCGTTTTAGCTCGCGCGGTAATCGTCCCCCCGAGGCTTCTGCTCTGCGATGAGCCGATCAGCGCCATGGACGTGTCGCTGGCGGCAACCACCTTGAACCTTCTTAGCGACCTTCGGCGGCGACTCGACATGGCGATGCTGTTCGTGACCCACGATCTGGCGGCCGCCAGGATCATCGCCGACCGTGTCGCGGTGCTGAAGGACGGCGAGTTGGTCGAGGTTGCCGATCCAGATGCCATTATTGCCGCACCACAGTCCGCCTACACACGGTCTCTCATCACAGCGATGCCGAGCCTGCAGGCGGGAGCCGGACGATGACCAATAGGCCGAGACCGGACACGCTTCCTGCGCGGCCTCGGTTCAACTGGCGCGATTTTTTCCGGCGCGCCGGTTGGCTTGAAAGCGTCGGTATAATCGGGGTGCCTGTCGTCACCGTTGTGGCCGTGCTGGCGCCCTGGATCACGCCGTTCGATCCACAACTGCGCGTCGCCGCGACCTTCCTGCCGCCTTCAGCCGAACATTGGTTCGGCACCGACGAGATCGGTCGCGACCTGTTTTCGCGGGTAATCCTCGGCGTACGATATACGTGGCTGCCAGGGCTTATTGTTATCGGTTTCAGTCTTACTTTGGGCTCCCTGGTCGGACTGATTTCGGGCCTGATGGGCGACAAGGTCGGTCTGGTCATCGAGCGGATCGTCGACTTGTTCTTAGTACTTCCAGGAACGCTCATCGCACTGGCTGTCGTGGCTTCGCTTGGCCCCGGGCTCGTCAACACAATGATCGCGCTCGCTATTTTCTGGTGGCCCTGGTACGCGCGCATATCCCGTGATGAAATTCGTCGCCTTAAGGCCCGTCCTCATGTCGAGGCAGCGCGTATCGCCGGGGTCCGCGGTCCGCGCTTGCTGTTGCGTTACTTGTTGCCGGGAGTGGTGCCGGCATTGGTCATCGGGGCGTCATTGGATGTCGCCAACATAATCATGACGTTGTCGCTGATGTCGTTCCTTGGCCTAGGATTGCCTGCACCGGCGCCTGAACTCGGAGCGATGACGTCACGCACTCTCGACAGTCTCACCGTCTATTGGTGGCTGCCGATCCTGCCGGCCGCGATCATCTTTCTCCTCTGCCTCCTCGCCAACCTTGCGGGCGACGGCATTCGCGGCGCTCTGAGGGGGACCTAGATGCTGGCATATCTCACCAAAAGCATCGTCGGCGCCGTCGTCGTTCTCCTCGTGATGAGCTTCATCGTTTTCGCTCTCCAAAGCATTATACCCGCCGATCCAGCGCGGGCCATTGCCGGGCCGAGCGCTCCGCCAGAAACGGTCGAAGCGATGCGCAAGCAGCTCGGACTGGACGACCCGGCTGTCGTTCAGTACGGGCGCTTTCTATTGCGCCTCGCGCATGCGGATCTGGGGACGTCGGTAAGAACCCGGCGGCCGGTGTCTGACGACATACGGCAATATCTTCCCGCCACGCTTGAACTCGGTCTGACGTCGATCGCCTTGGGAGTGGCGCTCGCCGGCGTGATGGCGGCACTTCAGTTCCTGATTCCGAGATCGGCCGGCATTAGGCTCGCTATGGTGGGCGTCGGCTCCACGCCGATCTTTCTGACGGCCTTACTTCTCACCTACTTTTTCTGGTTCCGACTCAATTGGCTTCCCGGCGCGGGTCGGCTTGCCTACCGCGACTTCGCAGGCCCCACGGGACTCAACGTCATCGATGGAATACTAGTCGGCCGGCCCGAAGTCAGCGTGGATGCGCTGCTGCACATGATCTTACCAGCGCTTGCACTGGCGTTGCCCATTGGCGTCGCGGTTGGGCGAAGCTTGAACGGTGCGCTTCACGACGTTATGAGCCAGGCATACGTTCGGACAGCACGCGGCAAGGGTCTCAGCGAGACGAAGGTGCTATTGCACCACGGTTTGCGCAATGCCGCCACGGCCCCACTGTCGATGCTCGGCCTGCAGATACGCCTTCTCTTCGGCAATTTGCTTGTCGTCGAGCGCGTTTTCGGGTGGCCTGGTCTGGGTCTTTACACGGTCCAAGCCTTTGCAAGCGCTGATCTCCCAGCAGTGCTGGGCGTCGCCATCGTCTTCGGAATCTTGTACATCCTGGTGAACACGCTCATCGAGATCGGGCAGTCGATAGCCGATCCCCGGGTCAACCTCTGAGAGCGCCCACTCAGGCGCTTACTGTCGCGGCAGTGGTGTCTTGGTCGAGTCGGCAGCGCGGATGGGGAGGCTGAAGGTTATAGATGCTCCCCCTGTCTCGACATTTTTCGCCCAAAGCCGCCCGCAATGTGCCTCGACGATCGAGCGGCAGATTGCCAGGCCCATACCCATTCCATCCAGCTTGGTTGTGTAGAACGCATCGAAAATCCGCTCCAGATCGCTAAGCCCGCGGCCGCGATCTCGCACTTCGACCTCGACTGTTCCGTCATCCTGACGCCGCGACACGATCCGCAGGCTTCGCGCGTTGATGCTGACGTCCTGCATCGCCTCGATGCCGTTGCGGACGAGGTTGAGGACGACCTGCTCCATCTGAACGTGATCGGCAGCCGTCGCAGGAAGGCGAGGATCGAGTTGAAGGTCCAGCTTGACGCTGCTCGATGCGAGCCTATCACCCAGCAGATCGCACACTTCGTGGATCACCGCGTTCAGATCGATCGCATGCGGTTCGCCTTCGGCCTTGCTGAACAGCGCTCGGATGCGACTGATCACCTGGGCGGCTGCGTCGGCGTTTCTGATGATTTTTTGGGCGACGCGGCTGGCGTGATTGAAGTTTGGCGGATCTGCGGTCAGCCATCGCTGGAACGCGCCGGCGTTGGCCACGACCGCCTGCAGCGGCTGGTTGAGTTCGTGCGCAATGGACACCGACAGTTCGGATAGGCTGGCGGCGCGCAAGGCGAGCGCGAGCCGTTCGTCCGCCAGACGCAGCGATTCCTGGGCGCGGACCTCGTCGTCTATGTCGAAGTTGACGCCGTACCAGCGAAGGATAGTGCCGTCTTCGTCGCGTAGCGGTTCGAAACGCGAATCGGTCCAGCGATATTCGCCATCCTTCCGGCACAACCGAGCTTTGTGCTGGAGTGGCTCTCCACGAGCAAAGGACTTCTGGAACACCGCCTTGACGGCTGCCCTGTCATCGGGGTGGAACAACTCCACATGCGAGGCGAATTGCCGCGTGCCTCGCGGTTCCTCCTTGGCCGAGTCGATGCCCGCCCAGTCGACGAACCGTTTGTTGAAATAGTACGGCAATCCCGCCGGCGTCATCAGCCAGATCATAGTGGGAACCGTATCGACCAGCAGCCTGAGCTCCCTCTCGCTCTGGCGGAGCGCCGCTTCCGCCTTGCGCCGGTCGTCGATGTCCTCAGTATGGCCATACCAGCCGACAATTCGCCCCCGCTCATCGCGCGAGGCAACACCCGTATCGCGAAACCATCGATAGGTGCCATCGAACCGGCGCAAACGCTTCTCTTCGATCATCGGCTCGCCGGTCTCTAGGCTGTGGCGCCATTGCGCCATGCTTGTCTCGACATCGTCGGCATGGACAAATCTCCGCCACCAGGAAAAGTCGTCGGCGTTCATGATCTCGCGCATTTCTTCGGCCGTGACGCCAACGTATTCGAGGGCTGCGGGATTGAGGAACCGAAGACGCCCGTCTGGATAAGCGGACCAACCGAGGCCCGGAGTGTCGGTGAAATTAGGCCCAGCCCCTTGGTATACCCGGTCATAGAAGGTGATGGTTCTGAAGATTTTGACCACCACCCACAGCCCAAGCGCTCCGGCAACAAACGCGGCCAGTTGGACGAGACCGTTTTCCGCCCCGTGTGCCCGTGACAGCAGGATAACAGCTGCAAGCAGGCTGGCCGCTGCAACCGACGCCAATCCCACCTTCCAGCCGACGCAGATGCACACGGCTGCAACCGCGACCAACAGGCCAGATGGCTCGTGTGCGAACCAAGCAAGCAAGACGCTCGCCGCTCCTATCGCCGCAGCCACGACGCGACGCTGATGCGATGACGTCAGTTCCATTAGAGACCTCTCGAGACCGCCTCTCCGTTCGGCTCGCCGTCGCGGCCCCGTTTAATGAGTTAAATGCGCTCCTGCCCCTGATGATGCGGCTGTCTTCCCCACAGCGGAAGCCATCTTCAATTGGTACAGTATATCGGGTGGAAGCGATTGACAGACGTTGAATAGATGAGAGACAGACCGCGCATCCATCTTCTTCATCATATTGCTGCGATGAAGCTTCACCGTGATTTCGCTAATACCAAGATCGAACGCGATCTGCTTGTTCATCGCACCGGAGATCACAAATCTCAGAACCTCCCGCTCACGGGGCGTGAGTGTCTCATACAGGGCCGAGTTCTTTCGGGCTACGGCTGACGCCGCCCTTCGAGCGATGTCGGCAGCGATGGCTGTCGACACAGCGTCTAGGAATGTCTGGTCGCGCACCGGCTTGGTCAGGAAATCCACTGCGCCCGCCTTCATAGCGTCGACGCTCATGGCAATGTCACCATGACCCGTCAAGAATACGATCGGAGTCAGTATCTCTTTGGTTGCAAGGAGCTGCTGGAGATCCATGCCGCTTAGTCCCGGCATTCGAACATCGAGAACAATGCAACCAGGACGGTCTGGAAGCTTTGAGCCGAGCACTTCCTGGGCCGAGGAAAACGATATCGAGTCGATGCCAACCGAACTTAGCAACTCCTCCAAGGAGTCGCGGACCTCCGCATCATCGTCGACCAGAATTGCTAAGGGACTGTCTGCGGTTTGCGAATTTGCCAAGCCCATGATCCTTACCTCCGGGCGATCTTTGCTGGACACGAATTGACCGGGTTCGCGCGGCTATTATCAACCCCGCGTCCTTCACACGTCAACCAAGCTGCACTTGCATCTGTCGGCGAAAAACTAGCGTGCGGCCGATAGCCAGGAGATAGCGTGCTGATACTGCACCTTTCCCTCAGGGTCTTGACGTAGCGGAATGATGGAGGTCCGTGCAACAGGACAAAGGGCGATCGATGCCTGAAGATTTGATTGGCTAATCTAGACTTAGGTATAGGGTCTGCGGCGGTTCGGCTTGAGGGCGTTCACCACACCGGGGATATTCCTCCGGAACGACACTCAACTAGATGCCATAGTGCTGTCGCCGCAACGCAATCTGGACGATCAGCCGCACAGCGTTTGCGGCAGGACAAGCGCGCGGCGGTCGGAGGCCTGATCGCAGGATTCATCTCGGCTGCCGAGGAGCGTCGTTGAGTTGCGGCGGGATACAATCAAACCACGTCGATCAAAGCGAGCTTGGCGATCGAGGCTGAGGCGGCGTGTCACCGGCGCCGGTACTGTGAGGGGCGCCGAGGCACAGGAGCAAGCCGATGACTTCCTCTTGCTGAACTGCACCAAGACGCCCCTGTATTCGAAGTTAATTGGTGCTCGAAGGCGCCCGCGCCCTGCGACTTGCCACAAGCTGCAAGGCAGCGAACGTCGCTACGCAAATCCCGATCAAGACATGCGTCCACATCGGCCCCTGCGCCGATCCGAAGCCGAGCAGGAACGGAGCTACCGCCGCCCAGCACCCTAAGGTGAGGTTGGACCATTCCGCCCAATCCCCATAGCGATAGAGGGCCACTGCAGAACTGCATACAATCAGTGAGCCCACGACCCCAGCGTTCCAAGCCGCAGCAGGCAGCCCGACGAACATGATTGCAGCGCAGGCCAAACCTGCGCCGAGAATAAGGTTGGTCCATTCCAACCCCTTGCTTGGCACATCATTTCTCATCTTCATCTCCTTCTTCAGCCGTGCCACGGAGGTGGCCGGTAGGTGGAGGATGAGGCAGTCGGGTGCGCCAGCCTATTCTACGCAGGCACCTGTCCGTCGATGCTAAAGTCTAGGGCGGCCATGCGCGGTGATTGTAGAAGATATCGAAGCACTCGGGTCACCGCCCGTCAGGACAGAGGAATGCCCGGGTCTGCGTGCCTGTGGCAGTCCGCCGGTCTGAGGAGCAACAGAGTTCAGCTAGTTTAAGTTGGCGGCTATCTATGCTTTCAAACCACAATGCATTGGGGGAGGGTGGATCAACCTCGCCACGAGTACGAAGAAGACGCTGCGGCCTTTTCTATTCGGGATAGCTGGCCTCGAGTTTCTTGAAGGTCAAGCTGCCATCGGCATTGTCGCCGGACTCGGTGCGCTTTTCCTTGTCGAGTTGCACATCGGCTTTGTTCAGCGCGATGCGAAAATCGGCTACGCGCATCAAGGTGGCGCGCCAGTCGGCGATGCTACCGATGTTGTTGATGAACCAGCGCAGCGAGGAATTCACCTGGTTGAAGGCGCCGACTGCCATCATCAGTCCGCCGAAGCCGATGTCACCCGAGAAATAAACAGGTGCTGCGACAAGGATCGGAGCCACGACGGTGATCCAGCCGTAAGTGCTGGTCAGCCAGGATAGTTTGATCTGCGCGGTGTTGATGCGCCGCACGGCTCCCAGCACCCTGCCTAGGTCGATTTCGAGCCTTCGCCTGGCGTCGGCTTCGCCATGGCGGAGCGTAATGGCATCGACGTTCTCGTTGACGCGCACCATAGAGGAGCGCTGTTCCGCTTCGCGTGCGTAGCGATCGCTGTCGAGGTCGATGAGCGGGCGCCCGACCAGCCAGCTCAGCCACGATGCGACGCCAGCATAGAGCAATGCCGCCCATACCATGTAGCCTGGTACCGCCAGAGAATAACTGCCAATGTGGAAGACGAAGCCGGAAGAAAGTTGCCAGAGCACGTCTACAAAAGACGCAAGCAGGATGACCGACTGCAGCAATCCGACGCCGAGGTCCGTCGACAGATCGGAAAGATGGCCGGCGTCCTGCTGCATGCGCTGATCGGGATTGACGCCGATGGCGTCGGTATTTGCCAGCCGCAAAGCCCGCGCCGGACGCATCCACTGGTCGATCAGGTCGAGCGTCAGCGCCTCGCGCAGCTTCAGCCGGATCATCTGGTTAAGCCAGGTCTGGCCGATATTGAGCAGCAGAAGCCCGCCGGCAATGACGGCAAAAACCAAAAGCTGATGCAGGAAATCCGCCATGTCGCGGCGCGCCAGTGCATCGTAGAAGGGCTGGTTCCAGCTGTTGAGCAGCACCTGTCCGATCGATGTCGCGACGATGACGGCCACGATGCTAACCGATGTCCAAAGCAGCCAGTTGCGGACCGGCGACGCCTTCAAGCCCAGCATGATCGTCGCCAGTTGGTCGCTGAGGCTGCTGGCCTCGACCGAGACGGCGGCCTTCTCGAAACCGGACTTGTCATCCGCTTGGTCAGCCATACATGAGATCCATGCTTGCGAGGCGGGTTCACATCAGCCCCGGAGCCGAGCCGCGACATCGGCATTGCTGGCCCGACTTCCAACCCACCGCGCCTTCGTGAATATCCTCACTGCAAGCATGTTGGTGTTTCGATTGGCGTTACGTCGCGGTTACCTTGCTGCCCAGGATCTTTACCGGTTGAGATTGCTAAAGGACCGAGTCTCTCGCCCCGGTCCTTGAAATTTCCGCCATCAGGATTAATGGCCCCAGATGCCCTGGCCATATTCCTCGTTGGGAACGATCGGCCTAAGCACGGTCTGCGGCCCGCCCTTCTTGGTTGATGCGGTGTTCACGGTGTCGGTGGTGGTCGCTGGCCGCTGCGGATCGACGCCCGACCCATAATGGTCACTTCCGGCGATTGCGCCTCCCGCTGAGATGAGGAGAGCGGCAGTAAGAAGGATCATTTTCATCTTGGTGACTCCGGTGTTGATTTTCATGACATTCACCCCACCAAAGATACGGGCGGAGCACCTGCCAAACGATCAGACCGGCGGGCTGTTTGACCCATACGAAGGATTGTGGCGTGCAGGCCAAAAGCCGGGGACGCTATCGTTGACGAGAGGCTTCGCTGTCTTAGGGTTGCCGGCTCACCGGCGCGTCTTTCTTGGCCTCGGGCGCACTAATCGGTTCGCCAACGACATGCCTGCCCGTCTTCATTGGTCGTAATTTCGATGCCTATTATGGATTATGGTAGCTGCCCGACATCCGCACCTGCGTTAGCGCCTTCAGGCCGAAATGCGATAAGTCGCTGCCGTCTCCCGTGTGACCCTGGCTGTCGAGCCTGCCTACCCTGCACCTTGGCATCACGTGACAGACCCTTCCGTAGAATAGCTCCGCAGGCCGCCCGCGCGCACTCTCCGCCAAACAGAGCGTGTCTGCTGGCGATCGTCGTCGACAGCAACGAGAAGAACCCGACGGGGTACCGGAAATGAAGTTGGAAGGCGCCCCGGTCAAACGGGGCGCAGTACGCCCAGGAAGAAAGGGTTACTGGCATGAACAGGATTGCTGATCGAATGCTCGCTGGGATCGCCGTTCCCGACGCGCCACTTGTCGATCGGGCGATCGAATACGCTCGGCAGAAATGTGAACCCTACTTGTTCAACCACGTCGTCCGGTCTTGGCTTTTCGCGGCACGGATCGCACAACTTCAAAACATCGAGCATGACGCGGAAGTGGTTGCTGTCGGAACGCTGCTGCACGACGTGACCCTCAACGAGAACTTCGCCGGCCCTCGTCGTTTCGAAGTGGTAGGCGCTGATCTCGCTCGGACCTTCGTACGGGAGGGAGGTTTCGATGAGCGTCGCGCTCAATTGATATGGGACAGTGTGGCTCTCAACTCAACGCCGTCAATTGGACTCTACAAGGAGGCTGAGGTGGCATTGTGTACCGCCGGGATCTGCCTTGATGTCGTCGGCTTGCAGTACAACCTCATCTCTTCAACCGAGATGGCAACGATCGTGAGCGAATTTCCGCGGCTGGGAATGAAGCAGCGGATGACGCGATGCTTTTGCCACATCGCAAAAGTCAGCCCGGAGACGACCTACGATAACTTTGCCCGGGATTTCGGTGAGCGCTTTGTCCCCGGTTACAGGGCACCCTCGTCAGTTGATTTTGTGATGAACACGGCCTTCGACAGCTGATTCCCGCTCCGAAGCATCCTACCCGCCGCGACAGATATTCACGCACTATAGCGTCTTCATAGCGTCTTCTTGCAGCCAAATTTCAACCGAGCGAACGGGGGAAAGGAATGTCACGCTTAGTGCCAAAAGAGGATGTCGTCGACCTCCCGATCGGTGCTGATCGAGGTAGCCCACCCAGGCAGATATCGACCGCCGGCATCGTTCACGACCTGGGCAATCTCATTCAGGTGGCCTCATCGGCGTTGAACCACTTGGCCCGTGACCCCAGCATCTCGGCGGCTCCCGCCCTTCGTCCCGTTATTGCCGGCGCCAGAACTGCTTTGGAACGAGCTGGCGGCCTTGTCAGGCAGACGATCAGCATAGCCCAAGAAAGCCACCTGGAAATCGAGCATGCTAATGTGGGCGTTTGCCTGGTTGAGATCGAAGCGTTCGTTCGAAGCGCTTGGGACACTAACATCCGTTTCGAGGTGAAGGTCGGGTCCGATCTGCCCTTGGTAAGGTGCGATCGGATTGGATTGCAAAATGCGGTTCTGAATCTTCTACTCAATGCGCGCGACGCGATGCCTGACGGCGGTTTGATCTCGGTTGAAGCCGCCTTGGTGTCTGAACGCTCTATAATCACGCAGGTCGATATTCGTGTCGTGGACAACGGAATTGGAATGACCAGCGAGACCATGGTCCGCGCATTTGATCCCTTCTTCACAACGAAAGGCGAAGGCCTCGGCGGCGTTGGGTTGCCGATGGTGAAGCGCTTTGCCGAGGAGTCGGGCGGAAGCGTCGCCATGCAGAGCACGCTGGGGGCAGGCACGACCGTGACGTTGCGATTGCCTGCGATGCGATAGGTGATCTCCGACGCTCGTCGGTCGTTCCAGAATGCATTGGCACGCTATTAAGGCTCTCCGATTTGAGCGCTCACGCCGACTGCGGCGATGCTGATGCGAGAAAATTGCACGTGTCGCTTTCGTTGTTTTCCGAAGCGAACAACGACGAGTTCCTGTTCGAGACCATGTTCGACATATGGTTCGACGGTTTGCTCGACGAAGACACGATGAACGAACTCAACTTGATGGCGTAGGGTTCGCCGGCGTCGTCAGAGCGTACTGGCCGCATGGCGATGGCAGAAGCCGTATGATGCGCAGCCCACGAAACCATCAGCATCATATCCTGTGGCAAAGGGCTGAGTTGGTATGTCAGGCATGCGGCCTTCGCGCCAATCTGCCTTTACTTGCTCGATCCGTTGGGCCGAGGCGGAGGCGACGTCAAATATGGCGAGGGTCGGCGAGCGGCTCGCCACCAATGAGCATCAACCGCCAAAGGTCGACAGCATCCCGACGTCAGACCACATCGACCGTTGCAGCAATCTGGCGTCAGGTCAACTCGATACGTTCTCCCGTTGCCGCCGAGCGTTTTACCGCATCGACTACCCTCAAGGTTTTGAGCCCCTCGCGCCCGCTGACAAGCGGCGGTTCGTCTCCGCGGATCACCTTGCAGAATTGCCTGATCTGCAGAACGAGTGGGTCCTCGTCGTCGACCTCGATACGCGTTTGGTCAAAGGGTTCCCACCAACTCCGTTTACCGGGATTGCGCCAGACCTCGAGTGACGGAACAGCCAGCGACCCGTGCGTTCCTCCGATCAAGTAACAGGATTGCTGGGTTTTGGGGTAAGCCGGATTCTCTCCGGTTGTCATCTCCCAGCTCCACGGTGCGACCACCGCGTCCGAGACCGTCGCAGTTCCCAACACTCCGTTCTTGAACTCAATCAGAATCACTGCCGTTTCCTCAACTGCGTTGCCGCGCACCGCGTTGGACTCGCGTGCCTGAACCGCAGCCACATCGCCGAAAAGGTAGCGCAAATTATCGACATCGTGGATGAGATTGAGGAAAACCGGCCCCGCACCGCGCTCACGACGCCACGAGATGTCGAAGTAGTCGTCGGGTTTGAATAGCCAGAACATCGCATTGACAACAAGAACACGGCCGAGCTTTCCGCTTTCGATGATTTCCTTTCCCTTCTGCATCACCGGATTGTGTCGCCGGTGATGACCGGTCAAAAGAGGAACACCTTTTGCCTCAGCCGCTGCGATAAGCTTTTCCCCGGATATAATGTCGTCGGCGATAGGCTTCTCGATGAGTGCGGGAATGCCGGCTTCAACGGCTTCCAACCCGTTCTGGAGGTGAGCCGGGTTGGGCGTAGCCACGATGATGCCATCAGGTCGGTCTGCGGCAATCATTTCCGCGAAATTTGGAAACCACTTCACGCCGGCTTCCTTGGCAATGGTCTCGCCAGCCAGCGTCGGATCGACCACGGCGCTGAGTTGCGCCGAGGGCTCGGCCAGGACGTGCTGAATATGGCGCTTGCCGATGAGGCCGGCCCCAACAACGGCCAGCTTAACCCGTTGGGTCATGGTCACCTCAGCCCTTGCCGGCCGCCTTGCTCATAGTCGCCGCGCGTCGGATGGCAAGCTGGTATCCTTCCGTTCCAAGGCCGCAGATCACACCATCCGCGCGGTGCGAAACGAACGAATGGTGTCGGAAGCTTTCGCGCTTGTGCACATTGGATATGTGAATCTCGATCACGGGCCCCTCAAATGTGTTCAGAGCGTCGAGGATGGCGAGTGAGGTATGGGTGAAGGCTGCCGGATTGATGACGATGCCTGCACCGTCCTCGCGCGCCTCATGAATCCAATCGATGATCTCGTATTCCCGGTTGCTCTGATGAAAGCGGATTTCATGGCCGAGTTCGGCTGCCAGCTTGCGGCAGTCCGCCTCTACGTCTGCGAGCGTTTCATGCCCGTAGATATGCGGCTGGCGTTTGCCGAGCAGATTGAGGTTTGGTCCATTGAGAACGTAGATCAGGCTCATAGCATAGTGTCCTTCTTGAGCACTCTGTTCTGGTCAGACGAACGCGATTGCTTGAACAGCGAAATCAGGGTCCGACTCGTAGAGATCTGCGCGCAAGCCGAGCTTTCCAGCTTCGAGAGCAGGCGCGGCGATCGTCCGCGCGGCCTCGAGAACGGCAGTGAGAAGCTTCTGCCTGGTCTCTGCAGTACGACCCGGTGCCATCCGCACGATGATTTGGATGAAGTGATGATCGACATGCTCGTTGCCCACGCAGGAGTATGTCGCCTCCCGCGCAAGCGTGCGCACGGCGGAAGGTTTCACAAGGCCGCCATCGCGAACGCAGCGATGCACGGTCAGCGTCAGTCGGTCCATGGCTACATGCTCGCCTGCGCCCCGGCTATAATCGATGATGATATGCGGCATTTGGGATATCCCCATCAAGCCGACAGGCGGCATAGGTCCGTAAAGTGAAGGGACATGCGCTCTGCGTCCGGTGCTATCCCGGTGAACAATTCGAAAGCCGCCGCTGCCTGGTAGACGGTCATGCCGCCGCCCCGAAGGGTCCGGCAGCCTTTTCCTTCGGCGAGAGCAAGGAGCTCGGTGACGAGTGGCATATAGACAATGTCGGCCACCCAATGCCGTGGCAGAAGCCATTCCGCATCGATCGGCAAACCAGGATGGCTCTTCATACCCGTCGGCGTCGCGTGGATAAGGCCGTCCGCGGAGCGCAGGGCGCTGCCGACATCCGTCGTGGCGCGCGCGCAATCCCAGGAGAACCGATCGTTCAACTGCTGGGCCAAGGTTTCTGCCCGTTTCGCTTCCTGGTCAAAGATCGATAATCTGTCAAATCCGAGCTTGATGGCGGCATGCGCCACGGCGACACCGGCGCCGCCGGCGCCAAGCAGGACGGCATGCGACTTCGCGACGTCCGGAAGGCCGCGCTGGAAATTCTCGTAGAAACCGTACCAATCCGTGTTGTGGCCGATCCTCTCGCCGTTGCGGAAGACCACGGTGTTGACCGCACCGAGCATCTTTGCATCCTCGGAAAGGCGATTGAGGTGGGCGATCACTGTCTGCTTGCACGGATGTGTAATGTTGCTGCCGGCAAAGCCCCGCTGCTCTTCCTCGTCTAGGAGATCCGGCAGCGCGGAGGCGGGAAGGCCTCGCTCGACGAAGTCGAGAAGCTCGTAACGGTAATCGAGGCCCTGGCGTCGCCCCTCCATTTCGTGGAGGGCCGGGGACTTTGACATTTGGATGTCGGCACCGATCAGTCCCACGAGGAATTTCTTGTCGTGCATTGGCGTCGCTTTCGAAAGTCAGTGATGGGCCAGGATTTCACCGAGGAAGGTTTTCGTGCGCCGGTGCTGGGGAGACTTGAAGAAGACCTCCGGTTCGGCCTCTTCGACGATTTCTCCGGAGTCCATGAAGATGACGCGGTCAGCGACCTGACGGGCAAACCCCATTTCGTGCGTGACACAGATCATCGTCATGCCGTCACGGGCGAGCCCGATCATGGTGTCGAGCACCTCTTTCACCATTTCGGGATCAAGGGCAGAGGTCGGTTCGTCGAAGAGCATGACCTTCGGCTCCATGCAGAGCGCGCGGGCGATGGCGACGCGTTGTTGTTGTCCGCCCGATAGCTGCGCGGGATATTTGTCCGCCTGGTCAAGGATTCGAACGCGCTCGAGATATTTTCGAGCCAGTCGCTCTGCGTCAGCGTGGCTTACGCCTCGAACACGCATTGGGGCGAGGGTACAGTTCTGAAGTACGGTTATGTGGGGGAAGAGATTGAAGCTCTGGAAGACCATTCCCACTTCGCGACGTACAGCGTCGATGGATTTGGTGCTTCCGTCCAGTACGTGACCCTCGACGACGATCTTGCCTTCCTCGATCGCCTCGAGGGCATTGATGCAGCGGATCAACGTTGATTTCCCGGAGCCTGACGGCCCGCAGAGGACGATTTTTTCGCCTTTGCGGACCGACAAACTGATGGATTTCAAAGCATGGAAAGTGCCGTACCACTTCTGCACGTCCTCAAGGGAAATCAGCGTCGATTGATCTTTTGCGGAATTGTGCACGGAACCCTCCATTTGGGCTTTACTTCACGGTGAACGGGATGTTCGGAATGGATTCCGGGAACTGCGGCAGATCGATCGCCATCCACTTCTTCGTGATGGCGGCAAGCTCACCATTGGCCTTGATCTTGTCGATGAAGGCGTTGACGGCTTCGTTCCAGTCCTTCTCGCCGAGACGGGTACCGACGCCGTTGTAGGTCGTCATAAAGTTAATCTTGCGCTCGTACGTTCCGGCACTCGCCGCATCCAGACGCTGACCATAGAACTGGTTGCCGCCAACCGCCTTTACCTGTCCGGAGACCAGAGCCTGGATGGTTGCGGCGTCGTCATCAAAGCGGCGAACCGTTGCGGTGGATCCGACGGCGTTCGTTACTGCCTTGTCCTGCGAACTGGATTTCGGAACGCCGATCTCCCATCCGGCAAGATCTTCAGGCTTCGTAACCGTGTCGGACTTGGCGGCATAAAGCGAAATCGTGTTGGCGGCGTAAGGCTTGCTGTATTGAATTGCTTTCGCGCGTTCTTCCGTCATCGCCATCGTTGCGAACAGGATGTCGACTTTGCCGGTGGTAAGCGCCGGAATTCGGTTGGCAACAGCGAGCGGCTGGAATTGAACCTTCACGCCTAATTCCTTGGCAAAAAGGTTGGCGACGTCAGCGTCGAAGCCGTCCTGCACGCCGCTTGTGTTGACGAACCCCCATGGCGCATTGTCGCCCTGGATGCCGACCACGAGCGTGCCCTTTGCCTTGATTTCCTCTACAGTTGCCGCAGAGGCCGCGACAGTGCCAACGGTTGCGAAGGCAATAGTTGCCAGTGCAAGTCCGAGAAAAATCCTACGACTGTTATGCATGCTTATTCTCCTCCTCAAGAGTTTTGCTTCGAGCGAAGCGGTTAGCGGGCAGCTTTCGCCATCCGTTTTTCAAGGCGACTTCCCGCATGGGAGAGCGGCCAGCAAATGATGAAGTAGATTGCGCCGACAATCCCGAAGACGAACAGCGGACGATAGGTCTGGTTTGAAATGATCTGACCGGCGCGAGTCAGTTCAATGAAGCCGACGATTGCTGCCAGCGATGTGCCCTTGGTGAGCTGGACAAGGAAGCCGATCGTGGCCGGCATCGAAATTTTCAGGGCCTGCGGCAGAATGACGTCTTTCATCCGCGAGACATAATGCAGACCGAGGGCGTTGGCGGCTTCCGTCTGGCCCTTCGGCACAGCCTCGATGGAGCCGCGCCAGATCTCGCCCAGGAAGGCGCTGGCATGGAGCGTGAAGGCGACTGCGACCGCGATCCACGCGTTAACGTCGATGCCCAATAGTGCAACGCCGTAATAGACAACGAAGAGCTGCATCAGAAGGGGCGTGCCCTGGAAGACGCCGATATACCCTGCGGTGATCGTCCGGGCGACCTTGTTCTTCGAGGTGCGCAGCAGCGCGATCAGGATTCCGAATATCCCCCCACCGATGAAGCCCACGATCGCAAGCAGCACGGTCCATTTCAAACCCTGCATCAAAAAGAAAAATTGATCTTCCCCGATGGGACCCATGGCTACTTCCTATCGCGTCGGGTAGTTGAAGTAGTGGCGAGAAATGAGGGCAAAGAGGCCCATCATCAGGCTTGAGATGACCAGGTAGATAGCGGTCACCGTGAAATAGACTTCGAAGCTGCGGAAGGTGTCAGACTCAATGCGCTGAGCGGCCGAGGTCAGCTCGTAGGCGGCGATCGACGTGCAGACAGACGTGGTCAGTGTCAGCATGATGAACTGGCTTGTGAGCGAGGGATAAATCGCCCGCAGCGCCGGCTTGAGCACGATGAGCCGGAAGACGTCCGCCTTGTGAAGACCAAGTGCGAAACCCGCCTCGATCTGGCCGCGCGACACGCTCTCGATCCCGCCTCGGATGATCTCGATTGCGTAGGCCCCACCATTGATGCCGAGGGCAATGATCGCGGTAACGGTCGGATTGAGGCGGATGCCCATGAGAGGAAGGGCAAAATATATGAAGAAGATCTGCACCAGGAATGGCGTATTACGCACAACCTCGACGAACACGATCACGACAGCGCGCGTGATCTCGCTCTTGGAACTCCTTGCAACGACGCCCAGGAGCCCGATGACGAGTGCGAGGAGCATCCCAGCTAACGCAAGGCCAACCGTTCCAAGCGAACCCCATAGCAATTCCGGGGCGCGGTCGAGGACCGCACCGAAATCGAACGTATACCGCATTTAAGACTTCCTCCTCCCTGACGGCCTAGGCCGCGTCGGCGCCGGATCAATGATCCGGTTTCAAAACTCCCAGTGCGCTGGCATGCAGATGTTTTAGATGTGCCTCCGGGTCGACCGGCCCGACGAGTGGCACTTCGACCGAGATATGAGCGCCGTATTCAGTTGCCGCACAGAGGTCCTCCAATGGCAGTTCACCTTCTCCAGGAGCGAACCTACCGCTTCTCGCCTCGGCGATCATTGCGTCCGATGTTTTGGGCGCAGGACCCCGGACGTCGCAAAGCTGGATGTGTTTTACCTTCCCTGCATTTGCGCGAAGCTCGTCGATCGAGGCTCCGTTTCGGAAGAAGTGAATCCCGTCAACGAGGGCACCGGCGTTCTCTGCTCCACAGGCATTCAAGACCTCTACGCTGTCCCGAAAGGTCCTTACCGTCCGCCAGCCCATGTTTTCGATGTCGACCGACATGCCATATCGCGCCGCGACGGCGCAAAACTCTGAAAGGTTTGTGGCAAGACGGCCGACGTCTCGATCATCGCCGCAAACACTCAGCCGGCGCGCCCCTATGTTCGCAGCGGCTGCCACGGTCGCCTCATGGGAGGCCGCAAGGAAGCTCTCGTCGATCACGAAGAACTCGATATCGAATATCTTGATGCCTTCGCCATCGGCAATTGCCTTGAATTCCTGGGCACTGCGGCTGCCCACCGGCAATTCGTAGAAAGGGGCTCCGGGAAAAGCGGGGTGAAGACGAAGCCCTATCGACGCAAAACCCGCCCGAGCAGCTATCACCGCGAATTCCTTGGGCGGCAGCCCGATCGATGAAAAGTGCGCCACGCCCAGTTCAAGGCCCGGCCCTGGCGTCGCGACGGTCATCACAAGGTCCCCTTTGTCGCAAGGTGATTGCGCAGATTGGTTCCCGTGCGGTGAATATGCTGACGCAACATATCGCACGCATAGTCCAGATCCCGGGCGACGGCTCCCTGAGCGATCTCACTGTGCTCCTGGCTGACGTTGCGGTCACCCGACGTGCGGGTCAGAAACACCCGGCGATAACGGTCGTTGAGATTAAGCAGCAGGCTGCAGAAATGGAGCAGGATCGGCTTCCCGCAGCCGGATATAAGTGTCAGATGGAATTCGCGGTGGAGCTCTTCCCAGCGCTCAAGTGTCTCGGGGCGGGCCGCGTCACGCTCAGTGCGGTTAAGGCAATGCAGCGCTCTCATAACGTTGCCTTCCCACTCCACATCGCCGATCCGCATAGACTCGCGAAGCGCAAAGACTTCGAGCTCTTCGCGCAGGATGGTTATCTCTTCCAGATTGGCCAAGGAGATTGATGAAACGCGGTAGCCGCGATTGTCCTCGAACTCCACTAGACCGTCCGATATCAGCCGCGCCAACCCCTCACGCAGCGGACTGAGGCTGACGTTGAACGTCTTGCGCGCCTTGTCGAGATTGATCTTGCTGCCAGCCTGAAGCTCGCCGGAGATGATCGCCTCACGAAGACGGGACGCAAGCTGGCTCCCAATCGTGTTTTTGCCGTCATCGAGAAAGCCAGAAGACGGTGGAGCATCTTCTGTCGGCGGAGCAGATGCGCCGTCATCATGCGGTACCATTGCTTCTGCAGGCTCCCAGAATTTGATCGTCGATGATCGGTATAATAAACGATTATCGCTGTCAACTTAGGTGCACTGAAATTTTGCGAAAAAGCCAGGCGACAATTTCGTGTTTGAAAACAAAATATAAATAAATCAACCAATTGAACGCTTCGATCTGATCCTTTCGGCATCTCGACGTCGCAAGAATGCACGGCGACGGCCTTGACAGATAATCGATTATTTGGATAGTCGAGCAAATCGGGAGGTAGCCCCCACATGGTGATCAAAACTGAAAGCGATCTGACGCGAGCCGTCCTCGCTGTGATGAATCGCACCGAAGACCCCCGCCTGCGAGAAATCCTCGTGTCGATGGTCACGCATCTTCATGCTTTCGTGCGCGAGGTTCGACTGACTGAGGTCGAGTTTCGGGAGGCGACAGCCATGCTCAACGAGATCGGGCAACTGCATACTGATCACCACAACGAGTTTGTGCTGATGGCCGGTTCTCTTGGCGTGTCTTCACTTGTCTGCCTGCTGAACAATGGCGACAGAGGACAGACTGAGACCTCCCAGTCGCTGTTGGGCCCATTCTGGCGCCTCGACTCTCCGCAAGTCGAAAATGGCGGGTCGATCATCCGATCCGAGACGCCGGGCACTCCCTTATTCGTGCATGCCAAGGTCGTTGACCGCGACGGAAAGCCGATTGCCGGCGCCGAAGTGGATGTCTGGCATGCATCTCCCGTCGGTCTCTATGAAAACCAGGACCCGGACCAGGCCGAGATGAATTTGCGCGGCAAATTCACGACCGACGAGCAGGGTCGGTTCTGGTTCAGGACCGTCAAGATGGTCGGGTATCCGATACCAGTCGATGGGGTGGTCGGACGCCTGCTCAAAGCTCAGGGGCGCCATCCGGACCGACCAGCGCACCTACACGCACTGATCTTCAAGCATGGATACAAGACGCTGATTTCCCAGGTCTTCGACCCCAGCGATCCGAACATCGACTCCGATGTTCAGTTCGGTGTCACGGCAGCGCTGACCGGCGACTTCCTTCGTCACCAGGAGCCCCATCCGACCGAAACGCATGTTCCTGGTCCGTGGTTCTCGCTCGACTACACCTATGTCATGGAGCCCGGCGAAGCCGTTTTGCCGCGTCCCCCGATCAAATAGATCACGATCAACAGAGCAAACGATATGATCACCGAAGACGAACGCCGGGCCGCGGCAGACGCGCTGCTCAAAGCTGAAATCGAGCGCAAGCCGATCATACAGCCTAGCGAGACCTACCCGAACCTCGAACTCGAGGACGCCTACCGAATTCAGGCTTTGTGGGCGGAGGCGAGGGTAGCCAAGGGCGCACGGATCGTCGGGCATAAGATTGGCCTGACGTCACGCGCAATGCAGATGGCCTCGAAGATGACGGAGCCGGACTACGGCTGCATTCTTGACGATGCGCTTTACAACGACGGAGCGCAGATCAGGGCTGACTTGTTTATCAGGCCGCGCCTCGAGGTCGAGCTGGCCTTTGTCATGGGTGAGGATCTCGTCAGGCCCGGCACCAGGATCTATGACGTCATGCGTGCTACCGAGTTCGTTGTCCCGGCGCTCGAGATTATCGACTACCGGACCGAAGTCCCGCGAGCGATCACGGATACCATCGCGGACAATGCGGCTTTCGGCGCCCTCGTCGTTGGCGGTCGTATAATTCGCCCGATGGACATCGATATCCGTTGGGTCGGAGCGACTCTTTCCAAGAACGGCATCATCGAGGAATCGGGCGTGTCGGCGGCGATCATGGGACATCCGGCAGCCGGCATCGCGTGGCTGGTCAACAAACTTCATGCTGTGGGCGGTGGCCTGAAGAAGGGACAAATAGTCCTGGCCGGCTCCTTCACGCGTCCTGTCGATATCGCGAAAGGTGATGTCATCCAGGCCGACTATGGCCCTGTTGGCTCCATCGGCGTGTCGTTCGTGTGAGGTGCTAGATGGAACATCCTGTCAATCGGTTCAAGCGGAAGCTCCTTGCTGGTCAAAGTCAGATCGGCCTGTGGTGTGGCCTGCCGGGAAACTACGCCGCGGAAATCGTCGCGCCTTCAGGTTTCGACTGGCTCCTGTTCGACACGGAACATTCTCCGGGGGACGTTCTGACCGTCCTGCCACAATTGCAAGCGGTCGCACCATACGACGTTTCCCCAGTCGTCCGCCCGGCCATCAACGACCCCGTTCTCATCAAACGTTTCCTGGATATTGGCGTTCAGACATTGCTCATTCCCTACGTCCAGAACGCGGAAGAGGCGAAAGCCGCAGTCGCGGCGGTGCGATATCCTCCGGATGGAATTCGTGGTGTTTCTGCCCTGACGCGCGCCACTCGTTTCGGCCGAGTTGCGCACTATGCGCAAAATGCGGAGCGGGAAATTTGCCTGTTGGTGCAAGTTGAGACGCAGGAAGCGCTTGGCAACCTCGAGTCGATTGCCTCGGTAGAGGGAGTGGATGGCGTATTCGTAGGTCCGGCAGACCTTGCAGCGAGTTTCGGACACAGGGGCCAACCGAGCCACCCGGACGTGGTCGATGCAATTGTCGAGTTGATTGAACGCCTGAAAGCTTTGGGCAAGCCTGCGGGCATTCTTACCCCGGATGAGAAGTTCGCGGCACGGTGCATCTCGCTGGGAACACTATTTACTGCCGTTGGTGTCGATGTCGCTGTTCTGGCGAGGGGATCGGAAGCACTCGCGGCACGATTTGCATCGCAAGGAGCGTACCGCGATGCCGGAACTTGATGAACTCCTCACTGAAATCGCACCGACGGGAGTCATCAGAGCGGCGGTCAACATGTCGAATGCCGCACTTGTCCGACTCGATCAAGTGACAGGCGTTCTAACAGGGCCGAGCGTGCAGATCGCGATCGCACTTGCGGCAGAACTCGACTGCTGTTTGTCGCTGGTTCGATACGGCTCGGCCGCTGACATTCTCGCGGCTGCCGAAGGCAACGAGTGGGACGTTGCATTCATTGCTCCCGATCCGTCACGTGCCGACAGGCTATCCTTCTCGCCCCCCTATACCACGGTGACCGCCAGCTTTCTGGTGTCAGACAGTAGCCCGCTAGGCAGCGTGGGGCATGTCGACGTCGAAGGGGTGCGCATCGCCGCCGCCAAAACCGCTGCGTATACAAAGCAGCTTGAGCGACAGGTTAGAAATGCAATCCTGCTCCATACCGAAAATCCCGCCTCCACCCTGGACATGCTTATTTCCTCCCAGTGCGATGCGGCTGCGGGCTTGACCCAGTCCCTGTCACGTTTCTGCGAAGAGAATCCAGGTTTCCGCGTTGTTGATGGGACATTCTCGAAAGTGCCTCAGGCGATCGCTGTGCATCGGAGGTGCGTTCACGCTTCATCTTTCCTGTCGGACTTCATCCGGCAGCATTGCAGTGCGGGTCAGCCGAGCAATTGAAGCAGGTGGCTATTAAGGGATCTACTCGGTCAGACGAAGCAGACCCCGCGCTTGCGCCACAACGAGACTGATTGCGGGCGAGCATGTCTCGCGGGTTCTCTGCGGGCTCCAGCAACTCCTGGAAAACGCGTTCTGGGCGCAGGCTGTCCGGCGGCGATCAACGCCAAAGGGGCGAGTCCGTAGCGCAAGCGCCTGGTTTGGCCTTGGGACTATCTATCCTGACGTGAATGCGCGAGCCGTCATGCTACAGTACCTGGTGCCGTTCGCAACATCCGGGATGCCTTAGCGTAAAAGGAAGAGGAGAGATAACCACGACCAGGATCAATCGCCGCGCCTTGCTCCTCCATTCCGGCGCCGCCGTTTTCGCCTCTTCGGCAGTGGAAATGGCGCGCGCCACAGAGCCGCCGCACCAGGTCCGAGTGCCTACCAACAAGTTGCAGGCACTGATCGAAGCGCACATGACGGCATACTTCGCGTTCGTCAGGGCCGTCCATGAAATGGGTGGCAGTAGCGGCGACTGCGACACAGCGAGCCGGGAGGAGGCGGCGCTGCTGGGTGTCTGCGCTTATCCTGCGGTCAGCAAAAGCGATCGCTTCGCCAAGGCCCGATATCTTTTAGAGATCGAGGCGCGCGGCGAGCTCGACTTGCCAAAGCACATGCAGAGCTCTTCTTCGCTCGACGATGTCGAAGACATGATGCCGACCACGCCGATTAGCCTATCAGATCAACCGAAGCCCTTCGGCTAGGCATATAGCGCGTCTAGGCATCATCAACGGCCGCTTTGCGCAGCATGCACGAACCCGCTTCGCGGGAGGGGCGCCTCGTTCTGAGATGGCGCGACAGGCATTGGTCTTGAGCAGGTAGAA
>NZ_JBSKBP010000035.1:0-53242 GCF_053714275.1 Mesorhizobium sp. Arg314 | reverse complement strand
GTTGTCCCATAGCCAAGGGCAGTGATCACACCGGCCAGCTCGTGGCCGAGGATCGACGGCGTCCGGTCACGGAAGGCGCGATCGGCCCAGGTCGAAGGCCACTCTAGTTCGGTGTTGACGAATCCTGCCGCGTAAACCTGAACGACGACATCGTTTATCGCGGCTTGCGGCTCGGGCCGCTCCACCAGCTTCATGCCGGCCGTTCCCGCAGTCTGGTCCGTTACAACGATTGCTTTCATGGGAATTGTCTCCTCAGTGATTTGTTGGTTCGAGGTAAATTGCAGGCGTGGTTTTTCTACCTCTCATGCAGTTGGCTACCGGTTCGGCGCCTTCCGCGACGAACTGGATGTTGAATTGCTGCGTAGTGCCGACGAGACTGCTGCTCGGGTTCCTCGGAGTTGCCGCGCCGCGAACCCAGCATTTTTGTGAATCTCAACCGCGCGACGAATTTGACGATTCCGGTATCCCAGGTTGCCTCCGTTAAGATGTCTTGGCAGGGCTGACCTCTGGAAAATCGATCGGGGTCTGCACCGCGTTGTTCATGAAGTTGGTCAGCAGGAATTGGGCTGTGAGCGCTATCGTGCAACCGCGGCCAATGTCGCGATGCGCCAATCCGGACTCGTGCGACGCGGCGAAGCGGATCGCTATTGGCGAGCGAACCTGGGGGGGCAAGCACCGGCAGCGGCCGAGGGTTAACTCGGCCGCTGCCACATGATGTTAGCAAAGGCTCCTAGGGGTGCGCGGTCTTCAGCGCGCGCTCCCCGCTTTCGGGCGCGTTGAGCACGAAGGTGACGAGGAGAACCGCAGCACCATTCGCCCAGTAGTACCAGGCGTCCAGCCCCTGCAGGCCGAGCACGAAGGGCACGGCGACGAAAGTAATGCCGACGAGTCGGTCAACCGCGATATGCAGCCCATACGGCAGCACTCGGACTACACCGGTCTTGTGGTTGGTGAACAGGGTCAGAATGAGGGCGGCGACGCCGGTTGCGACCGACACCCAGAGCGCCAGCGGATTGGCATGGCCGAGTCCGAGCAGGAACGGCGCTGCCATCAGGCTCAGCGCGACGGGATAGTCGAGGAAGGCGTGAACGGTCTTTGTGACGAAACGAATATTCATGAGACTCTCCGGTTGATCAGGGATTGGGGACTTGCACACTGCTCATATGGAAGACTATGGGTGACGCTTGGTGCCAATAACTTTGCTGATCGTCCCGATGGACTCCTTCGCTGCCCTGTTCGCCCACGTAACGCCGACGGCCCGGACGTTCTTCACCGGGAACCTGTGCCAGACGTTGCAGTTCACTGGTGTGGGCCATTTGCACCTCTTCAAGGCAGGCGCGCTCACGGTCACCCAGGACGGACAAGCCGATCTCGAACTCGTTGAGCCGACCCTGCTGTTTTTGCCGCGCGGGCGGACCCACAGTTTCGCAGTTGATCCCGAGCGCGGAGCCGACCTTGTATGCGCGACCGTCGAACTCGGGGGTGCCGAGGGCAACCCGATTGGCCAGGGCCTGCCTGAATGTGTGGTCCTGCCGCTCGCTGCTCATTCGGCGCTGGCCCCGGTTTGTGATCTGCTGGTCGGCGAAGCCTTCTCCGAAGCTGGTGGCCGCCAGGCGGCGCTCGACCGGCTGTTCGACTATCTGCTGATCCTGATCGTGCGTCACGTCGTTGAGAGCGGCGCCATTTCGAGCGGCGTGCTCGCCGGGCTCGCCGACCCACGCCTGGCCAAGGCGCTGACCGCGATGCACGAGGCGCCGAAGAAGCCTTGGAAGCTTGAGGATCTGGCCGACGTTGCGGGCATGTCACGCACCCGGTTCGCCGATCATTTTCGGACGCTGGTCGGGCTGACGCCCATTCAGTACCTGACGGTCTGGCGCATGACGATCGCGCGCCAGCTTCTCGGCAAGGGCAAACCGGTCAAGAGTGTCGCGGCGCAGGTCGGCTACGACAGCGCGGCCGCCTTCTCGCGCGTGTTCAGTCGGGTGACCGGGCAGCCGCCGCGCGAGTTCGACGCGCTCCGGGATGGATCTCGATAATCGATGGATTCGGCACTAGAGCAACCTGCATAACAGTGCGCAATGACTGACATCGGCGCAAAGCTGTCGACAAGGATTTTCGTACACCTCGGATGCTGACCCGGCGGATCAGGGATGCTGACATTGTGGCTAATTAAACGGCGCGCCATGACCGAGGCCGGAAAGGGCCGATAGGAGATCAAGACCACTGCCATGTGATCAGCTAACGCAAAGTTGATCTCCATATTGGATTGACTTCAAAGCGACGCAGCAAAATTCCTTCTAATCACAAGAAATGGAGGAAGGAATGGCTGAGGAGGTCAGTCCAAATAACCCTGCTGAGGCTGTGGCCGAAGTTGCCAAAACCGACGGTACGGCGCAGGAGTACATTACTATCGATCAATTCTGGGATGAGAACCCGTTAATTATGCCTTGGATGGAACAATACCTCCCAAGAAATCGCATGTGGAAAGATGCCGTTTTCGAAGCATATAACGCAATGTTCTCCATTGTCGTCGTTTTGATTTTGTCAAAGGCATTCTTAGTGCCCGACAGGATAATTTTTGCTCCTGGAATTATCGTGATAATTTGGAATTCATATCTTTTGGCAAAGCTTAATACAAGAATGGCCCGTGCACAGGGAAAATTTATCAGAGCCAAGCTGAATGCGAGACCCTTTCCCGAAAGGGTTCGGATCAGAGTGCAGGGGTTCAAAGAGTGGTTGAACCCTTAAATCGGAGGCCACCATGACCATGCAGAGGTTTTCCAAGTTGCTTTGTTTCGTCTCCAGCATGCTGGTGGCCGGCGTCACCCACGCCGGGGAAGCGGAACAGGCCTTTAAAAGAGGAGATTACGCAGCAGCCGTCGAGTTGTGGAGGGGCATGGCTGAGTCCGGTGACCCCAAGGCGCAGGACAATCTTGGCACTGCTTACGTCGAAGGGCACGGTGTCACACAGGATTACGTTCAAGCTGCCGCTTGGTACCGTAAGGCAGCGGACCAAGGTGATGCTCAGGGAGAGCACAATCTCGGCTATCTCTACGACCGTGGGCTAGGCGTCAACCAGGACTATTCCGAATCTGCAATTTGGTATCGCAAAGCTGCCGATCAAGGATTGGCGGATGCTCAAATCAATCTCGGGTTGCTATACAGAGATGGAACAGGCGTTCCGCAGGACTATCGAGAAGCTGCCACGTGGTTCCGTGAGGCCGCCGATCAAGGAGGGGCCGTTGCCCAATACTTTGTAGGTTTGGCTTACTTCAAAGGGGAAGGCGTCGCCCAGGATTATGCTGAGGCAATCGCATGGTTTCGCAAAGCGGCGGTGCAGGGAAACGTCCAGGCGCAGCATGACCTTGGTGTAGTTTATGTACAGGGCCTAGGCGTTACAATTGACTACGCCCAAGCCGTCTCCTGGTTCCAAAAGGCTGCGGACCAGGGGGATGCGCGTGCTGAGTTCAATCTTGGTATTTCGTACTACAAGGGGCTAGGGGTTCCTTTAGACTATGTGCAGGCTGTTGCCTGGCTGCGGAAGTCTGCAGACCAGGGGTATGCGAAAGCTGAGAATACCCTCGGAGTAGCATACCTGGCTGGCCGTGGAGTGAAGCAGGATACTGCTCAGGCCCTCATTTTGATACGCAAGGCCGCTGATCAAGGGGATCCCACTGCTAAGGCCAATCTTATCAAGTTGGAACCGCCGGCAAAAAAGGCATAAGATTCACTATCTTTTCGAATTTCGGCGCTCAAAACTGGTCGGCAACACCTGATAACATTGTGACCAATTAAATCACGACTTCAGATCGTTCCACGAAACGTTCGCTGGGGGCCAAAGGTGCAGCGGACGAAGCTTTCATCACTTTGGTGCTTTCCGCGTGACCCTGAAATCCCGCCGACGTCGCCGCTGCCAATGATGCCGATCGCCGAACGACGACTTTTCACGCAAATATCGATAACATGAGGAGTCGCTAATGTTGGCGCCATGGCCTACAAACAGCAACTGCTCAAACGTCACGATGGAGGACGAGATGGCTTATGGAATAGTTCACCACTTTCCGGGTGGGACAAAGTCACAGTACGAGGCCTCGATCGCCGCTGTGCATCCAGCAGGCGGTGCTCTGCCGAAGGGCCAAACCTTCCATGCAGCTGGGCCGTCCACAGGGGGCTGGACAATCGTTGCCATCCACGATTCCAAGGAGAGTTGGGAGACGTTCCGCGATGGCATCCTGATGCCCACGATGGGCAAGGGCATCAAGGGCGGCTTCACCTCGCCACCCCAAGAGACAGCGTTCGAAGTCCAGAACATTCATGGCGGAGCGCTCGGGAACTGAATATGGGCATCTCGGCAACGTGCGCTGGTTCGGTGGCTCCGCACCGTGTAGCCGAAATGCTGTCGACCGACCCTATCGATGAGTTGGCCGAACCAACGATTGACGCTGTGAAGTCGTGAGGCTCGTCTCGGTGCTAGCGTCCGAACTGGCGCCCGTTGCCGACGATGCTGTCATTTTGCGATATCCGCCGGACAGCTGTTGCTGACATTGTGGCTAATTAAACGGCGGGCGATGATCGAGGCGCGGAACGGCTGTTAAGGGCCGTTTGTCGACCATCCGGTTTAGGTTCGCGCTAGCCATAAGCTGCCGTTGCCGGGCCGACCTGATGCATCACGGGCTTCGACCTGCGGTGGCCGGGATTAGTCAGTCGGCGACATAGGCTGCCAGTTCCTCAGCCGTCCCCAACGGAAATGCTTCCTTCAAATACTCGAGAAACGCCGAAACGCGAGGGCTAAGCAAACGCCTTGAGGGATAAAGGGCCCAAAGCGCCGTCTCAGGCCCTAACACATCCCCCCAATGCACCAACCTGCCGGCAGTCAGATCGCCGCTGGCAAGCGACAACGGGAGGCGCGCGGCGCCGAGCCCCATGCGCACTGCATCTCGGACCATAACGAACGACGCCAGGCTGAGCACTGGCTTGGCGTTAATCGTCGACTTGCCAGACGAGGTCGTGACTTGCCAGGCTTCGGACTCATTCAACGAGCCTCGACTGATCGCGGGAACGAGACTTCCCGAGGCTGGGGGCGTAAAGTACGGACTGGCCACTACCACCAGCCGGTCGCGCAGGAACACTCTCCCAACAAGGGTGGCATCCGGCTCCGGGTTGACGCGGATGACGAGGTCGTAGGCTTCTTCGATCATGTCCACGGCCCTGTCTTCCGTGGTGATCTCCAACCGAACTTCCGGGTATCTAAGCACGAAGCCGGCGGCGAGCCTTCCGACCGCGGTCTGAGAAAAGAGCAGTGGCGCGCTGATGCGTAGCCGGCCACGCGGGCTATGGCCCCCCGAAGCGATCGCTTTCGCCGTCTCATCAAGTTCTGTGAGCAGAAAGCCCGTTCGTTCAAACAGGGCTCGTCCCTCCTCCGTGAGCTTGAGCGTCCGCGCACCACGTTCGAACAGGCGCAGATCAAGACTTGCCTCGAGATCGGCCACGCGTCTGGAAAGGGTGGCCTTTGGCCGGCCGGCGGCACGCGAGGCCTTTCCGAACCCGCCGTGGCGGGCCACTAGGTTGAAGTCGGCAAGAGCGAGAAGATCCACGATTTTTGTTCTTTACTGTTCCACCAATGAGACGACCTGTCCAAACATACCATCTATCGGGATGAATGTGGATCACTCATTTTGAGCGTGCCTTTTAACTCAAACAGAAAGTGAACCCCAATGACCATCCTCGTTACAGGTGCCACCGGCCGCGTCGGCCGCCATGTCGTCGACCAACTCCTTCAGCGCGGCGCGACGGTGCGTGTGCTGACCCGCGACCCCGCGAAAGCCAGCTTCCCGACCGGTGTCGACGTCGCCACGGGCGATCTCCTCGACATCGATGCGCTGCGCAGCGCCTTCAAAGGCGTGAGCACGCTCTTCCTACTCAATGCCGTCACGGGTGACGAATTTGCCCAGGCGATCATCACGCTCAACGTCGCTCGTGAAGCGGGCGTCGACCGTGTCGTCTATCTCTCGGTATTCGAAGCCGATCGGGCGGTGAACGTCCCGCATTTCGCCGTGAAGTTCGGCGCCGAGCGCATGCTGGTGCAGATGGACTTCAGCGCCACCATCTTGCGTCCGACCTACTTCATCGACAACGAGTCGATGGTAAAGGACGTCATTATGGAGCACGGCGTCTATCCGATGCCGATCGGCAGCAAGGGCGTAGCCATGGTCGACGCCCGCGACATCGCCGAAGTAGCCGCGATCGAGCTCATCCGCCGCGACTCCGCACCCGGCAAGCTGCCGATCGAGACCATCAACGTGGTGGGGCCCGACACGCTGACCGGCCCCGACGTGGCTAAGATCTGGTCGGACCTTCTGGGTCGCCCGGTGGTCTATGGGGGCGACGATCCCGGCGCGTTCGAGCAGAACATGGCGAGCTTCATGCCGAAATGGACGGCCTACGAGATGCGCCTGATGGCCGAGCGTTATGTCAGCGACGGCATGATCGCGGAGCCCAATGACGTTGCACGGCTGACCAGTATTTTGGGCCGCCCCCTCCACACCTATCGCGACTTTGCGGCCGGGGTCGCGAGCGCGGCCTGAAGGTCGCGCCATCCCGGTCATTGGCGATGTCACTTACCTAGAGAACGCGCCAACAACGATGACGTTGAATTACCCGAGCTCGTGGATGGCGACGTTAGGAATGACCGACTTCGCGATCTCGCATAGATGCTGGTGATGGGTGAGATAGATCACCTGCCCAACACCGGCCATCTCGCCGAACAATCGGAAAACTTCCTCCGATCGGAGATGGTCGAAGGTCTCCATGATGTCATCGGCAATGAACGGAATAGCCGGCCTGAGCTTGGCAAACTCATAATATCCGGCGAGCCGTAGAGCCAGGTAGAGCTGAAAACGCGCGCCTTTCGACAAAGCGTCTGCGACCTTCGATTGGCCATCCCCCTGTGTCGCGATGAGGACCTCGCCGCCCTTTACCGGCTGGGTCGTCAAGCCTGTGTACTGGCCGCGTGTGATCAGTGCGAAGGCGTCGGAGGCCTCGCACATCATTCCAGAGCGGTGGCGTTCGCGATAAACCCGGAGCGCGCTCGACGCCGACATCACCCCAAGCTTCAATTCGATGTAGCGGACGGCCTTTTCCTCGATTTCGAGGAGGACGGTGCGGCGCTCCGCATCAATTCGGGCCACAGCGCTGTCGCCGCCGATCGCATCGAGCTTGTCGGTCGCCCGGGTACGTCGGACGAGCTGCTGTTGCAGTGAGTCATCGAGGTCGGCGAGGCGCCGCTCGCCTTCCGCCTTTTCAATTGCGAGCCCATCGAGATCGAGGCCTTCCAGCAACGACCGCGCGTGCATGAAATCGTCAAGGGCGAGCTCGCTCGTGAGTCGTTCTTCAAGCTCGGCCAGGGCACTGTGCAGGCCGTCTCGCTCGCGAAGCTGTTCATCGCGCTCCACGACCTCCGGCAGAGTTTTCACCCCAAAGGCATTGAGCACTTCCTGCTTTGTGGTCACGTTTGCCGCGACATCAGCGTTCAGTGTCTCCCGAACGGCATGCAACTTCTGAACGTCAAGGAGGAGATCTGCCCTCGCCTCACGAGCACGCTCGGCTTGCTCCAGACGCTCTGTAAGCCGGACGCTCACCTGTTCCGGCGCCTCGCCGTCTGCACGCTCGCCGGCCTGCGCACGAAGGCGGGCCACCTCTTCAGCAAATGCAGTCCTATCCGCCTCCATCTTGCTTATGCGGATACGCATGGCCTCACGATCCTGCAGGGCCTTTGACAGCTCCGACAATTGATCGAGCACGCTCCCAAGCCCCGTTCCGGCGATGCCTTCTTCGAGCCAGGTGCCCTGGAGCGCTTCCTTAACTTCGGCCTGCCATGCACCCTCTCGCCGCTCGGCGATTTCAACAGCGAGCCGCCTGGCGGCCAGCTCCTCTTCCTTCGCGGCGACGCTCCTCAACGCTTCCGCGCGCTCCGCGTCGACCTTCGCCTGCCTGTCCAGAAAGCGGTCTGCAGCAACCACCATGGCCTCCAGGGTCTCGCTAGCATCCAGCTGAATCCCAACGCTTTGAAGCGCCGAGGCCAATCCGAGATGGATCCGCTCTCCCTCGGCTATTGCGCGTTCAATCCTTGCGCGTGCGAGCACGATGTCGTCCCAGGCGCCAAGCGCGTCGGCGCGCGCGGAAAGGCGCTCCTCGAGAAGCCCGATCAAGAGGTCGAGCGACTGCGCCTGGCAATCCTCAAGCAGAGTGTTGGCCATTTGCTTGATCTCAGTGGATGCCATTTCTGCCCGCTCGGCCACCCCGGCAAGCTGACCGCTCACGCGCTCTATGGCCGCTTCGGTCTCGGCAGCCCTTTGCTTGATTGCGCGCAAATCCGCCAGCTCGCCAGCATGGGCCAGTCGAGCCGCGCCGACATGGTCGTCCTTGGCCAATGTCGCGGCAAAGACATCTGCGGTTTCCGCCTTGAGGTCGGCGCGGTGATTTCGCCAGGCCTCGTCCCTCTCGCGTCGAATGGCTTCGGCTGTGTCATCGTCGGTGATGTCGGCCGAGGCGCGAGCAGCAGCCAGACGTGACAACGTCGCCATCCGACTTTGTTCATGCTCAGCCAAGCGCTCGGAGAAGACCGCCTTTTCCCTTTGAAGGTCCGCGGCCAATGTCTTCCACCCAGCCATCTGCATGGGTGGCGGGATCGGCATCTTCGAAAGTGCGTCCGTTTCTCCCGACCACGGCCGAAGGCGCCGCATCGCATTCGCCAGCCTTGTTTGCCGCTCGTCCTCCAACGCGCGAGCCTCTCTTATCTCGCGTGCGTGACGACTGGCCTTCGCCTCTGATACGGCTGCCATCAGCCTGGCTCTTGCGGGCTCGGGCACCGCCCTCTCCTCGCCAACGCGACCTCGTGCGGCGTTAAGGCTGTCGAGCGCGGCAGCGGCTTCATCGCGGGCCATCCGCAGGCTCGTCGTGATGCCGGAGCGTTGCTCGACCATGGTGCGAAGCGAGCCAACCACAAAGGCAGGCAGGATGAGCCGAGACGGATCCTGTTCGGCCGACCTTCCAAGCGCGGCGAGACAGCTCGCTACGACCTGGTCGAGTATCTGCACTTCCATCTTGCGGGTCGGCAGATCCATTCCCGCGGACAAATAGCGCGCTTTGCGATCGGCAAGTCCGCGCACCTGTTCGGAGATCGCCAGGACAGTGTCGTCGACGGTGATTGCCTCGATCTTGGCCTTCGCCCGATCGATCTCATCGGCATTCGCCTGCAGACGGGTCCTCAGCTGCGCGTCCTGATCGATCAATTCCGCGACGCTGCCACTCCAGGTCCTGGGAGGAGATGGTATGTCAGGCAGCTCAGCCAGCCTGCTTGCCTTGCGTGTGATTTCGGCCAGGAGCGGCGCGGCGCGCACATATCGGTGGATTGTAGCCAGGCGAGCCGACAACACCGAGCGTTCAGCGAGGCTGCGATCATACTTATCCTGGGCTTCCACCCGTTCCGCCTCGAGTGCCTCGTATGTCGAGGCCAGGGTGTCGATCGTCTCCTTGCGTGACTTGAGTTCCGCAAAGCGCTTCTTGAGCAACGCGATTTCGGTGCTCTGGGCCTGCTTTCGGTGAAGCCCGTCTGCCTCCGTCTCCAGTGCGGCCAAGACATCGCTGGCATTGCCAAGCCCTGCACTGGCGGTGAAAAGGAGCTTGCCGAGATCGCCACGCGATTCAAGGATGGCCTTGCCCCCTTCTTCCAGCGTCTCGTCATCGAGCGAGAACATGCTGCTGTAGGCATCGCGGGACAACCCGGCGAGGTGAGCCGAAATGGCAATCTCGCTGACTGGCTGGCCTTCCGCATCGTGCAGCGAGTTGCTGCGGCTTTTGGTGCGGGACACGGCAAGGGCGCGCCCATCGAATTCAAGCAGCCCGCCGATGCGCATCGCGCTGTATTCGTGCAGGAAATTGTAACGGCTGCGCTCTTCAATGCCAAAGAGCAGATCTAGGTAGGCGGAGAGCGCGGTCGATTTTCCGGCCTCATTCAGCCCGAAAACGATATGCAGATCGGGACCGGAAACCGGCTTCTCTCCGAAGTCGATCGCCCTATCGGTGAACTTGCCATAGCGGGTCAAATCAAGGCGCCGCAATCTCATCGCGTTGCACCTGCCTTGAGCCTCGCCGTGACCACGTCAACGCTGCGTGCCAACACATCGTCGAGAAACTGTTCATGCCCCGCTTCGTCCTTGCCGGCGAAACCGCGGGCATCGGGCGGCAGGTCCGCGATCGTCTTCGAGACGAGTTCTCGCGCTTCGGCTCGAAATGCTTCTGAGCCTGCATTCGCGCGCATCGACTGTGCTAGCTCCAGGGTGGGATCGGCAGCACTTCCCAAATCCCCGACACCGGGAGCCCAAAGAGCAAGCTCCAGCTTCTCCACCCAGGTATTGCCCACCTGCTCAGCTGCTTGTTCGGCTTCTGCGACAGCCAAGTCCCGATCGCGCATCAGCGACCAGGACAGCGCTGAAGTGCCGATCAGGCCAAGGCGGGCAACAAGGTAGCGCGATCTGGCAACCTCCCGAGATTGCTCCAGCCCTGCTCGGATGCGGACGATGGCCTCGCTCCATTCCGACGCCCCAGTTAGATCGACGCTCACGCGCTCGAACTGCGCGACACTGGTGAGCCTCTCCTCGATCTCGACGGAGCGATCGTCGCGAATGGTGACCAGCGTGACCGATTTCTCACCCGCCTCATTGATGTCCCTCCCCTGAGGGATCCCTGGCATCACAAGCGTGCTCGCACCGGAATACACTTGGCGAACGTGAATGTGGCCAAGCGCCCAATAGTCAAAGCCGTGGCTGTGCAGATCGACGACACTGCAAGGGGCATAGACGTCATGGCCTGGGGAACCGGACAGGCTCGTATGCATGATGCCGATGTTGGCAGCTCCCTCCTGCGGGCCGGCATATTTGGGCAGCAGGCTTTCGGGCGCCTTGGGGCTGGCGAAACTTAGCCCATGGAACGCGACGTCTATGCCAGAGCCAGGCTGGATTACGGATTGGGCGCGGCGGCCAAAAGTCGTAACCGTGTCCGGCAGTACGAGCTGCTTCGTAATTCGCGACATTGCGTCGTGGTTGCCGCGGATCATGTAGACCCTGACGCGGGCCTGGTGCAGGCGCGTCATCTGCGAAGCCAGATAGCGCGCCGTCTTCATCGAGGTCTGGTCGCCATCGTAAAGATCGCCGGCAACAACGAGAGCGTCGACACGCTCCTCCAGGCACAGATCCACGATCGCGGTGAATGCCTGGCGGCTGGCATCCCCGACGAGCTCGGCAAGCTCGGGATTGCGCAGCGCAAGTGAGCGCAAAGGGGAATCGAGATGGATGTCGGCCGTATGAACAAATCGAAATGCCATTGCAGGCGCTCTCCCGGCTGGAACCGAAGCTCAGGCCAATTCTGTCGAAGTCCAGTTCGCCTAAACCACAGCGACCAGGTCAAAGCCTCGGTAGCAAAACCCGACAGCGTTGGGCAACGGAGGGATATGATGGCCCATGATCCTCGGCAAGGCGGGAAGGACAAATCGATGCCCTCGAAGAAACGGCGGATGATGCCAAATAACACGAGCGCGGCGTTTCGGCCCTGGAGACCGTGCTGCCCTGCGGCGTTTATTAGACGGTGCGCATTCGCCATGATGCGCATCGTCGAGACTGAAAGCCGCGGCACATTTTACATTCAGACGCGCAAAATAGCAGAGGCTATACCAAAGACCTCCGAGACCCGATCGGATGCGCCGGATCGAATGCTCTCAAGGCGACGGTGTGCTGACGCTTGATCATGCGAGTTCGCCAAATAGTGGCACGGTCGGAGCGTGCACGTCGATTGCCTTCACGATGGTAGCGGCGAGAGGAAGATGCGTTTTCTCAGCCTCCCAGACTTGCCGGAATCGTTGGACGGTTTCCGCGGCGGTGTCGACGACAAGCTTTTCCGGCAGAAGTGCCTTGGCCGCCAGATGCCTAAGCTCATCGGTATCGAGCTTGGCCATCTTCTTCGTGCGAGAGTAATTAAGCGCAGCCGTGTCCTCGCCCTTCATATAGGGAATGGTCGACACCAGGTCGTAGGCCGGCGAGAGCGCGGCCGAGCGCCGGTCCGGATAGATCAGCGACCAGTTTTTGAGGTGCATGTCGCCATTGCCGATCAGCGCGCTGAACACGAGGCGGCGAATGAACTCGGCCGCGCCGACATCGCCCGCCTCGGTGCCGATCACGCGCGCGATGTTGGCGTAACTTGCACGCTTGTACTTGTCGTCCGGGAAGACCCCGAACACCTGCGCGAAATCTTCGGTGTGGACAGGACCGTCACCGGTCCGGTCGAAGCGGCTGACAGCAAGCGCCTGCCCTCTTAATTCACCCACTCCTTCGGGAATGCCGGCGATTGCATCGAGATCGACCAGGTTGATGATCGGCACCTCCATGCCGATCATCCCGGCGATCGTCATCATCGAAAACTCGTTTTCCGGGACGCCGGTGAACTGCTGGGAGGGGAGCTTCACGATCCACGATCCGCCGACGCCCTCGGCGGGAATGGTCAGGCCGCCGCCCTTCCCTGCGTTCTGAAACGCGGAGAACTTGAGCTGCACACCGGCGAGCGAGAAGCGCAGCGCATTGGGTTTGGCGTTCTTCGGAAGATCCTCGTCATCACCAGGAGGAAGGCCGTCACCGACCGCAGGATGGATCGAGAGTGCTCCGGGCAGATCGAGCCCCAGGACCCAGAGCAGGAAGAATTCGCGCTGCTGATTGACCCCGGCCCGCTCGGCGAGATAGCGACGCAAGCCGCCCTCCGGCAACAGGTTCGAGAAGAATGGCGGCACGACCCTTTGTGTCGGGCGGATCCTGGTGATGAGGCCGCCCAGGTCGTCCTTGAACGACAGGCTGAGGGTCGGCCGATCCGGGTTATCGACGTAGTCTTCGTTGAACGCAAATATCGTCCGATCGCCCTGCAGGTGGGTTAGCGTGCCAATAGGCTCGTCGTAGAGCCGTACATCCAGAACCGAGACGTCAGGCATCCGCGTCTCCATCGTCCAGCGAATAGGCAGGTCGCGGCTCCGACGGAACGGGATGGGCGATGGAGTTGCGAAGGCGCTGCAGGTTCTGTGCGATGTCGTGCAAGATGGGTCCTGCTTGGGCGCTCGCCTGATGGCGCTGGAGGCGGGCGATCAGCTCGCGCACGAGCTGCATCTCTTGATTGCTGAGATTCACCCGCCGCAGAAGCCGAAGCGTATCCTCGATGCGATCGATGTCGGCTGAGCTGCCGTAAAGGTGCTTCATTTTCTTGACCAGGCGCTCGGCACGGGCAAAACGCTTGTCGTTTGGCTGACCGGCCTGGATATGCATGTCGGGCGTCGCTTGGGACTTGACCAGGCCGAGCACCGCCGACACGAGCTTCTTCGGCACGAGCATGACCTCGAGATCGAGCGCGCGTGTCAGGTCTATGAAGCTCGACAGTCCCGGCTCCATCTTGCCGCTCTCGATTTGCGAGATATGGCTCTGCGTCAGCCCGGCCCGCTCGCTGAGCGCGCGCTGGCTCACACCGGAGGCCTCGCGGACCTCGCGTACGTGCGTGATCAGGGTTTCGCTCTGGTAGGCCATGATGTAGAATCCGGATCAAAAATGCCAAAGTGATCAGGATATTATATCTAGCGCGCCGCGCGTTCTCTGTCAACCGAACGATACAGCATAATGATCACCGCGCCGTTCTGATATATAATACCGTATAGGCCCTTATCGGCTTGCGCTGGTCTTGGCCCGGCAACAAATTCCGTCCGACTTCAGCAAACTTTCGAGACGTCAACGCTGTCCCTCTCCTCACGGGGGGAGTCTCCATCCGTTCCGGCGTCAGCCGCGCCGCGCAGCGGCCAAAGCAAATGAGGGCGTATAAAGCGCAGACGATGAAATGTCCGCCGGACGGACATTGTCATTTCATCGTCGAGCCGGTTCGTGATGCCGAGACCGGTTCAACAGGGCGGCCTAAGGAGCGTCAGCATAGCGCCGCCGCAGGCGGGACGCGGGGCAGACCGCCCCCGGCGAGGCGTGCCACATGGCCTGATGATTTCAACGGGCAGCTGGTCACGTCTGGCTGCCGGGAGTCGAACATCACGAGACCCGATGGGAGGCCAGCGGCAGGCAGGCTTGTACGAACGACATGCGGCGCGTTGCGGCCGATACCATCAATTCGACAATGGGGAGGGTTTTGAACGCCCTAAAAGGTGTTAGCGCTGTCCACTTGCTATGCACGCTGTAGACGGCGGTAGCCGCCGCACGGAGCCTGCAGCACAACACAAACAGAGCCCGCCTCCGCATAGACTGTGATCAGGCTGCGTCGTGGAATGAAACCAGCCTCCGGCGCCGGTCGTCCCAAAGCACGAGCCTGACGCATTTGAAGCTGTCCCAGAGGGTGATACGGCCGATGCAGGCGAGTTGCGGATGGTCGCGCAGCACTTCCGGCAAGCGGTAGTAGGGAATCCGGCTGGACAGATGATGGACGTGATGGATGCCGATGTTGCCGGTGAGCCACCGCAGCACCGGCGGAAGATCGTAGTGCGAGGCGCCATGCAGCGCCGCTTGGGGAAACCGCCAATCCTCGCCCCCCGACCAATACGTCCCCTCGAATTGGTGCTGTACATAGAAGAGCCAAACGCCAGCCGCACCTGCCAGCAGTGCGACCGGCAGATGGATTAGGAGAAAGGTAGCCAAACCGACGGTCCATAAAATCAAGGCAGCCAGCGTAACGATCGCAATATTCGTCAGCATGGTCGAAATCCAAGGCAGAGCACCCGAGCTCATCATCCCGAACGGCAGGCGCTGCTTGAACAGGAATAGCCAAGCTGGCCCGATCCCGAACATCACAAGCGGGTGCCGGTACAGCCGGTAAGCGACGCGCTTTATCGGCGAAAAGGCACGGTATTCGGCAATCGTCAGCGTGGTGATGTCACCGACCCCGCGTTCGTCGAGATTGCCCGCAGTCGCATGATGGGCGGCGTGTGCACGCCTCCAATAATCATATGGGGTCAGAGTCAGGACCCCAAGCAGGCGGCCGGTCCAGTCATCGAGTCCGCGACGGGCGAAGAACGAGCCGTGGCCGCAATCGTGCTGGATCATGAACAGCCTAAGCAGGAAGCCGCTGGCAGGAAGGATCGCGATGAGCCCGGGCCAGAAGCTGTTGGTCAGCGAAAGACAAGCAGCGGCCCAGAAGATGGCGAAAGGGATAAGAGTGATGAACAGTTCGAAGGCGCTACGCCCTAGACGCGGCTGTCGGTATTTCGCCAGCTTCTTCAACCACGCTTCGGCATTGTCTTCAACAAGTGAAGCGGGTGGATAGACATGTGCGCTCATTATAACCAGTCCGTTTTTTCGCCACCCTGCGATCGAAAACTATCCACCCGTCCGGATGGTCCATGCGCAGCGCGTAATGGTTTGTCATATTCGCGTCCTTCGCTGCCGCTCTCACCGATAGGTTTAGGCTCGCGTAATGAAAAATGCAGCCGCCAGAACAGCGACAGTCCACAGCACCGCTCAGCTTCAAAGCCACGGCCCCCGTGTGAAGAGAGCCGCTTCTCCGTGCCCTTCGATTTGGTCGGCGTAGTCGCGACGACGACCGTCGGCTTGCCCCCCACGTTTGCCGAATCCAGGAAGCAGCGTAGATTCACGCATGGAAATGACCCAGCCAAGACCCACGGCCGGGCGCGGGGGAAAACGCAGCCGCGCGATCCGATGATCAGACTGACAATGACGGTTGCCGCGCATGTCCAGAAGAGCGTGGATTTGGCCCGCCGGTGATCTTCCATCAGCGCGCGAGAGATAGCTTGCTGCCTTCTGTGGCCATGGAACGGTTCCTTTTAACTGATGTTCGGATCGGTAGCCCGGCCCGCCGGCGCCAGGCATCGCGGCGCGTTTCCCGCAGGGGAGTTGGTTAGCCCCTGCTACCGCCGGGGGATGGCGCGGCATCCTTGGCGGGAACGTCGGCAATCATGGCCTCGGCGGTGATCAACAGGGCGGCGATCGAACCGGCGTCCTGGAGTGCGGTCCGCACCACCTTTGCCGGGTCGACGATGCCAGCCTTGATCATATCGACATAAATCTCGTTCTGGGCGTCGAAGCCCTGATTGGAGTCCTTGCCCTCAGAGAGCTTGCCGACGACGATCGAACCTTCGACGCCTGCATTTTCTGCGATCTGGCGGATCGGCGCCTCGAGCGCGCTCAGCACGATCGAGATACCCGCCGTCACATCGGCATTGGCGCCATTCAAGCCGGCAAGCGACGACCTGGCGCGCAGCAACGCCACGCCGCCGCCCGGAACGATGCCTTCTTCGACAGCGGCGCGCGTGGCGTTCAGCGCATCGTCGATGCGGTCCTTCTTTTCCTTGACTTCCGATTCGGTGGCGCCACCGACGCGGATGACCGCAACGCCGCCGGCGAGCTTCGCCAGCCGCTCCTGCAGCTTTTCCTTGTCGTAATCGGAAGTGGTTTCCTCGATCTGACTTTTGATCTGCTGTATGCGCGCCTGAATGGTCGCCTTGGTGCCGGCGCCGTCGACGATTGTGGTCGTGTCCTTCTCGATCAGCACGCGCTTGGCGCGGCCGAGCATCTCGATGGTGACATTTTCGAGCTTGATGCCGAGATCCTCCGAAATCATCTGGCCCGAGGTGAGCACGGCGATGTCTTCCAGCATCGCCTTGCGGCGATCGCCGAAGCCCGGCGCCTTGACGGCCGCGACCTTCAGGCCGCCGCGCAGCTTGTTGACGACAAGCGTTGCCAGCGCTTCGCCCTCGACGTCCTCCGAGATGATCAGCAGCGGCTTGCCGCTCTGCACCACGGCTTCGAGGATCGGCAGCAATGCCTGCAGGTTGCCGAGCTTCTTTTCATGGATGAGGACGTAGGCGTCTTCCAGCTCGGCGCGCATCTTGTCGGCATTGGTGACGAAATAGGGCGAGAGGTAGCCGCGGTCGAACTGCATGCCCTCGACGACGTCGAGTTCGGTCTCGGCGGTCTTGGCTTCCTCGACGGTGATGACGCCGTCGTTGCCGACCTTGTCCATCGCCTTGGCGATCATGTCGCCGACGGTGGCATCGCCATTGGCGGCGATGGTGCCGACCTGCGCGATCTCGGCGGAGGATTTCACCTTCTTGGACCGCGCCTGGATTTCCTTGATCACGGCGGTAACGGCCTGGTCAATGCCACGCTTCAGGTCCATCGGGTTCATGCCGGCGGCGACGAGCTTGACGCCTTCGCGCAGGATCGAGGCGGCCAGCACCGTGGCGGTGGTTGTGCCGTCACCGGCAAGGTCGTTGGTCTTCGAGGCCACTTCGCGCACCATCTGCGCGCCCATGTTCTCGAACTTGTCGGCAAGCTCGATTTCCTTGGCGACGGCGACGCCGTCCTTGGTGATGCGTGGCGCGCCATAGGCCTTGTCGATGACGACATTGCGGCCCTTGGGGCCAAGCGTCACCTTGACGGCGTTGTTGAGGAGCTCGACCCCGCGCAGCATGCGGTCGCGGGCATCGGAGGAGAATTTGATTTCCTTGGCGGGCATGATTTTTTCCAGTTCGGTTGGGAGTGGCCCGACGACGGCGTCGCCCCGATACTCAGGATCGGAGCGTCCTACGCGCGTCCGGGAATACGCGCGGCGCTCACGTCAGGCGGCCTTCTTGGCAGCTACGGTCTTGTTGATGATGCCCATGATGTCAGCTTCCTTCATGATCAGAAGGTCCTCGCTGTCGATCTTGACCTCGGTGCCCGCCCATTTGCCGAACAGGATGAGGTCGCCCGCCTTGACCTCGAGCGCGATCAGAGCGCCGTTTTCGTCGCGTGCGCCCTGGCCGACGGCGATGACTTCGCCTTCCTGCGGCTTGTCCTTGGCATTGTCGGGAACAATGATGTCGCCCTTGGAATTGGCGTCACTTTCCGCGTGCCTGATGACGACGCGGTCGTGGATTGGCCGAAATTTCATGGAAGCTTCTTTCTGGGGCCGGTATAGGCGGCCACGCCCATATATAGGCCGATTGGCACTCGTTAGATAGAAGTGCCAAACTTAATTCTCGAGCGCCCCAAAATAATGGAAATCAAGATAGGGGTAATCAAAAACAGTTCCTGCATCTCGGCACCTTGCCAGACCTTGGCCCAGTGGTCATGTCGAGACGAAAAGCGCCGCTGCCGTTGCGGGGGCAGCGCCGGCACCGACTTCCCAATTATCCCATCCGCGAGACGAACGGCCACCTTAAGCACCCTGATCAAATCATCGATCGCCCAAACCGGTCCACCAGAATGCGAGATCGGTCAGGGGCAAGGACGACTGGCGGTAATAGGGACTTACTCCGCCGCTTCGGCGTAGCGCGCCGGCACATAGTTGAGGATCGGCCCAAGCCAGCGCTCGACCTCGGCCAGCGGCATGGCCTTGCGCCGCGCATAGTCCTCGACCTGATCGCGCTCGACCTTAGCGACGCCGAAATAATAGCTTTCGGGATGCGACAGGTAGATGCCGGAGACGGAGGAGCCAGGCCACATGGCGAAGCTTTCGGTTAGGCTCACGCCCGCATTGCCTTCGCCGTCGAGCAGGCGAAACAGCGTCGCCTTTTCGGTGTGGTCGGGTTGGGCCGGATAGCCGGGTGCGGGGCGGATGCCGCGATAGGGCTCGCCGATCAGGTCGTCCGGGGCCAGGTTCTCATCGGGCGCGTAACCCCAGAACTCCTTGCGCACCTTCTCGTGCATGCGCTCGGCGAACGCTTCGGCGAAACGGTCAGCCAGCGCCTTGACCATGATCGAGGAATAGTCGTCGTTGGCCCGCACGAAGCGCTCGGCGATCGCCACTTCCTCGATGCCCGCGGTGACTATGAAGCCGCCGAGATAGTCGGCCTTGCCGCTGTCCGCAGGCGCGACGAAATCCGACAGTGCGACATTGGCCTTGCCGTCGCGCTTGGCCAGCTGCTGGCGCAGCGCGAAGAATGTCGCCAGTTCGTGCGAGCGGGCCTCATCCGTGAACAGTCTGATATCGTCGCCGGCAGTATTGGCCGGCCAGAAGCCGATCACGCCCTTGGGCGCAAACCATTTTTCCGCGATGATCTTCGCCAGCATCGCCTGGGCGTCCTCGAAGAGCTGGCGTGCCGCCGGCCCCCGGTCCTGATCGTCGAGGATTTTGGGATAGCGGCCCTTCAACTCCCAGGTTTGGAAGAATGGGGTCCAGTCGATATAGCGGGCAAGCTCGGCCAGATCCCAGCCTTCGAAGACCCTCAGGCCAAGGAAGGACGGTTTTGGCGGCTCGTAACCCGCCCAGTCGATCTTGTGGGCATTGGCCCGCGCCCTGGCGAGCGGCAGCCGCTGCTTGTCGGCTTCGCTGCGCGCATGCGCGTCGGCAATTTTCTTGTACTCCGCGCGAACGTTCTCGACATAGCCGGCCTTGGCCTCGTTCGAAAGCAGTGCCGACACCACGCCGACGGCGCGGCTGGCGTCGGCGACATACACCGTCTGGCCTTTCGCATAGCGCGGATGGATCTTGACCGCCGTATGCACGCGGCTGGTCGTCGCGCCGCCGATCAGCAGCGGAATGTCGAAGCCTTCACGTTCCATCTCGGCCGCCATATGCGCCATCTCGTCGAGCGAGGGCGTGATCAGGCCGGACAGGCCGATGATGTCGACCTTTAGCTCACGCGCCGTCTGCAGGATCTTGGCCGCAGGCACCATGACGCCAAGATCGATGATCTCATAATTGTTGCAGGCAAGGACCACGCCGACGATGTTCTTGCCGATGTCGTGGACATCGCCCTTTACCGTCGCCATCAGGATCTTGCCGGCGCTCTGGCGCTCGCCATTGCCGATCCCGCTGGCGGTGTTCGCCAGCTTCTCGACCTCCATGTGCGGCAGCAGGCCGGCCACCGCCTGCTTCATCACGCGGGCCGACTTCACCACTTGCGGCAGGAACATCTTGCCGGCGCCGAACAGGTCGCCGACGACGTTCATGCCCGCCATCAACGGGCCTTCGATGACATGAAGCGGCCGCTCGGCGGCACGCCGCGCCTCGTCCGTGTCCGCGTCGATGAATTCGGTGATGCCATTGACCAGCGCGTGCGAAATGCGCTGCTCGACCGGCCAGTCGCGCCAGGCGAGAACGCGTTCCTGCGCCTCCTTGCCCGCCGTGCCTTTGAAGCGTTCGGCGAGTTCCAGCAGGCGTTCGGTCGCCGTGCCGTCGCGCTTCGGCTCACGATTGTTGACGACATCCTCGCAGGCTTCGCGCAGTTCCGGGTCGATAGTGTCGTAGACGGCAAGCTGCCCGGCATTGACGATGCCCATGTCCATGCCCGCCTGGATGGCGTGGTAGAGGAACACGGCATGCATGGCCTCGCGCACCGGTTCGTTGCCGCGGAACGAAAAGGAGAGGTTCGACACGCCGCCCGAAATATGGACATGCGGTAACGTCGTGGTGATCTCGCGCGCCGCCTCGATGAAGTCGACGCCGTAATTGTTGTGTTCGTCGATGCCGGTGGCGATGGCGAAGATGTTCGGATCGAAGACGATGTCCTCGGGCGGAAAGCCGGCCTGCTCGGTCAGCAGCTTGTAGGCACGGGTACAGATCTCGACCTTGCGCGCCTTGGTATCGGCCTGGCCGGCCTCGTCGAAGGCCATGACGACGACCGCGGCGCCATAGGCCCGCACCAGCCTGGCATGATGCAGGAACGCTTCCTCGCCTTCCTTCATGGAGATGGAGTTGACCAGCGGCTTGCCCTGGACGCATTTCAGGCCGGCCTCGATGATCTCCCACTTGGAACTGTCGATCATCACGGGAACGCGGGCAATGTCCGGCTCGGCCGCGATCAGGTTGAGATATTCGACCATCGCCTTCTTCGAATCGATCAGGCCCTCGTCCATGTTGATGTCGATGATCTGGGCGCCGTTGGCGACCTGGTCGCGCGCGACATCGAGCGCGGCGACATAGTCGCCCGCCGTGATCAGCTTCCTGAACCTGGCCGAGCCCGTGACATTGGTGCGCTCGCCGACATTGACGAACGGAATCTCGTCGGTCAGCGTGAACGGCTCGAGGCCCGACAGGCGCATCTTCGGCTCGATCTTCGGGATGGCGCGCGGCGGATATTTCTTCACCGCCGCCGCGATGGCGCGAATATGGTCCGGCGTCGAGCCGCAGCAGCCGCCGACGACATTGACCAATCCGTCGCGCGCAAAACCCTCGATCTGCTCAGCCATGAATTCCGGGCTCTCGTCATACCGGCCGAATTCATTGGGCAGGCCGGCATTTGGATAGGCGCAGACAAAGGTGCCGGCGACGCCCGAAAGCTCATCCAGATGCGCGCGCATGGCGTTGGCGCCGAGCGCGCAATTGAGGCCGATCGTGAACGGGCTGGCGTGACGGACCGAATGCCAGAAAGCTGTCGGCGTCTGGCCCGACAGGGTGCGGCCGGACAGATCGGTGATCGTGCCGGAGATCATGACCGGCAGATGAATGCCCTTTTCGACAAAGATCTCGTTGCAGGCGAAGATCGCCGCCTTGGCGTTCAGCGTGTCGAAGATGGTCTCGATCAGGATGATGTCGGCGCCGCCATCGATTAGCCCGCGCACTTGCTCGCCATAGGAATAGCGCAATTTGTCGAACGTCACGGCGCGGTAACCGGGATTGTTGACATCCGGCGACATCGAGGCGGTGCGGTTGGTCGGCCCGAGAGCGCCGGCGACAAACCGCCGCTTGCCGTCTTCCTGTTGTGCCCGGATCAAAGCACGACGGACAAGCCGAGCGCCGTCGCGATTGAGGTCGTAGACGGCATTCTCCATGCCGTAATCGGCCTGCGCTATGGAGGTTGATGAGAAGGTGTTGGTTTCGATGATGTCCGCGCCGGCAATAGCGTACTGATAATGAATATCCTCGATCGCCTTGGGCTGGCTCAGGATCAAAAGATCGTTGTTGCCCTTCTGGAGACAGGCGCAACCGACGAACCTGTCGCCGCGGAAATGGTCCTCGTGGAAACCGAGACCCTGGATCTGGGTGCCCATGGCACCGTCGAGGATGAGGATGCGTTCGCGCGCAGTAGATTGAAGCGTAGCCAGGATTTCCGATCCGTCTCGCTTCTCGCCGGCCGGACCAAACAGATCGTCCAGTGAGGACGGACTTTGCGACATTCTTTGTCCTTGTAACGACTGCACATCCAGTAATCACATAAAGACATCTTTATGTCAACATGCCTTGCCTCACGGCAAAGCAATCCGTCACCGCTAACTGGCGCCAGGCGCCAAAAAATGGCGCCGGCGGGACCGGGGTCGGCGCCGGGCGGGCAAAGCTGCCAGGCGTCGCGCAGGGCGGCTTCGTCCTCGGCGCGGCCGGCGAGCCGCATGCTGGCGGCGGCGCATCTGAGCGCCAGCCGCTGGCGCAATGCGCCGGACCAAGCGGGTTGCGCGCGGGCAAGCGTGTCCAGCGACGCCAAGGCGGCGCCGGCATGGAAGGCGGCTTCGGCATCTCTCGACGCGCCGCCGGCGGCAAGCGCCCAGGCAGGGACAGTCGGCGGCGCGACCGAGCTGGCGGTCGCGGGATCAAGGCGAATCATGCTTTCGAGGGTAAATCGCGTGTGCGCTTTCCGCCATCAATTTTGCACTGAAACGCACAGCCTGTCGGTGTGATAAAACGAATGATAATGTTGCCTTATCAGTCATTTAGGCGCAAAGCTGAGGAAGACGGCCGCGTTCGAAGTCGCTTTTCAGTCCGGTCGCCAAGCACCTCGTCTGCCGGTGCCGGTTTTCCAGCCAGCCTCATGTCATTGGTCATTGAGAAACGGTCACTTCTTCCCCGATAGCAGCGATCAGGGCAGATAACTTGGCGCGCACCGGTGGAGGCAGTTGAAGGAACCCCGAGATCAGGCGCCGTCCTTCTGAGCTGGCAATGAAGCCAATGCGCGCATCGGGCGGTAGATAGGAGGCCTCACAGCCGGCCTCCCCATTCTCCGGGAGACCTTCGAAAAAACGACTGACGGGGACGCCCAGCGACTTGCCAATCTCGTAGATCATGGACGCACTGACGCGGTTCCTTGCGCTCTCGTATTTTTGGAGCTGTTGGAAACTGACGCCTATCGATCGAGCAAGCTGAGCCTGCGAAACGTCCGACAGCACGCGAACGGTCGCGATCTGTCTGCCGACGTGAAGATCAGCGGGGTGAGGGTTACGCCCGATTGTTGGCTTTGGCGCTGCCCTGAAAGGACTCGAGCGTTTCGGTTTCAACAATGCTCTCGTCTCTCGATGCTCCAACAGGTCATTCTCAGTGCAATGGCCCCCGTTTTGTGTTGATCGTCAGCCAAATTTGCGCCCAGGAGGCAGAACTATTCTGCCGGAGTATCCGGATATTTCGATCCCGGCACCGAAGGAACGCGAGCGGCTTGCGAACCCCCCGAGAATATCTCGCGCCACGTGCCCGACGGCGGCGACGGGAACCAATTTGCCCGTTTCGGATCCTGTGCGCTCATTTATCTCGCCGATCACGACGGGCAGAAGGTCTATGGCTTCGAGGGTTCCACTCGCATCGTAGCGACAAGCGGCGACAATGCTCTGCCAGACTTCCGGCGGATCCCATTCGACCTCGTCCGGATGGACGTGAAACAGGAAATTTCCGAGACCGTAGAAGACTGGCGAGCCATTGTAGACTTCAACCGCCTGCAGGACGGGGGCGCCGTGACTGACAAACAGGTTTGCACCGGCGTCGATGCATGTGCGAGCAAAGGCCTGCACCCAGCGCGGTACATCCTGCCAACCCGGTTCCCAATGATGGTGGTGCAGGTAGGCGATGACGAAATCGCCTTGCGCTGCCGCCTGACGGATGGCGGACAGATGGATGCTCGCGCTTGCCTGATCGACTTCGACCATGCGGCCGAAGTTGGCCGCTTGGGTAAATACGGTGCCGTAGAAATTGAGCTCCCTGTCGCTCGCCACCTCCGGCGGATCCTCCGGCTGCGCATAATTGGTCAGTTCGAAGGGAGAGCTTTGCAAATGGCCTCCAAGCCGTGCCAATCGCCTGAAATGCCCGTCAGGCACCCCGATTTTCCGAACGGTCTTGAGCCGGTTGACGCCAGGGCGAGCTGGGCGAAAGGCCGTGTGGTTCTCGGCATACATGCTGGACGGGCCGGGACCGGCATCGATCGCAAGAAGGGCGACGTCGCGTTTACCTAGGCGGCGGCGGCCCGGTTTGCGGGCATCGGTCGCGTCGACCCCGATGCCCGCATGCAGGAAGCCACGCCCCTTCACTTCGTCTAGCGTCGAGAGGACACCGCCAGCACCGAGATCGAACGCGTGGTTGTTCGCCAAGGCAAGCGCGTTGAAACCGATATCCTGCAATGCATCCAGCACTTCAGCCCTGGAATAGCCGAAATACCTGCCCTTGGTCGGCCAACCACCATGTTTGCCGAGGATCGTCGACTCGAAATTGGTGAAGACGACGTCACCTTGCTGCAAGAAGCGTACAACCTCCGCGAACCGTTCGTCTTGAACATGACGGATGTCATGCGTGATCAATGATTGGCCGGTTACGACCGCGCAAAATGGGTCTTTCGTGGAACTCGCCTCATGGTAGTGAACGGTCTGGCGCCGACATTCGGCCAGCACCACATCGAAGTCGGCCGCGGGGCCGGGCTATTTTGGCAAGGCCGGAGAAATGTCCATCTTGAACCACTTCAGGCTCAGCGCTTTGATCGTGCCGTCCTTGGTGGCAGCGTCGAGCGCCGCATTGAACTTGGTGAGCAACTCTGCGTCGCCTTTCCGCATGCCGGCGCCCACACCCGGCCCCCAGAGACCACCGTTCAGCTCCGGTCCGAAAAACATCGCGACCGACCCGCCAGGCGCCTCCAGGAAATCGCGCCACGTGAAATAGTCGGCGAGGCCGCCGTCAACGCGCCCTGCGGCAAGGTCAAGCTTCAAATTGTCGAGGCTGTCGTAGCTGCGAATAGTCACGACATCGCCGAGCAGTTGTTTCACGACAGCCTCCGAATTCGATGACCGCAAGACGCCGATGGCTCTGCCGCTGAGGGTCGACCTGAGTCTCTCGATGGTTGCCTTCTCCTTGTCACCAATGGTCGAGAGGTTGACCTTCTTCTTGGTGTCACCCGGGTCGAGCCCAAGCTCCTTGCGCACGATGAATTGGTTAAAACCGCTGGCGTAGGGGATCGAGAACGCGATCTGCTGCTTTCGCTTCTCGGTGATCGCCATGCCAGACATGATGACGTCGTACTTGCCGACGAGCAGCGCCGGGATGATCCCATCCCAATCCTGCGCGACGAAATTGCACGTGAGCTTCATGCGATTGCAGAGTTCGCGACCGACATCGACGTCGTAACCGTAGAGCGCGCCATTCGCATCGGTCCCGTCCCACGGTGGCGACGCACCTTCGGTGGCGATCGATATCGCGCGTTCGCTTTCAGCATGGACCGGGAGTGCTGTGAGCAAGAACGCGACAGAAATGGCAATAGCCAGGGGCATGCGCATAGGGCACCTCTCTCATTTGGTGTTGGTGGGAAGCCGTAAGGCTGCGGCGTCACGGCACGGATGTCGTGATCTCGTGGTCAGGCAAGGCCGGCCGCATCCGCGCCTTGCGTCGTTGCTTCGGCGTGCCGTCGGTCGAAAGCCATTGCTCCAGAGCCTGGGTCGCTTTCACTGCGGTTGAGGTGAGCGCCAGATAGATCGCTCCGGCGACGATGAAGATCTCGTAAGGCGCGAACGTCGCCGAGACCATCTGTCGAGCCATTCCGGTTATCTCGAGCAGCGTCACCGTGCTTGCCAGCGATGATCCTTTGATCATCCCAACGACCTCGTTTCCGTAAGCAGGAAGCGAAATCCGGAATGCGATCGGAAAGGTGACGAGGCGAGCGATTTGCAAGCGTTTCAGGCCAAGCGCCTTGGCGGCTTCAACGACACCGTTCGGCACAGACTGGAGACCGCGGCACAATATTTCGGTGGTATGCGCGCCGCTGTTCAGCGAAAAGGTGAACAGGGCGCACCAGAAGGGGTCTCGCAGGATCACCCAGAAGATGCTGGCGCGCACGGCCTCAAGCTGGCTCAGACCATAGTAGAGCAGGAAGAGCTGAACGAGCATGGGCGTTCCACGAAATGCGTAGGTGTAAGCGAGCACTGAGAGCGACAGGCTCGGGCGTCCAAACGCGCGGGCGAACGCCAGCGGCACCGACAGAAGAAATCCGGCCGTCAACGACAGGACTGTAAGGGTCAAGGTGAGACCGATGCCCGAGGGCAGAACCAGTAACGCGTCGAACATCAAGCCCAAGTTCATGGGAGCGCCCTTCTATCGACCGAAGGCGGGGTAGCGCCGCTCCGCCAATCGGATCGACAGCAAAGTGATCGTCGTCAGGGAGAGATAGAAAGCGGATGCCGCAAGGTAGAAGGTCAACGGCGCGCGCAAGGATCCGGCGCCGACGTAGGCAACGCGCATGATGTCGGTCAGCCCGACGACAGAGACGAGCGCCGTATCCTTGAAGAGCGATATCCAAAGATTGCCATAGGCGGGCAGCGCCAGCCTCAGCATCTGCGGACCAACGATGAACAGCCACCGCTGCCAGGCGTTCAGCCCAAGCGACTTCGCGGCTTCGGTCTGGCCCGCTGGCACCGCCGCGATCGCGCCGCGGAAGACTTCCGTCGCATAGCCGCTGAAGACGACAGTAAGCGCGATGACCCCAGCGGTGAAAGCGTTCACCTCCACATACCTGCCAGCAAGCTTGCTGGCGAAGGTGGTTCCCCCGAAATAGATGAGGAGGATAATGAGGAGTTCTGGAACACCCCGAACCACAGTCGTGTAAGCCGTCACTACACCTTTGAAACGGGGCGCAGGCTTGCCCTTCGATATGGCCAACAACAGGCCGAATACGGTGCCAAGCAATCCGCTGACAAGAGCAAGACCCACGGTAACCATGAAGGCGACAGCAAATTGAGCAGCAAAACCGCCCATGAGGCTCTTCCATCGGCTCGCGATTTCGCAATACGTGCCGCGTCTTTCAACGGCACATCTCTGGCTCGCGACCAAAATTGCGAAATCAACTTAGGGACATCCTGCAATAAATTTCCAGGACTGTCCTCCAGATTACTGGCACCGTTTTTTCATTCAATCTATAAATTTCACAATTTGAGCTATAACGGTTAGTTATATACGCAATCAAATTCTGAAGGGCAACGCGAGATGTGCTCGTCGCGGAGTCGCACTAAGGCCGAGCGCGCTCGCCCTCCGCCGCTTAAAATGGATGGTCAAGCTAGGGTGCAGGAGACCGGCAAAACAATGTGACCGGATCGCTCTCCAGTGCCTTTGCAATCCTCTCCGCTACGTTGAGAGAAGGGTTCTTCTGCCCACGCTCAATGCCGCCCATGTAGCTGTACGCAAGGCCAGCTTCGGTAGCCAAAGATTCCAGGGTCATGCCGCGCTCCTGCCGGACTCTACGAACGTTTGCTCCAAAAATCTCCGCAAGGCGCATGCGCGCATAGCGACAAGCAAACCACCCTATTTACCAGTCACTATAGTGACTATATGCTTGTGGATTCGGTGCTTGCTTGGCGACTTGAGTTTTAGGTCGCTCAAGGCCGATTCAATTCTCACCGCGGTCCGCCGGGTCAATTTCGCATGTGGCTCAGGCGTTCTCGGAAAAGGGCGTAAAATGGAGTTGCTGCAGAGCGACCTGAAGCTCCGACAATTGCAGGTGTTTCGTCAGGTGCTGCGGACCGGATCGACGAGGCGAGCAGCTGCCGCGCTCGGGATAAGCCAACCCGCGGTAAGTCAGCAGGTGAAGCAACTTGAGACCGCGCTCGGCCTCAAACTCTTCGAGAGGTCAACCAACCGCATCCTTCCATCTCGGGAGGCCTGGGAACTCCTGCGCAATGTAGAAATAGCCCTGGCGTCGCTGGATCGGCTGGAAGCATCGATTTTCGCAATGAAGAACGATGAGAAGCAGCGGATCGCAATTGCCGCACCCGCCGTCTTCGGGTTCGTGACATTGCCAAAGGTCGTGGCGACCATCCGGTCGAAAACGGCTTCGAGTGTCCGGTCAATTTCGGGCAATTATGAGCAGGTGGGCGAGCATATCCTGTCTGGGCGGGCGGATCTCGGGATTTCAAGGCTGCCTCTGGATACCCGGCTGTTTGAATGGGCACCAATCGGCTCGGCACGCAACGTGTGCATCTTCCACCGCAACCACCGTTTTTCAAAAAAGACATGTGTCGAAGCGCATGATCTTGCGGGGGAAAAGATCGTCGACATCGACCCTCAGTTTGCGTCGCATCAAATGAACTTCAACGCGCTGCGCTTCGCCGGCATTGAGCCGGATATCCTGGTGGAATACGACTCCCATGGTTATGAGGTGGGGTTTGTCTCGGCCGGCCTTGGTGTGTCCATCACCAACGAAATCATCGCCCGTGAATATGCGGCGTTCGAACTGGGGGCAAAGCCGGTCGAGCCATCGGCCCTCTACCACTACGTTGCGGTCTGGCAGAAAGGCCGGGTCTTTTCCAGCGCACTGGAAGTCTCTCTCGAGGCGATCCTGTCTGCTTTTCACCCGATAGCGCAAAGCGCACCGACTGTTCTCCCGCTACACGCTGCATCGCGCGGCGCTGATCGTTCCTCTTAACCGCCTAGAACTGAGCCTTCCGCCCCTGCTTGGCTTTCGCGAAGCCGCGATCCGTGGCGATGAAACGCTCAAGCATGGGCACGATCAAGCGCAGGGGATCAGTAGCAGGCTGCCCAGATTCTCCTCCAAGAATCTCGGCATACCTGGTTAGATCGCGATGCAGGCGTGCGGGCAATTCCACAGTGACTTTGACCGGCTTGTCATCGGCAATCGGCGCCAGCTTCAGCTTGACCATTTCAGCCACCGTAACGTTCGAGGACAAGATCGCGCGTGACCAGAACGCGCACCGGAAAGCCTGGCCGTATCGTTAGCGTCGGCGCTATTTCGAGCTGGCGCTGGACGATCTGCTGACCGACCTGGCTGACGCTGTCGGAAGCCCCGCTGCGCAGCACACGCACGATGTCGCTCTCCTGGCCCGATGAGCCAGCCTCAGCCCCAACACTGAGTATGGTCGAGAGCGCGGCGGCCTTGAACAGCTCGCCCCAGTGGTAGTCGACGCGATCCTCGACGCCGGCATTGCCCTGCCCGTCCGCGCCAGGTTGCCTCTCCAGAACAATCGAACGGCCGTCCGGGAAAATCAGCCTGTTCCAGACAAGCAGCACACGCCGTTGCCCGAATCCTACCCCACTGTCGTATTGGCCGATCACCCTTGTGCCTTGCGGGATCAGGAGTGCGCGTCCGGTCGGGCTGTCATATACGTTCTCGGTCACCTGGGCGGTGATCTGACCGGGCAGGTCGGAACGGATACCTGTTATCAGGGCGGCCGGGATAACGGCTCCGGCCTGAAGCACATAGGGTGAAGCCGGAGGCGCGACACGGTCGGGCGCGACGATGTTGCGGTCGGCGGCTGCATTGAGGAAGGCAAGCTGGCGGTCTTGCGGCGTCTGTCCGGCAGGAGCCGGACCGGCGAGGTCCTGCGCGGCGACATCGATCCGATGTTCGGCTGTGGCGTCGGTCGCAACCCCTGCCTGGAAGAAGACCTGAGATGTCCGGGCCGCCTCCTCTTCGGCTCGGCGGCGTTGTTCAGCCTCGTCGACACCGGGCGCCGCGATCATCGGCGAAACGACGGGCTGCCCCTTGTTCTGGGCGTCGAGTATCGGACGGCCGAGATCGCCCGGCAGCGGCGGCCCAAGGACGGGGCCGGTATAGTCGCGTGGCAGGTTGGCGAGCCCATCAGCCGGCTGCCGGTTGGAGGTCGAATAGAGTTCCGTGCCCTGGATGTCGCTGCCGCGCGTCTGAAGCGCGTATACCAGCGCGCCGCTGATGCCGAACGACGCGAAGAAGGCGACGCCAGCGATCGCCTTGCGCGACAGACGGGTCACGCGCGGCGGCTCGGCGCGAAGTCGCATCGGCGTAGTGGCGGTTTCGTTCTCGTTCATGACAGCTCCCCTCCCCTTTGCCTCGGTGAGTTGATGACTTTCGATGCGGCACTGGAGCTGGGCAACCAGCGCAATCGATCCGTCTTGATCCCATCGTTTCGGACGATCCCCATGGTCTGTTGCCGTTTGCCGCCGCCAAGACGCAGTTCGGCCGCGCCGAACAGGCGATCGACGATCAGGATATTTTGGAACACCCGGCTGTTGACGATCTGGGCTTCGCCGTCCGGACCGATGACGAAGAGCGGCGGCATCTCGCCCTGTACGATTCCGCGAGGGAACTCGATATAGACATGTCTGCCATCGTCATAGACGGCGATGGGTTTCCAAGGCGGCGTGTCGCCTGTGAGACCATAGCGGTAGTTCCGCCCGGCAAGGTCCGGGATCAAGGGCGTTGCGGGCAGGCTCTGCTGCTGGCTGGCGGGGTGAGCTGGATACGCCCATGCCACAGCCGGCATATAAGGCTTCTCGCCCGCCCGCAGCTCGATCATGTAGCTGCGGCGGTCGGTGGTGATGACGAGGTTGGTGGTGATGTCCGCACGCGAGGGCTTCACCAGCACGTGAACGCGTCGGGTCACGCCCGAGCCGCTCTCGGTGTCACCAATGATCCAGCGCGCGGTGTCCCCCGCCGCAATCGGACCGCTGCCAGTCAGGTTCTCGCCGGGCTCAAGCGCGATGTCCGTTATCTGCCCGGGTGCGGCGTAGACCTGGTAGAGCGCCCCTTCGCTCCAGGGATATATCTGGATGGCGTTGTAATAGCCCTCGCGTCGCGGCTGGACACGCGCGGCCGCGTTGGCGTTCTCGACGCGCGCAGTCGGCGTATCGCCGACCGCGCCTCCCAGCGTCGGTGTCCAGCCTGGTGGAATGTGTGGCGGCCTGGGTTTCTCTTCGGCCGATCTTGCCGGGACGGATGGCAATGGCGGCACGTAGGCATCATAGGCAATCTGTGGCGGCTTCTGGAGCGTGGCACAGCTCGTGAGCACGAACCCCGAGAGAAACACCGAAGCAAGTGCTGATCCACGAACGGCTGGAAATGCGTCAGCATGCAGCGCGAGGCTCATTGGCTCATCTCCCGTGACCAGTTGATGGCGTTGACGTAGATCCCCAGCGGGTTCACCCGAAGTCGTTCGGCGTCATGCGGCGGCTGGACCACAATCGTCAGGATCGCGGTCCAGTGTTCCGTGGTGGAGAGCTGGCCGTTTTCATAGCGGCGCTCGGTCCAGGCGACGCGGAACGAATCCGCGGAGGCACGGATGACCGAGGAGACCTCGACAGCCACCTGCTGCTTGCCGACTTTGGAAAAGGGTTCGTTTGCACGGGCATAATCATTGAGCGCCGCCGCACCCTGGTCGGTGGTCCATTCATAGGCGCGCAGCCAATCCTGGCGCACAATGATCGGATCGGCCGGGATCGATCGAACCTGCTCGACGAAGCGGGCGAGATGCCAGGCGATTTGCGGATCGGTTGGCTTGTAGTCGGCAGTCGCCGGCGCGACCGTCTGCGCCTGTCCGAGCGCATCGACCTGGACTACCCACGGCACGACCGAACCGCGGGCTGACATCCAGACAACCGAGCAGGCGAGGCCAGCCGAAAGGATCAGCGATCCGAAGGCCATGTACCGCCAGTTCCTGGCCTGCACACGCGCAGAGCCGATGCGTTCGTCCCAGACCTGCGCCGCCTTCTGATAAGGCGTTTCCGGCTGAGGGGTCTTGCCGTAGTGGACGGCGGCTCGTCGAAATATGTCCATTGGTCATTTGCCTTCGGAGAGAGAAATCGAGGTGCCACTGCCGTGGGCTTCACCGGCGCGCACGGCGTGCGCTGTGGTCTGGACGCCATGCGACAGGCGCTGGGATCGCTGGATGCGTTTGGCCCAGTCGGGTGGGCTCTTGGCCGCGCTGCTGCCTGCTTGTCCGTCGCGGCCGACGGACCGATCGTTGGCCGCTTCGGCAGCGCCTCCTACGGTCCCCAGGGTCGATGAACCACCGGTGGCGGCAGCGGCCGAATTTGCGCCGGACGCGAAGCTCGACTTCATCGATTGGCTGGCGCGCGCGGCGGCGCGTTTGAGCGGCGAGGCGGCACCAGACACACCCGCGCTTGCAACGCCGCCCAGCCCGGAGGCGATGCCGGCGGCGCCAGGCTGGCCGGCGGAGCCGAGCGTATAGGCGCTCGACGCGCCACCTGCGAGGAACGAGCCGCTCCGTGCCGCTGCTGGGGCCGCGGACAAAGCAGCAGTTCCGCCCCGCATCGCAAGGCCGGCAGTCCCGCCTGCAACCAGCGCCATCCCGCCTGCCGCGAGCCCTGTTCCGACGGCTGCTCCCGCGCCAAGCTGCGGTCCGCCGGAGACAAGACCGTTGGCAATACCGGGGCCGAAAATGCCAAGACCAAGCAGCGACAGAGCCGCCAGCACGATCGCCATCGCCTGGTCAATCGTAGGGTTCTCGCCGCCAAAACCCTGGGTAAACTCGCTGAAGAGCGTCGAGCCGATACCAATGACGACGGCAAGCACAAGCACCTTGATGCCCGATGAGATGACATTGCCGAGCACGCGTTCGGCCATGAAGGCTGTCTTGCCGAAGAGACCGAAGGGGATGAGGACGAAGCCGGCGAGTGTCGACAGTTTGAATTCGATCAGGGTGACGAAGAGCTGGACGGCCAGGATGAAGAAGGCGAGCAGCACCAGTGCCCAGGCAAAGAGCAGGCAGGCGATCTGGATGAAGTTTTCGAAGAAGGACACGTAGCCCATCAGGCCCGAGATCGCCTCAAGCAGCGGCCGTCCCGCATCGAGGCCGGTTTGCGCCACCTTGCCGGGACGAAGCAGGTCCTGGACCGAAAAGCCGGTGCCGCTCGCCTTCAGGCCGAGACCGGAAAAGCTTACGAAGACGATCCGGGCAAGGCTGTTCCAGTTGGAAATCAGGTAGGCAAAGACCCCGACGAACAGCGTCTTTTTGACCAGCCGCGCGAGAATATCATCGTCGGCGCCCCAGCTCCAGAAAAGCGCGGCAAGCGTCACATCAATGACGATCAGCGTGCTGGCGACGAATGCGACTTCGCCACCAAGCAGGCCGAATCCGCTGTCTATGTAGCGCGTGAATGTTGCGAGGAATTGGTCGATGACCCCGGTGTTTCCCATACCTATCGCGCCTCCGATGAGGTCGCATCCGGCGACAGCGGCATGGCTATGCCAGACGCCGAGCTCGCAAACGGTGCTTTGAGCACGAGGAACCGGTCACGCTGTTCGGCCCACAAGCGCAGACAACCGTCGTCGCGCAAAGCAGCCTCACCCAAGGTTTGGCAGCGGCGAAGGCCCTCGCTGAGCGGGTTCGGCGCCAAAGCGGTCGGCGTCTGTGGAGGGAGGTGGTCCGGTCTTTCCTCCTTCCGGGTCATCTCGAGCGCCGTCGCCGTGATTGCCACCGCGACGAAGACGATGGCGACGAGGCGAGCGAAGGTCCTGCCATCCATGGCCTTGAACTCACTGGTTGAACATCTTGGCGTCGCCGGCCTGGTAGCCGGAGCCGGGGACAAGGAAGCGGCGACGCTGCTCGCGGCCCTGGTCGGCGGCCGCGGCGCGTTCGGCGTCGGTCAGTGCCTGGGCGCGACCGTTGGCGGCGACCACAGCAGTGAGATCCGCGAGCTGTTGGGCCTGAAGGGCGAGGAGCTGGTTGCCGGCCTGCGTCGCCTGGAGCGCGCCGGTCGCTGATTGGCTGGCGCCGACAAGCGCCGACATCTGCGTGCGATTGGTGTCGATGTTTCCGACGACGCCCGCCTGTACGCGCATGGCGTCCTGAAGACCGCCAACCGTATTCTGCCAGCGCGAGCGCGCATCCGTGACGAGTTGTTCATCAGACGCGGAGAGCGAGACGCTGCCATATTGCTGCTGGAAGATCTTGTCGACCTGCTGGACGTCGAAGGCGATGTTCTGCGCCTGGTTCAGAAGCTGTTGTGTCCGCTGCACCGATTGCTGCAATTGCTGCAGGGAGGAGAAGGCGAGGCTAGCAAGATTACGCCCCTGATTGATCAACATCTGGGCTTGGTTCTGCAGCGAGGTGATCTGGTTGGTGATCTGCTGAAGCGATCGCGCCGCCGTCAGCACATTTTGCGAATAGTTGGACGGATCGAAGACGATGAATGCCTGTGCCGGCGCAGTCACCATCAGCGAGATCGCGAACGGTGAGGCGAGCATGGCGGCGGTCAGCAATACTGTGCGCGCGCGGTTTCCACGGCTATTCATGATCGAAGCTCCTTTTCAGCTTGCGTTACGGAGGTGGAAAGGTCGGGAATGAGGTCAGCGGCCCAACCGGCGCCTCGGGCGCGCAACCAGGCTGCGAGGAAGCCATCGCGTCCGTGTTCGGCGGCGATGCTGGCGACCAAAGCCTGATCGGTTTTTGAGGATGCGGCACAGAGCGCTAGCCCAACTTCGGACAAGCCAAGTTCGAAGAGGCGGTTGCCACGTCGGGACTGGCAGTAGTAGTCGCATTTCGGCGTCGCCCGCGCCAGGATCTCTATCTGGCGGTCATTGAGGCCGAAGCGGCGATAAATCGCTGTAATCTGCGGCTCGATCGCGCGTTCGTTCGGCAACAGCAGCCGGGTCGGACAACTCTCGATGATCGCGGGCGCGATGTTCGAATTGTCGATGTCGGACAGCGACTGGGTGGCAAAGATGACACTGGCGTTCTTCTTGCGCAGCGTCTTCAGCCATTCGCGCAGCTGGCCGGCGAAACCTTGGTCGTCAAGGGCGAGCCAGCCCTCGTCGATGATGAGCAATGTCGGCCGCCCGTCGAGCCGGTCACCGATCCGATGGAACAGATAGGACAGAACCGCTGGGGCGGCGCCGGTGCCAACGAGACCTTCAATCTCGAAGGCCTGCACGGATGCGCCGCCAAGGCGCTCCGCCTCGGAATCGAGCAAGCGGCCGTAGAGGCCTCCAATACAATAGGAGCGGAGAGCCTGCTTCAGATCGTTCGCTTGCAGCAGCACGCTCAAGCCGGTGACGGTGCGCTCTTCAACTGGCGCCGAGGCGAGCGACGTCAGAGCGGTCCAGATATGTTCCTTGGCATCCGGAGTTATGGGAACGCCTTCGCGGGCCAGGATTGCCACGACCCAGTCGGCCGCCCAGGCGCGTTCATGAGTGTCGTGGATGCGGGCAAGTGGTTGGAGGGAGACCGAGGCTTCAGTGCCTTCGGTGAATTCGCCGCCGAGGTCGTGCCAGTCGCCGCCCATGGCAAGCGTTGCGGCGCGGATCGAGCCGCCGAAATCGAAGGCAAAGACCTGGCTGCGCGCATAACGGCGAAACTGCAGGGCCATCAGCGCGAGCAACACCGACTTGCCAGCGCCCGTGGGCCCGACAACCAGGGTATGGCCGACGTCGCCGACATGCAGGGACAACCGGAACGGGGTCGAGCCCTCGGTCTTGCCGTAGAGCAAGGGGGGCGCACCGAAGTGCTCGTCCCGTTCCGGCCCCGCCCACACGGCAGAGAGGGGAATCATGTGGGCGAGATTGAGTGTCGAGATGGGCGGCTGGCGGACATTGGCGTAGGCATGTCCGGGCAAAGAGCCGAGCCAGGCGTCGACGGCATTGATGGTTTCGGTCATGGCCGTGAAGTCGCGCCCCTGGATGACCTTCTCAACGAGACGAAGTTTCTCTTGGGACACGCGTGGATCGGCGTCCCAGACGGTGACGGTCGCGGTGACATAAGCCATGCCCGCCACGTCGGCCCCGAGCTCCTGCAAAGCCATGTCGGCGTCGGCGGATTTGTTGGCGGCGTCGGTGTCCACGAGCACGGAGGCCTCGTTCGTCATGACCTCCTTCAGGATCGCTGCAATGGACTTGCGTTTGGCGAACCATTGCCGCCGTATTTTCGTCAGCAGCCTGGCGGCATCGGTCTTGTCGAGCAGGATTGCGCGAGTCGACCAGCGATAGGGAAAGGCGAGCCGGTTGAGGTCGTCGAGCAGACCCGGTGTGGTCGCGGTCGGGAAGCCGACGATGGTGAGCACGCGAAAATGCTGGTCGCCAAGCCGCGGTTCAGGGCCACCGGTCAGCGGCTGGTCGGCCAGCAGCGCATCCAGATAGATCGGTGTCTCCGGGACGCGCACACGATGACGCTTCGTCGAGACAGTTGAGTGCAGGTAGGTCAGCGTCTCGCTGTCATCGAGCCACCGGCATTCCGGCATAAAGCCGTCGAGCAAGGAGAGCACGCGCTCGGTGCGGTCGATAAAAGCGCGCAGGATTTCGTTGGCATCTATGCCGGACTGTTCGCGTCCCTCGTAGAGCCAAGTCTCAGCGCGCGCCGCATCCTCGGCCGGCGGCAGATAGAGGAAGGTAAGGAAGTAGCTCGACACGAAATGAACTTCTTCCTCCTCGAACTCGGCTTTGCGCTCGGCGTCGACGAGATAAGAGGCGGGATCGGGAAACTGGCTTTCAGGATAAGTCGCCGCGTCGTGCCGCTGCGCCTCGACAAAGATGCTCCAACCCGAACCGAGGCGACGGAAGGCATTGTTGATGCGGGAGGCCACCGCGACCAGTTCGGCAGCCACAGCGGATTCGAGATCTGGTCCGCGCAACTGCGAAGTTCGCTGAAAGCTCCCATCCTTGTTGAGCACCACGCCCGGTGCGACGAGCGCAACCCATGGCAGGTAGTCGGCAAGACGGCTCACGGTGCGACGATATTCGGCAAGGTTCATCATCACCGCGCCCTCAAACCGACAGATGAGCGGGGAGGCGCAGATGCCGGCGGCCGACTTCCACGAACAGGGGATCGCGTTTTGCAGCCCACACCGCCGTGAAATGCCCAAGGGCCCAGATGATGAGACCGATCAGCCACAGACGCAGGCCGAGGCCAACGGCGCCTGCCAGCGTGCCGTTCAGAATTGCGATGGAGCGCGGCGCGCCGCCGAGCAGGATGTGTTCGGTCAGTGCCCTATGAACGGCGACGGTGAACCCCGGCACCGCGTTGAGTTGTTCGAAAGCGATTGCCATCAGATCAGCGCCCCGCCGCCGAATGAGAAGAACGACAGGAAGAAGCTCGACGCCGCGAAGGCGATCGACAGGCCAAAGACGATCTGGATCAGCCGCCGGAAACCGCCGGAAGTATCGCCAAAGGCAAGCGTCAGCCCCGTGACGATGATGATGATCACGGCAATGATCTTGGAGACCGGGCCTTCGATCGACTGAAGGATCTTCTCCAGCGGCTGCTCCCACGGCATCGACGAGCCGGCGGCATTGGCGGCCGGGGCTACCATGAGAGAGACGATGAGGGTTGTGGCCGCTGTAGCCAGGTGCTCGCGCGAAAGCTTGCTGATCATGAATTGTCTCCTGTGGTGTTCGGGGTGGCCTGGGAGGTGCGGTAGTCGCCGTCGGGTCCAAGCCCATCGATGCGTGCGAGTTCGGTCAGCCGCCGCGCGGAACCACGGCCAGCCAGGACAGCGACTAGATCTATTGTTTCGGCGATCAGCGCGCGTGGAACAGTGACGACAGCTTCCTGGATGAGTTGCTCAAGACGGCGCAGCGCCCCGATCCCGGTTCCGGCATGGATAGTGCCGATGCCGCCAGGGTGCCCGGTGCCCCATGCCTTCAGAAGATCGAGAGCTTCGGCGCCGCGCACTTCGCCGATCGGGATGCGGTCTGGTCGCAGGCGCATTGAGGATCGGACCAGGTCTGAGAGTGTGGCGACACCATCCTTTGTCCGCATGGCGACCAGGTTGGGCGCGGCGCACTGGAGTTCGCGGGTGTCCTCGATGATGACGACGCGGTCGGCCCCCTTCGCCACCTCGGCCAGCAAGGCATTGGTCAGGGTCGTCTTGCCCGTGGATGTGCCGCCGGCGACGAGGATATTCGCGCGGGCAGCGACGGCAGCGCGTAGCGTCGTCGCCTGGTCGGCTGTCATGATGCTTGCCGCCACGTAGTCTTCGAGTGTGAAGATCGCGACAGCGGGCTTGCGGATTGCGAAGGCTGGCGCGGCAACGACCGGCGGCAGCAGTCCTTCGAAGCGTTCTCCGGTTTCGGGCAATTCAGCAGAGACCCTCGGAGAGCGCGGATGCACCTCAGCACCGACGTGATGGGCGACGAGACGCACGATGCGCTCGCCATCGGCGGCAGACAGCACCTCTCCCGTCTCGGCCAGACCTTCGGCAAGGCGGTCCACCCAGATACGGCCATCGGGGTTCAGCATGACTTCGACGACCGAGGGATCGTCAAGGAGCCGTGTTATTTCGGCTCCGAGCGCTGTGCGCAGCATGCGCGAACTGCGCGCGCGGCCTTCGGAATTGTTGTGCGAAACCACGATCTAGTCCCCGTTTCAGTCGGGGACAACTCAGGCCGTCCCCGCTCGAGGATGATCAAGAGAACCAGAAATCGGGCCGGTTCAACAAGTTTCGATCGTCGTAGTGGCGTGGCGTACAAATACAGGAGATCGGCGGTGCCGCTATCGCGCCATCCACCGCTTTGAAACGCCTCTGCAGTCGGGCCGGGTGAACTTAGAGCCTATAGGCATGAGCCGTTCGCGGGCGTGAGAACTCCCAAGCCAACGCCTGACCGGCTGGCTACAACAACTGTTGCCTGATCTCATTTTTCTATCCGATGGAAAGGGGACGACCGCAAGCGCGACGCTGCGAGAGCCATCATTGCGCACCATACGCGATCGCGTATACCTAGCATTTATACGGGATCGCGTATATCTCTGGTTTAAACGCGATCGCGTATATTGAAACTTTATACGCGATCGCGTATGTTGGCGCTTGGAGGCTACAATGACCGACCAGATCGCTCGCAATGAAAAGCAACTCGGCGCCATCCTGCGTCGCGCCCGCAGGCAAGCCGACCTCACGCAAGGGGCGCTTGGCGACCAGATCCACCTGCGCCAGGGCACGGTGTCCCGCCTCGAAGCGGGCGAGCCCGCGGTGCAGCTTCGCACGTTGATGGCCGCTTTATCCGCACTCGACCTTGAGCTCGTCGTTCGCGCGCGCAGCAAAGGCAGCGCCACTGACATCGAAGACCTGTTCTGATGGCGCGGCGGCCGGTTCACGCACCGCTGAACGTCTTTCTGAACGGGCGCCTGGTGGGCGTGCTGCGCAGGGAACCGACGGGCGCAATAGACTTCCAATACGCCGGCGAATGGCTGGACTGGCGCGGCACCTTCCCGGTCTCGCTCTCCCTCCCGTTGCGCGAGGACCGCTATATCGGCGCGCCTGTGATCAATGTCTTCGACAACCTGCTTCCCGACAATGAAGCCATCCGCAAGCGCGTTGCCGAACGCGTAGGCGCGGAAGGTACCGACGCCTACAGCATGCTCGCCGCCGTCGGCCATGATTGTGTCGGCGCGCTGCAATTCCTGCCCGATGGCATCGATCCCGGCAATCCCGGCAGCAGCGATGGCAAGCCCGTCAGCAACAGAGAGATCGCCGGGATAATCAAGAACCTCGCTATCGCTCCTCTCGGTCTTGGCGAGGACGAGGATTTCCGCATCTCGATCGCGGGCGCGCAGGAAAAGACGGCGCTCTTGCGCTCTGACGGACGCTGGTTCAAGCCAATCGGCACGGCTGCGACCACCCACATCTTGAAACCGCAGATCGGCCGGTTGCCCAACGGCATCGACCTATCCAATAGCGTTGAGAACGAGTATCTGTGCCTCAAGCTGCTCGAGGCGTTCGGCGTTCCCGCGGCCCGGGCAGAGATCGCTGATTTCGGGGAGCGCCGCACGCTGATCGTCGAGCGCTTCGACAGGCTGTGGGCCCGCGACGGCCGACTTCTGCGCCTGCCGCAGGAGGATATCTGCCAAGCCCTATCGGTGCCGCCCACGCGCAAATATCAGTCCGAGGGCGGTCCTGGCATCGCTCAGATTGTCGAGCTTCTGAAGGGCAGTGACACGCCCGACGAGGACATCGCCGGCTTCCTGCGCGCTTGCATAATATTCTGGCTGATTGGCGCGACCGACGGCCATGCCAAGAACTTCAGTATCTTTCTAAGCCCTGGCGGACGGTTTCGTATGACGCCCCTCTACGACGTACTGACAGCGCAGCCCAGCCTGGATGCCGGACAGATTCCCCGCAAGAAATTCAAGCTGGCAATGTCAGTCGGCAAGAGCCGGCACTATTCGGTGCATGAGATTATGCCCCGCCACTTCATGCAGACCGCTGATATTGCTGGCGTGGGGACGCCTGCCATACGCAGGATTTTCGAAGACATTTCCGCAAACGCGGAGAAGCAGGCCGAGGCCGTGATCTCCAAATTGCGGCGCGGCTTTCCCGAACAGCTTGTCGGGTCAGTCAGGTCGGCAATAGGCAAGCGAGCGCTTCTGCTTGCTGATGCAAGTTTATCATGATCACAGGTCGGCAAAGAAGAAATGCAAAGCCACCGAAGGCCTCTATCCAGATGGGTACAATCAGCGCTCATGGCGTGGCTGCCGACTGCCTCTCCGCTGAGGCAGCGCTGATGGCGTGGCGATGACTAAAAGCGTCACGACTGCGAGCTTTGCTCATCGCCTGCTGATCATCATCAGCATCACCGCCGTCGTTGTCCTTCGCGGTGCCGGCCGCCATGGTGATGACGAAGACAGCCATCGCCCTTCATTGCATCCCATCATCGTCGATCGGATTGACGGCCTCCGAAATCTCCTGCTGCAGTTTCGGTCCCTTCGTCAGGCGCCTCCCCAAGACCGTGACGAAGGCGTCGTATCGTTCGGTCGCCTTGGCGCGCGCGGCCTGGGCCGCGGGCTCCGGCAAGGCGGGTGTGGTCGCGAGCCACAAGCAAACGAACACCGCGAGGGTCTCGACCGCGATGCCAATATCGCGTCCTGTCGGTCGAGACGCCTGTCGACTTGGCGGAGGCGCTTCGTGATCGCGGCCTCGCGACGTTCATCGACATCGGCAACGTTGGCAATGGCCGAAGCGGAGATCAGCGGTTCGGTGGCGCAGGATCAAGCACGTTCCGCAGATTTTTTTGAACGACCTTGCACAATACCCTAACCATGGTGCAACATAATACCCTAATTGTCGCTCAACATTATTCCCTAATTAAAGCGCGGTGCAAAAACCTAATTAGCGCGCAACACGAAAACCTGAGGATCGCCCAAAAATGGCACCGCCGCATGAGAAATTGGCCGAGGCGCTCGCCGCGCTCAAGGCACTTCAGGACCGGCACGCCGTTGCTATTCGCTCAGCCGACCTATCCCGTACCCATCGCGAACGGCTTGTCAAAAATGGCTTCCTGCAAGAAGTCATGAAAGGCTGGTATGTCTCGTCCAGTCCTCACCAGCGTCAGGGCGAGACCACGGGCTGGTGCGCCTCGTTCTGGGACTTCTGCGTCAGTTATTTGAATGATCGCTTCGACAGGGACTGGTGCATCGCCCCCGAACCCTCCCTCTCCTTCCATGCGGGCAATCGTGGCGTCCCGAGGCAATTGCTGGTGCGATCGCCGGCCGGGGGCAACAAACCCACGGCGCTTTTGCACGACACGTCGATTTTCGACGTCCGGGCCAAAATGCCGGTCGCTAACGATATTGCCGAGATCGACGGCCTTCGTCTCTACGCCTTGCCGGCGGCGCTCGTCGAAGCCTCCCCCAGCTTCTTCGCCCAAAAACCGACCGATGCGCGGACGGCATTGGCGATGTTTTCGGATGCATCGGAAATTCTCACGCGACTTCTGGAAGGAGGCCACAGCACAATTGCCGGCCGTCTCGCTGGTGCTTTTCGCAACATCGGCCGCGAACGGATCGCAGACGACATTGTCCGCAGCATGCAGGCCGCCGATTACACGATTCGCGAGACCGATCCGTTCGATACACAGATGGAATTGTCGCTGCCGCGCCGCGAGACGTCACCTTATGCCGGACGGATCAGGCTGATGTGGCAGGAGATGCGTGGTGCAGTGATCGACAATTTTCCGGAGGCGCCAGGCCGCCCGAACGATGTCGATGGCTATCTCCGACGCGTTGACGACATGTATGTCACCGACGCCTACCACTCGCTTTCCATCGAAGGGTACCGGGTCAGCCCCGAACTGATAGAGCGGGTGCGCAGCGGCTCCTGGACCCCCGACGAGAATGCGCAGGACGGCGCTCACCGCGACGCGCTCGCGGCGCGCGGTTACTACCAGGCCTTCGAAGCGGTAAAGCGCAGCGTTGGGTCCGTGCTGGCCAACAAAAACCCTGGCAGCGTCGTCGATGACGATCATGGCGGGTGGTACCGCGAGTTATTCGCACCCAGCGTTGCCGCCGGTATCGTCAAACCCGGTGACTTGGCTGGCTATCGCAGTGAACGCGTTTTTATTCGCAATTCCATGCATGTTCCGCTGCCACCCAACGCCGTGCGGGATGCGATGCCCGTTTTCCTGGAGATGCTCGAGACGGAGGAGCATCCGGCGGTGCGTGTCGTCCTTGGCCATTTCATCTTCGTTTATATCCATCCGTACATGGATGGAAACGGTCGCATGGGACGGTTCCTGATGAATGTCATGATGGCGGCCGGCGGTTATCCCTGGGCTGTCATTCCCGTCCAACGCCGCTCTGCCTACATGGCTGCACTGGAGCAGGCCAGTGTCCACCTGGACATCGTGCCCTTCAGTCGCTTTCTGGGTGAATTGACGGATCAAGGCATGTCGGGGAAGACAACCGCCATACTCCCCGCTGATTAGGCGATCGCTGCCAGGTCAACGTCACGTGGAATGTCCAGCCCCCCGGCGGATCGCCGTCCCGCCTCAATCAGCAACTGGCAATGAACGACAGGCTAAATTCCGGCGGAAGATGGCATGCCTTTGTCATCAGCTGGATTGATATCCTCCGAAATCTCCTGGCGCAGTTTCGGGCCCTTCGCCAGGCGCCTGCCCAAGGCCGCGACGAAGGCCTCGTAGCGTTCGGCCGCCTTGGCACGCGCCGCCTGGGCGGCGGGCTCCGGCAAAGCTGGTGTCGTCGCGAGCCAGAAGCGGACGAACACGGCAAGTGTCTCGACCGCGATACCGATGTCGCGCTCCTGCCTGGTCAGGCGGCGGTCGATCTGGTCGAGGCGTTTGGCGATCGCCGCCTCGCGACGCTCATCCGCGTCCGGCGACAGGAACGATGCGATGGCAGCTTCCGCGATCATCGACTGGGATTGTTCGCGACGCGCCGCGTAATCCGCCAACATCGTCATGACTACCTGATCGAGATAGACAGAGATCTGCACCTTCTTCTTGCGGGCGGACATGGCGGCTACAAGTCCATACCGTCATCGGGATCGAGCGAAACCTGCCGCGCTACACCCCGTATGAGGCGATTCAGGCGTCGATTTCTGACAGCTTCGTCGTCGTCGCTGTCGTCCGGCGGCTCGACCTCGAACTCATTATCGATCGGAGCCATTTTCTCAACTGGGAGCGAACGATTGAGTTCGGGCTGCAGCCGCAGCTCCGACCCGGTTGGATCTCCGTCGTCCTGCCGTGGCGTGTCTGTACTCTCGGCAACCTCCGTGCGGGTTGGAAGCGGCAATTGGGTCCACTCGTCAAGATCGCCCTGTTCGGATCGGGCCAGTTCGGGCGGCGGCAACACGCGGTCCCGGAAGCGGGCATCCTCGTAGTAGCGCGCCTTCTTCGCCCTGATCGGCAGCGTGCCCGCCACCATCACGATCTCGTCGGTCGGTGGAAGCTGCATGATCTCGCCAGGGGTCAGCAACTGGCGGGCTGTCTCCTGCCGCGACACCATGAGATGTCCGAGCCAGGGCGAGAGCCGGTGGCCGGCATAATTCTTCATCGCCCGCATTTCGGTTGCCGTGCCGAGCGCGTCGGACACACGTTTGGCAGTCCTTTCATCGTTCGTGGCAAAGCTCACACGAACATGGCAGTTGTCGAGGATCGAGTTGTTCGGGCCATAGGCCTTCTCGATCTGGTTCAGCGACTGGGCGATGAGGAAGCTTTTCAAACCATAGCCGGCCATGAAGGCCAGCGCGCTCTCGAAGAAGTCGAGACGGCCGAGTGCTGGAAATTCATCGAGCATGAGCAATAGCCGGTGCCGGCCTTTTTTGGCATGCAGCTCTTCAGTCAGGCGGCGTCCGATCTGATTGAGGATGAGGCGGATGAGCGGTTTTGTCCTATTGATGTCTGAGGGAGGCACGACAAGGTAGAGCGTTGCCGGTTGTTTGCCGCCGACGATGTCGCTGATCCGCCAGTCGCAGCGCCGCGTCGCCTCTGCCACGACGGGGTCGCGGTAGAGACCGAGGAAGGACATCGCGGTGGAGAGCACACCGGAGCGTTCGTTGTCGGATTTGTTGAGCAGTTCGCGCGCCGCGCTTGCGATGACCGGATGCGGACCCGCCTCGCTGAGATGGGGCGTCTTCATCATTGCCGCAAGCGTGGTCTCGATCGGGCGCTTCGGATCGGAGAGGAAGGCGGCGACACCGGCCAGGGTCTTGTCCTTCTCGGCGTAGAGAACGTGAAGGATCGCGCCCACCAAAAGCGCGTGGCTGGTCTTTTCCCAGTGGTTGCGCTTCTCCAGGCTGCCTTCCGGATCAACCAGAATGTCGGCAATGTTTTGGACGTCGCGAACCTCCCATTCGCCGCGGCGGACTTCCAGGAGAGGATTGTAGGCCGACGATTTCGAATTGGTCGGATCGAAAAGCAGCACGCGGCCGTGCATGGCACGAAAGCCGGCGGTGAGTTGCCAGTTCTCACCCTTGATGTCGTGGACGATCGCCGACCCCGGCCAGGTTAGTAGCGAAGGCACCACCAGGCCGACACCCTTCCCCGACCGGGTCGGGGCGAAGCACAGCACATGCTCAGGCCCGTCGTGGCGGAGGTAATGGCGGTCATAGCGGCCGAGCACCACACCATCGGCGCCGAGCAGACCGGCGCCCTCCACCTCCCTCCTGTCCGCCCACCGCGCCGAACCATAGGTCTGGACATTCTTGGCTTCGCGTGCGCGCCAAACCGACATGCCGATCGCGACAACGATCGACAGGAAGCCACCGGAGACGGCAATCAACCCGCCTTCCACGAAGATATTCGGGGCGTAGGCATCGTAGAAATACCACCACCAGAACAAAGCGGGTGGATAGTAGACGGGGCAACCTGCGAGCTCGAACCAGGGCGGACCGAGTTGGGCCTGGAACCCCAGCCTCCATGCCGTCCATTGCGTCGCCGTCCAAGTCGCCAACAGCACGATCAAGGAGACAGTGAGTATCTGACCCCAGAGGATTTTCGTGGCCGACATGATGGCGGTCCTTTCTTGTCTTAATCAGAGGCCGAGCCCACGCTTGCGGCCAAAGCTCCAGTCGACGCCTCCGTCCTCACGGGAGACACCGGAGACATGCTGACCGAGATGTTTTTGGAGCGAGGGCGACCAAGGCACGAGCTGGAAGCCAAGGCCGTCGTCGACCATGGCAAAGCGGCCGGAAGCAAGCGACAAGCGCTGGCGGTAGATGCCCGCGACGTAGGTTGCGCTGGCGCGACGTTCGAAGGGCAGGCCGGTCTCAGCCGCGAGCTTCTCACCGACCAATTCGAGTTCCCGGCGGCGCAGCGTTTCGATCAGGTTACGGCTGAAAACGACGCGCCCGCCGAGACGTTTCGCTAGGCCTTCGCCGACGAGGTAATCAGCCCGCTGTTCCATAGCCTGATGAACCTCGGCGCCGAAGCCAGCCGTGCTCAAGGCGGCAGGCTCGCGAGCGATGGCCTGTCGATCAAGCCAGGTTGCTCCTGTTGCCGTGATCTGTTCATGCACACCAAGATCGGAGCGGACGGCGAGCGCGACCCGACGCTGGCCTCTCGCGTCCTCGAACGTGCGCAGTTCGACAATCGACCCCGGAGGGCCGTCGCCGGTTGCCTCAAGATCGCCAAGTCTGATGTGGTGCGCGCGCCCGTCGACGCTGTCGACCACGGCATAAGCAGTGCCGCTCAACTCGTCGTCGAGACCGCGATCGAGTAGCCGACCGACAATGGGTTTATCGAGGCTTTCGGCGGCCAAAACATAATTGCCCAGGCCACGCTCGATCCCCCTCTCGGTCAAAGCGCGATGCATTCGCCTTATGATGTCGCCGCGCTCGCCGAGCTCACGCAGGGTCGTCTCGGCCCGATCGTCAATCACCCATTGGCCTGGCGCAACCTGATCGGCAAGGCCAAGGGCCTGGAGCTTGCGCAGGCGGCCGACCTTCTGCACGTGATACTCGTCGGGCTGTCTATGAGCATACGGGGCAAGATCGATGACGCCAGTGCTGGAAAAGTCGCGCAGCAGTTGCCGGTCAAGCTGGGTCCAGCGTTCGGCTTCGATCTGCCGCTGCAAATTGCGGCGGATGTCGAGATCGGAACGGGGGCCGAGTTCCTGCGTAACGAGATCGGCAGCACGGGCGCGCATGCCTTCCTTGATATAGTCGCGTGAGATTACGAGATCCTGGCCATCATCTGTGCGCCCACGCAAGATGACGTGGATATGGGGATTGTCGGTGTTCCAGTGGTCCGCCGCGACCCAATCGAGCTTCGAGCCCAAGTCCTTCTCCACCTGCCCCATCAAGTCGCGGGTGAAGGATTTGAGATCAGCCATATCCGTGGCGTCTTCCGGCGAGATGATGAAGCGGAAATGGTGGCGATCGCCATCGCAGCGCTCGGCAAACTCCTTGACACTCGCATCATCGGTGTCGGGGCCGAACATGCGGGGCTGTCCCGTCTCACGGGTAACGCCCTCACGCCGCAGGTAGCTAAGATGCGCGGTGAGCGGGACTGCGCACGCGGAGTGGCGAACCACACGGGTCTTAATGACCGTCACGCGAGAGCGGCTGGTCAGCAGGCGGTTGGCCCGGATGTTGGCGATCCGCCCTCGGCCGAAGCGGGATCGATTGCCAGGACTGATTTGACCGGTGCGGGAGATGTTTCCGCCGGCCTTCTTCGCTGCCGCCAGTGCCTGTGCGATGAACGGCCGCGCAGCCTGACCGCGGTTTGAACGAATGCGCCCGGGTCGAATGCGAAGCTCGCGCTCATCGGCCATGCCGCTATCCTCCAACTTGGAGAAGAGGATGCGGATACAAAGTCTTGGGCGTTCCGCGCACATTGCGCCGAAGGGCCGCAACGTGCGCAAGGCACCTGAAAATCCCCCAAAAACAACCGACCGGCCGTCGCACAATGTGCGGGCTTTTATCTAGCCATCCCTCGGTCGTATTGCTTGCATCTCCTCTTCCCGCACGCCATGACCCGCTTGAGCACGAAATGTTGCGAAGCGCGTTGAGGAAGCTCATGGCGCCGACCTTTCGCTCACCTGCGGTGCGAACAGACCGGTCGATCGCGGCGTAGCGTCCGCCAATCCGTCCGTGGGCCGAACCTCTGAAGGATCATCGCGGGGTCGTTCCAGTTGCATCGAACCATAGTCTGGCTTGCTGATTGGCTGCGGGGCGAAGAGCGAAACGTCCTTCCACCCATACTCCGCTGGGCCTGCCGGACTGTGCGTCTTCGGTGCACCGTCGCTGAGTATGGTGGACGTAACGACGGCGACGTAGACGCGCGTCTCCAGAGGCAGCCGCCTGCCTTGCAGCGACGCCTCGTAGCGTCCTGGGCCTGCATTATACGCCGCGATCCAGCCGGGCGATCCGTAGCGATCAACCAACTCGCGGATGTAGGCCGAGCCCGCGATGATGTTGTCGTGCGGATCGTAGGGATCGGTGCCAAGTCGATAACGCGCGCGCAGGTCGGACCAGGTGTTGGGCACAATCTGCATCAGACCCATGGCGCCCTTGCGCGATGTGGCGCGTTGATCGCCGGCGCTTTCAGCGCCAAGGACGGCGCGGATCCAGCCCGGCGGAAGGCGGAAGCGGCGCGCCGCTTCCGCTATGTGGGTCTCGTAGTGACTGCGCGCCGTCGACGTTCCGACTGGCAGGCTCTGCGCCGGTGCAGTCGCGGGAACGATGCACGTGAAGCAGAGCCCGGCAAGCACAAGCAGAGCTGAACGTCGGCTAGCGCGAGGCAACACAGGCGTTCGCAACTGGTTCGTCGACTGACGGCGCGCCAACATCGCCTAGTCCTTCTCGGCGCGGTCACGCAGACGCGACCACTGCAACGACCAGGATGTTTTGTCAGCGCCGTTTTGGAACAGATAGGCGCGGATCGGCTGCGCGAAAGTCGGGTCGTCGATCTGCAGCGATATGAACTCTCCCGCCTTTTCGCTGGAGTGTCTCCAACCGGCGCCAATCGCGACGCCGTCTTCGCCACCAGCGTGCACACGATAGTCGGGCGCGTTGTCTGTCTCGCTCGCTTCGGCAGCGACGATTGCAATCTCAAGGTTGAGGCTGAGCGTGCGGATTCGTCCCGAATACCCGGTCTGATGGCTGATGAACTCGCCGATCTGTGGCATTTCCTATCTCCTGTCGTTGATGTCCGCGGTGACGATCGGACGGCACGGAGGGCGCCGCCGGTGGCGCGCTCACCGCGCGGGCGCACGCCATTGGAAGTGGCCGCCGCCCAGCTCGTCCGTCCACAGCGGAACCGCGCGGCCGATGATTTGATCAGTGGGGAGGAGGCCGAAGTAGCGTCCGTCGAAGCTGTCGCGGACTTGGCTGTTCATCAGGAAAACGGTGCCGGCAGGAATGCGCCGGCAGCCCTGCCAATCCGGCAGGTCGCGACCGGCGCGATCGCGTTGGAGCGCCATACCGACGTCAGTGCCATCGACTGAAATGATCAGCTCTTTGCGGCACACGGTTTGGCCTGAAACCGCAAGGATGTGCTTGATGAGCAGCACGCTCTTCGGCAGATAGCCGCGGTCGGCAAGCCATGTTGCGAGCGGTTCGGGCGGCTCAGCGGCTACGAGATCGTTCGCCGAAAGCGTCCTGCCGCCTTCGATCAGGTACAGGCCAATTGGTGTGCTGGCTGAAGCATTCCAGATGAACCTCGGCGACACCGCGGTAAACGTGGGACAGAGCGTGGCCGTGGTCGCCAAGACCGTCGCGAGGACAATCGCGAGCCGCGTCATGGCTGGACCCGTCGCCGGAGCAAATGGGCGCGGTGAAGATCCAACGTGTAGGTGCGTGGCTCCTGGCCCGCCGTCAATCGGTTGTGGACATGCCGCCAGTGATCGACCGAGACCGCTTCCGGATCGATGCCGAGTTGCTCGATGGCATCGATCAGCTGCAATACCCGCTCCACCTTGGGCCAGCCGTCACACCTGAGCATGATGTCGCCGCCGGGTCGCACGAAAGGCAGCGTCTGGTGTGCCTCGCCCTCGGCAACAGCGCGCACGATATCGATGCGGGAAATGATCGTGCCGAAGTCGTTCGCGGCCCACCGAACGAAGGCAAAGACGGTGCCCGGCCGAAACGAGACAATGCGCCGGTGGCGGTCGAGAATCTTTTCCTGAGCGACCGAACCGAAGCGAATCCAGTATTCGATCTTCTTCTCGACCCATGTCAGTTCGACGTGGGTCAAGCCGTCATCGTCCATCGCGCCGATCACCGATCGACCTGAACGGAAGTCAACGACAGTGCCCATTGGTCTCTCCTGATTTCGCGGGGAAGCAGCCGCGTGATGTAGCTGCTGAAGTGATGCCGACGTGGTGGACCCGCGGCGCCTTCGCGCCGGGCTCAATTCAGCGCCCATAACGTCCGGCCGGCGTCGGAGCCGCTGGTGGATGGCGCTTGGCCGGAAGGACTGAGCCGCGCGGGTCCGAAGTCGAGGTCACCGCGCCGCGCTCAGCCCAGGCCTGGAGATCGTCCACGGCGTAGACGACACGGCCGCCGAGTTTGCGATAGCCAGGACCGGTGCCGTAGGTACGGTGTTTCTCGAGCGTGCGGGACGACAGGCTGAGGAACTCGGCGGCTTCCTTGGTGCGCAGAAAGCGCGGTGGCAAAACGGCTAGATCTGGTCGCATGTATCGAGCCTCCGAGAGGGTTTTGAGAACCGCTGGTGCTAAGCGGCGGGCAGCGACCACTGTGGCGGAAGGACGGCTTCGCAGAGGATGGGGAAGATTGGGGGGTGCAATATTCCCACCCCAGGAGCGCTATGAGCGCTTGCGATGGCGCAGCAATTGCAAATAGCCGCCGGCGATCATGGCTCTTCCGCCCTTGACGAGACCGATCACGGTGCTGCGAAGCGACGAGGTTTTCCAGGGATTGGAGGCAACACGCCCCGCCCCGTAGAAAGTGGTCGCGATTTCACGATAGCTGGCGCCGCTGGTGCGACCATCGGTGGCCCGCATCATCAAGCGCAGGCGGCGCCTCTGCTGAACAGTCATTCGCGTATCGGGCGGTACAGGCCGCCTCCTATGGCCGCGCCAGAAACGGACCAGAGCCTCGACTCGCCCCAGGGTCTCGGAATCCAGCGGAATCAGGGCCGCGCGGGAACAAGTCGCTTCCTCAGCCGGAAAGAGCAGAAGCTGCGTTGCGATGCCGCTGTTATGGATGGCGTGCGACCCCTCCGGACTGTCGTGATAAGCACCTATCCCGGCGAGCCCCGTGGAAGGGTCGGATGACAGGAAATCCGGTGAAGGCACGAGGGCCAGCACTGCGGGGTTGGCAAGTGGTGACCACAAAATGTCTTGCGCTAAGGAGGACAGGTCGGGACGAGCGGCGAAATCGCAACCCCCAGCGTTTCTGCGCTTCTGTTGGAAACGGTTGGGTTTCCGCTCCCGAACGGGCGAGCGCGGCGTAGAGGCGCTGATACGAATTCCAACGGCGCAGGCACTCCCAGGCCAGCCCTTCGACTGGTAAGCTGTCGAAGAAGTCATAGCTGGTGTTGTCCCGCCAACGTGACGTATCCGGCTTCATCGTGCGGTCCTCATCAGGCTGCAAGTTGTGCCCGAATCGATTCCCAGCGATTGCAATTGGCGGAAGACCCTGAATAGGCATCGAGTGATGCTTTTTCAGCATCACCGTGGCGACGATGTTTCGCTAGGTTTCGGTCTTGCGCAGGAGGAGACGGTAGCCGGTTCGCGTCATCCAGCGCGCCCGCGCCAGATGGCCGTCGTAAACCTGTTGGGCGCGCCGCGGCTCCTCTTTCGGATCGATCCCGAAGAGGACCTTGACCACCTCCCGCCAATCGGCGCCATCGGCGTCGGCGTCAAACAAGCGCATGTAGAGCTTGATATGGCGGCGATCATAATCGGTGAGCTCGTCCCCAGTTGGAGCGGTGTCGTCGAACGGCTCAATCATGATGTGCACTCCCCCATGGGCGAGACGTAATGCACAAATCCTATAGATGTCACGTCGGCAGCGGAGGAGGCTCGGCGAGCATCACTCGATGCTGTACTGGCATCGCGCTCGCCTCGCGCCACCGGCTCCGGTTGGCCGGTTGAGGTTCCGCCCGGTTGGCCCGGGCGGAACCTATGGAGCCTCCTATTCTGCGTTGCGGCGGCTCGGGCGGGACCAGATCAGGCTGTAGCCCTCACCGTCCTCGTCATTGAACAGGTTGGCGAAGATCGGGGCGGTGAAGCTCGGATCGTCGAGCTTGAGGCCCAGATAATCGCGGCCCTCGTTGGACTGCTTGGACCAGGCGGCGCCGATCTCGGCGCGGCCTACGAAGACCCGGTGGCTGGGGGCGTTCTCGCCGCTGGTGCGGGTTTCGGGGACGATGCGGACGCCGCGGGCCTGAACGCTGAGAGTGACGATTTCGCCAGTGAACTCGTTGTTGCCGGACTTCTTGAAGGTGCCGATGGTAGCCATGATAATTCTCCTTGATCCTGTCTGCTTCGAGCCGCACCATTGCGGTCTCGATGGTGGTCGAGAGGTCGGAGGCGATTGACGGCGCACCCTTGGGGCCGAAGCGAAGCGGAGGATGGCGCGGAAGCGACTTTGTTGTTGCGCGAGGAATGACGGCGCAGCCGGCAGGGGAAGAAAGTCGCGGAGCGTCGTTGCGTCACAGGCGATCGAGGCGAAGCCGTCCTTCAGACCAGAAACACCAATCGAAGAGACCGCTTCGGTGCTGGCCAGGACTGGATGGGGCGAGAAGATTTGGCGACCTGCGCCCGATCCGGCCCGGCAACAGAAATTCCACGCAATCGGTAGCCGCTTTCGAAATTGGCCCGAGCGTTTGCATCGACGAACCCGCGCGCGACTTGATGGCTCCGGTATGCGGTTTTTCGTTCGCCATCCGCAGAGGGCGCCGGATCATTCGCTGACCTTATGAAGATGCCGGTCGGTGGCCAATCTCAATCGAGTGTGTCTCGCTGCCGGTTGACGGTGCCTCGGCAATGCATGACGGCGTCGGTGATCGTTATCGTGTCTCGAAAGCCCCAACAAGAAGCGCCAGGATAGGCCCCGCGCGGATCGCTCCGTTTCCGTCCGAGTGGGACTATGACAGCCAGTTGCCTTGGTCTTGAAACTGGGGGAACTCGCTATGGAAATGCGACCGATACGTTGTCGCGTATTCAGTGGACTAGTTGCTGGTCTAGCGAATGCGCCGGGCTCTTAGCCGCCTCAACGGTGGACGTGAAAATATCGAGGCGCAGGACCTCGCCAAATTCAAATGCACAGGTGAGTCGGACTGGAGCATGGAACGATTTCGGGAACCGTCCGTCCACTTATTGCGTTTATTTCGAATATTGCGAATAGTGATTCGCAGTGTTATATGCGGCGACGATCAAGGAAATGGACAATGACCAAGCAGCTAGAGCGACCGATCCTGCCGTCGGCCGCTGACGCCGAATTGGCCGCACAGGCAAGCCGCCAGCTTTCGCGCACCAAGCACGAAGGCGCTGAATTGCGGGTTCAGGTAGGCAACGAGACTTTGCGCCTGCCTAAGAGCGTGGGTGATTTGCTTTATCATCTGCTTACGGAAATGGGTCAGGGGAATGCCGTTACGATAATCCCCATTCACGCAGAGCTCACGACGCAGGAGGCAGCCGACCACCTCAATGTATCGAGGCCATATCTTGTTCGCCTACTTGAAGAGGGTAAGCTCCCGTTTAACATGGTCGGCACCCATCGGCGCGTAAAATTCAGCGATTTGGCGACCTACCGTAACAATGCTGAGGAGGAGCGGAAAAGGGTAATGGAGGAACTCGCCGCCCAAGCCCAGGAACTGGGGATGGGCTATTAAGACCTCTCCATATACCGCCGTCCTCGACGCTTGCGTTCTTTATCCAGCCCCGCTGCGAGATCTGCTCATAGAACTCTCAACGGGTGGCCGTCTGTACCGTCGAAAATGGACGGAACAGATCCATGATGAGTGGACGCGAAATCTCATAAAGGATCGTCCAGACCTCAATCCGGAACATATCCAGCGGACGCGCGACCTGATGAATCGCGCCGTCCCGGATTGTCTAGAGCGGGATGAGATTTATATGAGTCGTAGGATTCCCAAATCATCGCAGTTCTGATTCAACATTCATGCTGGGAG
>NZ_JBSKBP010000034.1:0-58587 GCF_053714275.1 Mesorhizobium sp. Arg314 | reverse complement strand
TCGACCGCGATCTCGTCGAACGGGTTCATCGCCATCTTGACGTTGGCAAGCTCGACGCCCAGTCCGTCGGCCTTCACCCGGACCTTGACGTTGGCGTCCACAACCCGCTTCACGGGCACAAGGATCTTCATTTTACTGTCACCTCTCCTGAGATAGTCGGGGCGCTATAGCAGCGTGCGCCCTGTCAGAGTTGTCGAAAGCCGACATTACGGGCGGAATATCCGCCCAGCGGTGCCGTTTCCGTAGTGGCGGCAAATCGGCGCGTCAATATCCCACGACGCACCCAAATCGGTTCAGTCGCGGGGCGTCGCCGCTCCACGGCCCCATTGCGACGCCGGCTGCGCCGGACCGCCATCATTTGCGGCCGGCTCGACGGGAACAGGCGGCTGCTGGACGTTCGGCGTCGGGTCCGGCTCGCCGTCGGCGCCGGCCAGCAGCGGCACGCCGCGGCTGCGCAGCACCAGCACCAGGATCGATCCGGCGATGATGCCGCCGATATGGCAGGCCCAGGAGATCTGGTCCTCGCCGCCGGCGGCAAACATCACGACCTGGAACAGGATCCACAGGATCAGCGGGATGAAGGCCGGGATGCGCAACGGAATGCGGGCAAAGGCCAGGACCCAGACTTTCACGCGAGGATAGAGGATCAGATAGGCGGCGACGACGCCGGCAATGGCGCCTGAGGCGCCGATCAGCGGCACCTGCGAATCCCAGGCCACCAGGCCTTGGAAGAGCGCGCCGGCGACGGCGCAAAGCATGTAGAAGATCAGGTAGCGGAAATGGCCGAGCGCATCCTCGACATTGTCGCCGAACACCCAGAGAAACAGCATGTTGCCGCCGAGATGGAAAATATCGGCATGCAGGAAGGAATAGGTGAGATAGCTGAGGCTTTCGGGGATGATGACGAATTCGGGCGACAGCTCGACCTTGTCGTGAACCACCGACGGGATGAAGCCGAGACCGAGAACCGCGGCATTGGTGAAGTTTTCACCGCCGAGCGTGGTCGCCAGATAGGCCAGCGCATTCACAACGATCAGGCCGATCGTCACATATTGCAGGCGGATGTGGCGCAGCCTGTTGGTGTCATAAAGCGGGATGAACATCGGACCCTCCCGCTTCTGAAATCAGCGGTTCTTGCCGGGAACCCATAGCACGTCGGCCTTTCCATTGTCATTGACGGCGCGGGCTGCGACGAACAGGAAATCCGAGACGCGGTTGATGTATTTGAGCGCCTCGCTGTTGACGTGTTCGGCCGGATCCTGCGCCAGCGCCACCATGATGCGCTCGGCGCGGCGCGCCACGGTGCGCGCCAGATGGAGCGCGGCCGCCGCCGGCGTGCCGCCGTTCAGCACGAAGGATTTCAGCGGTTGCAGCTCCTTGTTGATGAGGTCGATGTCCTGTTCGACGCGGCCGGTCTGGGCGGCGACGATGCGCAGCGGCTCATATTCCAGCGGCCTGCCGTCGTCCGGCACGGCGAGGTCGGCTCCCAGATCGAACAGATCATTCTGGATGCGCGACAGCATGGCGTCGATCGCGGGATGCTCGGCGGCGGTGTGGATGCGGGCCATGCCGATGCAGGCATTGGCCTCGTCGACGGTGCCATAGGCATCGACGCGCAGATCGGATTTCAGCCGCCGCTCGCCGGTGCCGAGCCCGGTGGTGCCGTCGTCGCCGGTGCGGGTGTAGATCTTGTTGAGCTTGACCACACGATCCCCCTGATATCCTCTATTTGCGCGTGAAATAGACCACCAGCAACAGCAGCGCCAAGGCCACGGCCTGCAACATGATGCGCGTCTGCATCAGCTTGTTCGAGGTGACGCCGGAGCCGCCGCGCATCATGTTGATCAGGCCGCGGACCAGCACGATCACCACGGCGGCCATGGCGATGACGGCGAGGATCTTTAAGACGATGACCATCTGGCTGGCTCCAGTTCGGTTTCGGTCAGGCGCGCCTGGCAAGGACGCGGTAGAGCAGGGACGCCGGCAGGATGCGTTTCAGCACCGCGCCGATTTTAGCCGGCACCGTTACCACATAGTGCGGGCGCGGGCGCTGTGACAGAAGCGCGTGGCGGAGCGCCCTGTGCACGATCTCCGGTCCCGGTTTCAGCTTCGATACGCTCCCGCCGGCCTGAAGCCGGGCGAGCTGCGCCTGATAATCGGCGCGGTGGACGGAATTTTCGACGTCGATATTCCTGACGAACCAGGGCAGGCCATTGCTGGCGATCTTCGATGTCACCGGTCCCGGTTCGATGAGCGAGAGGTGGATGCCGCTGCCTTCGAGTTCCTGGCGCATGCACAGCATCAGGCCTTCGATGGCGTGTTTGGACGCCGAATAGGCGCCACGGAAGCGGACCGGCGCCAGCCCGAGGATCGAGGAGCAGTGGATAAGGCGGCCGTGCCCCTGGCGGCGCATGATCGGCACGACGCGCCGGGTGAGGTCATGCCAGCCGAAGAAATTGGCCTCGAACTGCTCGCGCAGCGCCGCGACAGGCAGGTCCTCGACGGCGCCGGGCTGGGCGTAGGCTCCGTTGTTGAACAGCGCATCAAGCGTGCCACCGGTGCGTTCAAGCACCGCATCGACCAGAGCTGCGATGGATTGGGGTTCCCGATAGTCGAGGTAGAAGGCCTCTATGCCGTCCGCCTCAAGGGCTGAAATATCGGCCAGCTTGCGCGCCGTGGCGAAGACTCGCCAGCCTTCCGCCTTCAGCGCCCGCGCGCAATAGGCGCCGATGCCGGAGGAGGCCCCGGTGACGATAACGGTGCGCAATTCTTTGGCGGCGGGGCGCGTTGTGGGACCTGGGGTTGCCATTTGCCGCAATCACTTCCCATATTCGCGGCGTTGACACAATCGAGCGGAGCGCGGGCCTTTGCTGCGGAATATCGTTGCCGTCAAGCGCGTGCTCTACGATGCGATCGGCCATTTCAACACCGACGACGGCTGGGCAATGGCCAGCCATCTGGCGATCACCTCGCTGATGGCGCTTTTCCCGTTCCTGATCTTTGCCACGACGCTTGCCAGCTTCCTCGGCGCGCGCGCCTTCGCCGACACGGCCGTGCATCTGGTCTTCGACACATGGCCGGAGCAGATCGCCAAGCCGATCGCGCATGAGGTGCAGAACGTGCTGACCGTGCGGCGCACCGACCTTCTGACCTATGGCGTGCTGCTTGCAGCCTATTTCGCGTCGAACGGCATCGAGGCACTGCGCACGTCGCTCAACCGCGCCTACCGGGTCACCGAGACGCGCGGCATCATCCACCGCAGGGTGCAGAGCATCATCTTCGTCCTGATCGCCACCGCCTGCTTCCTTGCCGTCAGCGTGCTTCTGGTGTTTGCGCCGCTCTTGGCGCGGCTCGCGGAAGCGCAACTGGAATGGATCAAGCCCTATATGGGCACAATCACCATCTGGCGCTACGTGGTCGCCTCGACGGTCATCGTCATCGGGCTGTTCTCGGTGCATATCTGGCTGCCGGCCGGCAAGCGCCGCTTCGTCTCGATCATACCGGGCATCGTCTTCACGCTGATCGCCTGGCTGGTAGGGTCGACGATCTTCGCCACCTATCTCGACCATTTCTCGTCCTATGTGACGACCTATGCCGGACTCGCCTCGATCATGATCGCGGTCGTCTTCCTCTACATCATCTCGGCGATTTTCATCCTGGGCGGCGAGCTCAATGCCTCGATCAGCCGCTATCTGGAGGCGCGGGCGCGCGTCGGTTGAGATGTGTCGATATTCAGGTGAGGCCGGTCTGCAAACGGCGGCTTCCTGCGCTTCCGGTGCTCACGTACCTCAGTAGGCTCCGCTCCGGCCTTCGCCGGCCGAAGCCCTCATAAGTGTTTCCGCCCTATGAAGGCTACGGCCGGCGTAGGCCGGTTCTCGGACGCCACCCTTTTCGACACGGCCTGACCTGAATCTCAACACATCTCAGGTGGAGATCTTCTCGGATATGGTCTTAGGCCGAGCGGTCGCGAGAGCCACGCCAAGCGTGGCGATCGCCATGCCGGCGATCTGCAGCAGATTGAGCTGCTCGTTGAAAAGCACCCAGGCAATGATCGCGGTAACGGCCGGCACGAGGTAGAACAGGGAAGCGACCTTCGACATCTCGCCGTCCCGGATCATCACCATCAACAAAAATATGGCGCCGATCGACAGCACCAGGACCAGCCAGGCCATGGCAAAGATCAGCTCGCCGTTGACGGTGATGATGCGTGTCTCGAAGGCGAGCGAGCCCAGGATCATCACGGCGGAGCCGCCGACATACTGCCACATCGTTGCCGACACCAGATCGCCGCCGGAGGCATAGCGCTTCTGCCAGATGGTGCCGGCGCTCATGCCGAGCACGGAGACCAGCGAAGCCGTCAGCGTCGCCGGCGTAACGCCGCCGCCCAGCATCCCGAGCTTTGGCCACAGCACGATGACGACGCCAAGCAGCCCGACGGCAAGGCCGGCCCAATGGCGCGGCAGGATCGCCTCGCCGAGGTACTTTCCGGCGAGCACGGCGGTGACCAGCGGCTGCAGGCCGACGATCAGCGCCGAGAGGCCGGCCGGCATGCCTCTGTGGATCGCCCAGAAGACGGCGCCGAGATAGACGCCATGCATGAGGACGCCGGCCACCGTCGCGTGCAACGCCTCTTCGCGCGTCGCCTTGCGCGAGCCAAGCAGCACGGCGAGGCCGGCAAACAGGATCGCCGCCATCACGAAGCGAATGGCAAGAAAGGTGAAGGGCTCCGCCCAGGGCATGGCGTAGCGCGCGCCGATGAAGCCTGTCGCCCACAGAACGACGAAGGAGGCGGGAATGAACCGCTTGATGCTCTGCATTGGGGGAGGCTGCCGGGGTGAACGGTTGATGACGGCAATTGCTCTAATGCCGTTCAATCCCGCAAGCAAAACGAAACGGTTGATCCATAAGCTAAGTCGAATTCAACAAACCGTGCCAAGAGGGGCATGGCGCATCGCCGCGCCATGGTGTGAGGCATGTTTTTGCATCTCGACACGACCTGGCTCTTGTTCGCCTTCGCGATCATTGCCGCTTTCGGCTTCTTCTTCGGCACTGCGCTCGACGCGATCATGAAGGAGAGCGGCTTCGGCCCGACCGGCAACACGCTGTTGTTCATCTCCGGTTTTTTTGTCGCGGTGGTGGTCGCCAACAAGCATGGCATCAGCCTGAACGATCCCAAGCTGGCGGTTGCCTATGGGCTCGGCGGCGCATTTGCCTTCATCAGCGTGCTGGCGCTGATCAAGGCCGGGATGGCGCGCCTCTAGCCAGTGCGTCGATATTCAGGTGAGGCAGGCCTGCAAATGGCGGTCTCCTCCGCTTCCGGCCTTCGCCGGCCGAAGCCCTCGTAAGGGTCTCCGCCCTATGAAGGCTACGGCCGGCGTAGGCCGGTTCTCGGAACCCACCGTTTTCGACTCGGCCTGACCTGAATCTCAACGCACAGGAACCGGCTAAAAACCAATCAATCTTCTGATGTCCCGCTGTGGCATGCCAGCCTGCCTCAGCGCGGCAAGACCGGTGTCCTTGAAGCTTTTGGACAGTTTCCTGCCGTCCGGGCCAAGAATCAGGCGGTGGTGGAAATAGCGTGGCTGCGCAAGGCCGAGCAGTTCCTGCAACAAGCGCTGCACCCCGGTCGCCGAATAGAGGTCCTGGCCGCGCACGACATGGCTGACGCCCTGCAGCGCGTCGTCGACGACGACGGCGAGATGGTAGCTGGTCGGGATGTCGCGGCGGGCGACGATGACGTCGCCCCAGGCCTGCGGTTGTGCTTCGATTGCTCGCGTCGCCGACATCGTCTCGTCGGTGAATTCGGCCCATGACAGGCCGGCCGAGACGCGCGCCATCGCCGTCTCGATATCAAGCCGCCAGGCGAAGGGCATGTTCTCGGCGATCCGCCGCTTGCGCTCCCTGGCCGGCAGGGCCTTGTCGAGCGACGGGTAGAGCGGCACGCCGTCCGGATCGTGAGGCCAGTCGCGGCCGCGTTTCCCGGTCTCGGCGATGAAGGCGCGGATTTCGCCCCGGCTCATGAAGGCCGGATAGACGAGTTCCTCGGCGATCAGCCGGTCAAGCACCGCCCGGTATTCGGCAAAATGTTCGGACTGGCGGCGCACCGGCCGTTCCCAGTGCAATCCCAGCCATTCGAGGTCGCGCAAAATGCCGGCTTCGAATTCGGGCGTGCAGCGGGTGATATCGATATCCTCGATGCGCAACAGCATCCGTCCGCCTGTTTGCGCCGCCATCTGCCGGTTGAGCAGGGCCGAGTAGGCATGGCCGAGATGCAATTCGCCGTTGGGGCTCGGCGCGAAGCGGAATGTCAGGAGCGTCATCTCTCAAGCGGCATTCGGGTTGAAAGGCGCTTCCGCCGGTTGATAGTTAGAGACGTTTGGAAATTCTGCTCCGGCCGCCAGAGCGAATTTCCAAACAATCTCGTTAGCCATCAATTGCCACTTCGCGGGCGCCCTGGGAACAAGCAACGTGCAACGCATCGCCTCGCTCGACGACATTGCGGCAGGGCTCGACGCGCTCTGCCGGATCGATCCGCGGCTGGCGACCGTGCGCGGCAGGGCGGGCGAGGTGCCGCTGCGGCTGTCGGAACCAGGGTTTCAAAGCCTTGCCTCGATCATCGTTTCACAGCAGGTGTCGCGTGCGAGCGCCGACGCCATCTTCGGCCGGCTGGTCAGACTGGTCGATCCGCTGACGCCGGAAGGGATCCTTGCCGCCGGCGAGGACATATTTCGCGAGGCCGGGCTGTCGCGGCCGAAGCAGCGCGGGCTGATTGCGGTCGCCGAAGCGGTTGCCGGCGGGCTCGATCTCGATCACCTCTGTACGCTGGACGCCGGCGAGGCGATCGCTGCGATGACCGCCGTGCCCGGCATCGGCCCATGGACGGCGGAGTGCTATCTGCTGTTTGCCGCCGGCCATCCCGACGTGTTCCCTGCGCGCGACGTCGCGCTGCAGACGGCGGTCGGCCATGCACTCGGCATCGACCCACGTCCGCCCGAGAAAGTGCTTATCCGGCTGGCCGAATCATGGAGCCCCTGGCGGGGTGTCGCGTCGCGGCTTTTCTGGGCCTACTATCGGGAATTGAAGGGCAGGGACGCGGCGCCTCCCGCCGAAATGGTCGAAAAAGCATGAAAATCATGCGTTTTTAGAGGTTTCGGCGAGAGACAATCCGCTTCACATCCCTGTCATGTCGGGCTTACAGTATCCGCGCCGATCGGTTCTGGAACGAAGGAGGCAAAGGACGTGACGGTCGCCGTATCTCCGGATGGGCTTCCCGCGCTGGTGCTGAATGCGGACTACCGTCCGCTCAGCTATTACCCCCTGTCGCTCTGGTCGTGGCAGGACGCCATCAAGGCTGTCTTCCTCGACCGGGTCAACATCGTCGCCGAATACGAGCACGCCGTCTCCTCGCCGACCTTCTCGATGAAGCTGCCGAGCGTGGTCAGCCTCAAGGCCTATGTGAAGCCGTCGCGGCATCCCGCCTTCACGCGCTTCAACGTCTTCCTGCGCGACCGCTTCCAGTGCCAGTATTGCGGCACGCCTGAGGATTTGACATTTGACCACGTCGTCCCGCGCCATCGCGGCGGGGCGACGACCTGGGAGAATGTCGTCGCCGCCTGTTCGCCTTGCAATCTGAGGAAGGGCGGCATGATGCCGGCCCAAGCCAAGATGTGGCCGCTGCAAAAACCCTATCAGCCGACGGTGCACGACCTGCACAACAACGGCCGGCTGTTCCCGCCCAACCATCTGCATGAAAGCTGGATGGATTATCTCTACTGGGATGTCGAACTCGAACCTTGAGATCGTTCGAGAATTCGTGAGGCTGGCCGTCTGGAGCGATTGTCTGCGCTTCCGGCCTTCGCCGGCCGAAGCCCTCATGAGTGGCGTGGTAATAAATTAAGGCTACGGCCGGCGTAGGCCGGTGCTCACGGACCTGAATGTCCGCTGCGCTTCGGTTCTCGACAATCACTCCATACGACTCAGCCTGACGAATTCTTTGAACGATCTCGCGGCGGCGCGCTGGTGCTGGCTCAATCGCGCGACAACGCGCTGCGGAAGGCGACGGCGGCGAGGACGAGGCTGGCGATGGCGTTCCAGCCGGCGAGCGACAGGCCGAGGATGCGAAGAGCGGCCTTGTCGCAGGAGGGCGGCACGAACTTGTCGAGCGCGTCGAGCACGCCCTTGCCGCCGGTGTCGACCGGACCGGCGCCGGCGGTGCAGTCGGCCGGGCCCTGCCACCAGGCCCATTCGACGCCTGAGTGGTAGACGCCGAGATAAAGGCCGTAGAGCATCAAAAGGCCGCCGATCGCCAGCAGGCCGCGCGTCACCCAGGCCGGCGCGCGCAGCATCGAGGCGATCACCGCCAGCAGCATAAGCGGCACGCCGATGTAGTAGGGCGTGCGCTGCTCGAGGCAGAGATGGCAGGGGATGTAGCCGCCGATATACTGGAAGGCGAGCGCCGAGCCGACCGTCGCGGCCATGGCGACGGCAAGAAAGAGCGCCGCGCGCGTGCGCTGGCGTCCGGTGTCGGCATTCATGGTCGCGGTCATCGATGGGGATCCGTTGTTGCGTCGCTATCCGTGGGCGTATCTGACGAGGATATAGAGCAAAATCAGGGCAGCGGCGCCGGCGCCGACAATCAGTCCCAAGCGCTTTTCGATGAACTCCTTGATCTCTTCGCCATAGCGGCGCAGCAGCCAGGCAAGCAGCAGGAAACGGGCGCCGCGCGCTACGATCGCTAGCCCGATGAAGAGCAAGAGATTGACGCCGATGACGCCGGACAGAATCGTCACCACCTTGATCGGCGGCAGATGGGCCGCGCCCGAGGTGATGAGCATCAGGATGATGAAGCCGACGCCGGACGAGGTGCGCAGCGCCTCGAACTCGTCATACTTGCCGTAGAATTCGAGAATCGGCTTGGCTACCGCCTCATAGGCATAGTGGCCGATGAACCAGCCGGCGATGCCGCCGAGCACTGAGGCGACTGTGGCAATCAGCGCGTAGCGATAGGCGCGCTGGGGTTTCGCCAGTGCCATCGGCAAAAAGAGCACGTCGGCCGGAACGAGGAAGACCGAGCTTTCGACGAAGGCGATGAAGGCCAGCCACCATTCGGCCGACTTCCTCGCCGCTAGCGACAGGGTCCAGTCGTAAAGTCCGCGAAGCATCGGCTCTCCTAGTGCGGTTGACGCAATTCCAGACGGAAAACCGCTGCGCATTTTTCCTGGAATTGCTCTAGTGCATATCGCCCAAACGACGCAGCGGTTTTCGGCCACCGGCAAGCACGAAACAAGCACCCAAAGCGCCGCAGCCGTGGTTTTCTTGGCCGGGCGGCTAAAACTCTCGCCTCTCTAGAAAGATTTTCCGCGCCGCACAATGGCAGCGGCCCTTACGAAACCGTAAGACGCTGTTTGGCCGAAGCGGCGCCGGCAAATCGGCAACAGGCCAGTTGACGAAAGCCCGTCCGACCGTATAGTCCGCGCCCATCCAGGCCGCCCGGCCTGAGCCCCTATGGCGGAATTGGTAGACGCGCTCGACTCAAAATCGAGTTCCGCAAGGAGTGCTGGTTCGATCCCGGCTAGGGGCACCACTGGACCCTCTTCGGGCCAGGAAATTCAACAGCAGCAAGGGCTTAGAAGTCCCCTGAGGTACGACGCAAGGTACCGAGAGAGGGACAGTTATGGTCAACGTGACGATGAAGTATTTGCAGGAGCGGCAGGGCAAGAAGCGCGGGACGCTGTCCTACCGATACCGCCGCCCGGTACCGGGGGCGCTCAAAGAGCATCTTGGAAAGGGCGAGTTGGTCGTGCCTCTGGGCAAGACGCTTGTCGCCGCGACGAAGGCCTACGGCAAGGTCGATAAAGAAGTTGAGAAGGCGCTCGCCGAAGCGTGGGACGCCGTAAACGGCAAGACCAAGGCGGCGGCGAAGGCTCAGCAGAACAAGACGGCTCGCGAGTTGTTCAACGACGCGATGGACAGGGCACGTGACCTTGGCATCAACCCGTATCGCCATGATGATGACGACAGCGACGATGCCGACGATGAGGTGCGGGAACTGATAGCCGATAGCGTCGCGAAGCAGTATCGCCCCGGCTACCGGGCGGAGGGCGGGGCCTATGCGACCGATGTTGGTGAGCCAGACGAGCCGGCAGGGTTGACGAAGGCGGACGCGACACTGCTCCGAGTGGTGATGACGCCCGACCCCAAGGCCCCTCCCGTGACCATCGTGGACGCCAAGAAGCGCTATCTTGAGGACCGCTTTGCGTTGAGGGAGCCGGGCGAGCTGGAGCGTAAAAAGGACGAGCAGCGCGCAGAACGGGCGGCGGACGCCATCGTCGAGGCGCTGGGAAGGGTACCGACTGTCGCAAGTATCTCTCGTGAAGAGGCCCGCAAGGTGCAAGCGTACCTCAAGGGCAAGGTGGCTGCCGGGACGGTGGACCGCTATCTCAACGACATCCGGTCGATCATCAACCACGCGATTGCCGAGTTCCCCGACCTCCATGAGTTGAAGAACCATTTCACTGGACTGCCGATCCTCGCGGGTGGTCGCTATGGCGGACCCACGGCAGATGAAGAAGGAAGGCCCCTGACGGTCGAGGAGGCGAAGGCAATCCGTGACAGGATCGAGAGGCTGTCCAGACAACCCGACCTCATCCTTATTTGGAGGATGTTGGAGGGCACGGGCTGCCGTCTTGCGGAAGTGACCGGCCTGCGGGTTGTGGACGTCGTGGCGGACGGCGAGATGCCCTACCTCGACATCAGGCCCCATGATCGGCGGGGTCTCAAGACCTTGGCGTCAATCCGCAGGGTGCCGCTTGTGGGTGACGCCCTCGACGCGACCCGTGCCGCCCTCAAGTTGGTAGGCGAAAGTGACTTGCTGTTCCCGCGCTACGGCGTCGAAGGCGGCAACACGTCAGCCTCAGGGGCGCTCATGAAGCACGTTCGGGAGATCACCGATGACAAGTTGGCGAGGGTGCATTCGCTTCGGCACAACATGGCCGACAAGCTCAAGATTGCAGGGGTCGAAGAGGCCGACCGAAAGCTGGTTCTTGGCCACGCACTGGGCGGCGAGGGGAAGCGTTACGGTGGACCCGAGGGGCGGCTTGTGGCGGCGACGAGGGCGCTACGGAAGGCTCTGGGATAGCTGCGAACCCACCACTGGAAGAACGCCTGTTTCGCAAATACATTAGAGGTGGATTTCGGGCAGGAGGCTGATTTGGACTTGGTTTCGCCAGAGGACTACGGATCACTCCCTGAAGAGCCGTTGGCGAAGTTCGCGGCCTTTGAGGAAATCTGTCGGCGCAACTTAAACCGCTACATTACTGCCGAAACTCAGCCTGAGTTCGACCATATGATCAGGCTGCAGTACATGACCATGGTATCCGCTGCCGCTGAGGAGTGCGGTGTTGATGGGCTCGAGTTTCCTTGGAATTTGGAGAGACCCTACGATGGGTTCCAAGACTTCCTGTTGAGGGCCACAGGCGTGGCAACGCGGTTCCGCCTTCGTAGCATCAGCAAAGCCGATGAGTATTCCGTCCGCCTCGCCAACAAGACCCGAGGGCGCATCGAACAGCAGATTGCGAAGCTGCGAGACATCATCACCAGCAGCGACCTCCCAAAACGCGAGCGCGATAGGCTAATGGACAAGCTGAACGAATTGTCGGTCGAGCTGTCCCAGCCGCGCGTCCAGTACCGCAAAGTCATGGCGGTCTTGGCTTTTTTTTGCGCGACACTGGGCGGAACGACGTCCTTCCCGGCCGACGCCCCCAACGCGGTGGCGACGATCACCAGTCTGCTTGGCGCCGATAAGATTGCCGAGGACGCCGAGGTCGAGAGGCTTGGCCCCCAGCCGAAGCCGAAGGTGCTTCCTCCAAAGCCCAGAGCCCTGCCCGCGCCGGATGAGTTTGGCCTTCCCCCTCAGAAGGGACGGCGCGAACTGGACGATGAGATACCGTTCTGATGTCGGTCAGAGATCGGACATCAAGACCCCTTCCTCCTTGGCTGCCAGCCTGAAGGTGCGCCTGACGTCCTGTACGGATGCATGCCGCTCACCGAAGGCGACACAGCACTCGACCGCTCGTCGCCAATGACGGCCCTTCTTGGTGAACTTCAGGAGTTCCTCGGCGGCTGCCTCGACCGAGGCTACGTTGAGGCAGATGCCGGGGCCGTCCCTCACAGGCACCCGAGGGCCGAACCAGCTAAGGCTTGTACGATGTGACCTCGGGAATTTGACCAAGCAAAAAAAACACCACAGCGATAGCTGCGAGCGCAGTAAGAAAATAGGCGTATTTCCTGCTTCTCTTCTCTTTCATTCCAAAAAGTTCCACTAACGTATCAAATATGCCTGCAATGATTTCGAGCATGGTCTTCCCGTACCTGATGGTTGCCATGGAGGAGATTTAGGGAGGCGTCGGAATATTTGGTAGAAAAATCTGAGCGGGTGATCGGATAACTGGCACGCGCGAAGACCCCCCGTGCCCCCGTCGGCTCCATAAGGCCACCACTAGGACAAGCCATCGCCGCTGTCCACAAACCTATACCTTCGTGAACATCGCGCTTGACTTGTACACTATTCGTCCACTAAGTGTTGTTCACCAACAGCCTTAGAGGAAAGTGAACACTATGATCATCGGCTACGCCCGCGTCAGCACCACGGGCCAAGACCTCGACACCCAGCTTGAGAAGCTGACGGCAGCCGGGGCCGAGAAGGTCTTCAGCGAGAAGCGGTCGGGCTTGGACGAGACCAGGCCAGAGCTTGATAAGGCGCTGGAGTTCGCCCGTGAGGGTGACGTGTTCGTGGTTACCAAGGTGGACCGTCTGGCGAGGTCAGCGGCGCACCTCCACCAGATCGTGCGAGACCTCGACAAGAAGGGGGTCGGCTTCAAGGTGCTGGACGACGCCTCGCTTGATACGACCACTCGGACCGGGAAGCTGGTGTTCGGCATCCTCGCCAGCATTGCCGAGTTTGAGACCGCCCTGCGGAAGGAGCGGCAGATGGAAGGCATCGCCAAGGCGAAGGCCAAGGCAGAGGCCCAAGGCGAGCCGTGGAAGACCGGCAGGCCGGTGACCCTCGACCATGACCGGATCAAGGCCCTGAAGGCTGAGGGACGCTCTGTGAGGCAGATTGCCAAGGAGGCAGGGTGTTCACCCTCAGCGGTCCAGAAGGTGCTGACAGCGTAGACCCACAAAGGTGACCACTAGGTCTACGAAGGGCCATATGGCCACCACTAGGACTATGAAGGCGACTAGCCCCTCCACTAGCACTACCGAGGGGCATAACCCCCCCCTAGCTGAGGTGGCGATAAAGGCCCCTACTAGGTCTAGGAAGGCGACTTTATATCCCACCAGCTAGGAAGGTGATCTCCCCTTCCACTAGCACTACCAAGGCGACAAGCCACACCACTGGCACTACGCAGGCGACAAACCGGACCACTAGCACTACCCAACGCAAGGCCATCAGGCCGAGCCCCCCGCTCTTCACCCAGATCGACCATCCTGTGCAGACCCGACAGGCACCCTTGTCTCCTTCCGGGGGCGCTTGAAGGTGTCGCCGGGGTGGTCGGTCTTGGTGAGGTGCGGGCCTGAGAATGTTCAGGCGCGTGTCTGCTTATCCGTGCATTTCAAGGTGGACAGCCTGAAACCCGTAGCTGCCGTGACGCAGCGAAAGACCACAACAGAAGGAGCGAGAATGAGTGCTGGAGATCACCTCCAGGAATTGACCGAGCAGTTCACCACAGGACCAACATCTGGTGCCACTACAGGTCCCCCAGCGTTGCGCCTTGGGGACATCGAGAAGGTGCCCGACTTATTCCAGCCCAGGGGTGGCATCAGCGAGCGGCATGTGTGCGAGCTGGTCAAGGCAATCAAGGTAGTTGGAGCCCTCGACCCCGTGACCATCATGGTGGTCGGTCAGCGGTTCATCCTGATCGACGGACACCACCGCATTGAGGCCTACAGGGCCGTGAGGTGGGCCGATCCTGTGCCTGTCAGGTACTTCGAGGGGACACCTGAAGAGGCCGTTCTGGTGGCTGGTGAGGCCAACTCCAAGGCCAAGCTGCCGATGGACAACACCGACCGTCAGAACTTCGCGTGGCGGCTGGTACTGATCGACCGGCACAGCAAGGCAGCCGTGGCGAAGGCCTCCGGCATCTCGGAAGGGCAAGTGGCCATCATGAGGCGCGCTAAGAGGACCCTAGGCGAACAGGCGGGGGACTATGTGTCGTGGTTCAGGGCTCGCCTCGCGGCCAACGGCCATGACCTTGTTTGCACCAGAGACAACGACGAAAGGGAGCAATGGATGTATCAACTCGCTGACAGGTACGCTGATGAGCTGGCCAAGAAGTTCTCGACCAAGCTGGCCCTGAACCCAGAGGTCGCGGCCATGGCATTGGCAAGCTACTTCGGGCGGAAGCTACCGGAGGTCTATGGGTTCCTCAGGGAGCATCTGGACGAGGACGAGCGGCTGGCGATAGAGAGCGTGAACGAGGACTTTTGAGGCCCCGTCTGTGTAATCACTACGGGGTGCAATTTATACAGGGCGCTCCGCATCGGGGCGCTCTTTCCACATCATCACGAAAGGAGACAATGAGCCCAGAAGAGAAGGCGTTGGTCACGCTACGGTTGCCCGGACGGGACCCGAACGACCTAGTAGACCGATATGTCACCCATGAGGCCGTGACGGCGTTCATGGCGCAATACCTCGACCAGCACCCCGACGGACGCCCGCTGTATCAGAAGAGCAGCTCCGTGGAACCATGGACCGGGCCAAGGAATGCCGCAGGCGATCAAACCTACCTCCCATCGCTGTGGGCCATCCTCGACACCGTGATCGACCCCGGTGACCTGACACCCCCACAGGTGGTGCATCTGGTCATGACCTCGACCGATCATGAGGGCTACACCCCCCACGACTGGGACGCGATGGTTGAGGGCAAGAGGCTCGCAGCCAGGGTCCGCCAGGACGAAGAACGGCGAAGCAAGCGGCAAAGGCTGGACCTGGACGATCGGGCAGAGCGGGGGGGCCGGGAACGGCTCGCGCTCGACCACCTACCGGGTCAGCGAGTGATCCCCGACGAGGCCCTGCCTCACCGCACGAAGATGCGCCGGACGAAATCACTGAAGGAAGCCAAGGCGCGGCGGGACCTGAGGCGGAAGACTGCCGAAGGTGTCGTGATCCAGATCAAGAAGGAGGAATGGCGGGCCATGAGCCCCGAACAAGTGAAGCAATACCACATCACCCTCGACCAGTTGGTGGCCAAGGGGGCGCTCGATCCATTCACGGTCGACGATGAGCGGGACCCCGAAGGTTCACCGATGGCGTATCTCTACCGGATGGGCCGGATGACCTCGAAGGGTGACCGGGTATGACCCCGGATTGGATCAGGCGGCGGGACTGGGTCGCGACCTACCCGACGCGGGAGGCAGCCCTGACCCTGATCGAGTGGCTGAAGGCTGACGACTGGGAAATCTCATCAGAGCTTGACCGGAGGTTGCCGGGTATCGGCATCGGCTGGACCAGCAGTTTTTCTATGGCAGCCGAGCGGTGCTTTGAGGTCTACGGCTACCCCGAACTGGGGGCTGTGGCGGTTGCCCGGAGAGTTGCCGAGGTGTGGATGCGGCCCACCCGCTCAGCGCTACAGGAAGGGGTCACCGGAGGCGGCACCGGCCTTTCCCGCCCAGCCACCCCAGCCGCACCTTGCGCGCGTCCTGAGAGCCCTGAGGCGATGACCTACGGGTTCCAGCCTCGGCGCTGACCAAGCACCACCACCACCATAACAAGCGGACCAAGCCTCGGGGCAATTCCGCTCCGGGGCCGAACCCACTGAAGGAACCAAACAATGACCGACTACATCGACAACCCGAACAAGTACCAGACCGACCAGACCACGCTCGGGCAGGCCATGATGCGGGCTCAAGCCGCACAAGCTGAAGCTGACCGGGCCAAACAAGACGCACTTGCCGCCGAGGCGACAGAGCGAGCCAAGCAGGAAGAGATTGACCGTGCTGTCGAGCTGTCTGTTCGGAACAATGCACAGCTCCAGGCCCAGCGCATGGGTGTGAAGACCCCAGGGGCGATCAGGTCTCAGGAAGTAGGCTTTGTGCCGCCTATGGCAGAGGTCGAGAAGACGACCGTCAGGGTTCTTGGTGGCATCGAGGTCTCTTACCGGCAGGCCAAGGACATGGCCGAGGTCGGGCAGATCACGCAGGCCGAGTTCAACAAGGCCGTGGTCGCTGGACTGGCTGCCCGTGGCTACGCTGCACCGAAGTCTTTCGGGTAACCGCAGCGACCGAGACTGGCGGGGAGGGTGACGCCCCCTCGCTGTCGACTGCGGATGACGAAGAACAGACCGACAAGGCCGACACACTCGACCTAGGCGCTATGGAACCCGCCGAGATTGAGGCCATCGCTGATAAGGCAATCACCCAGTTCAACGAGACCGTAGACCGTGACACGGCGGAAGTGATCGTGGCCAAGTTCACCTTCGACGGCACCCTCGACGCCAACGTGATCGGGGTCGATCAGCAGACCCTCCACGCGACCGTGAAGGCATTTGAGAACCGCATGACGGGCGAATGCTTGGCACCTGTTGGGCTCACCCTCAGCGACTACCTCGACTGCTGTGACGAGGCCGACCTTCCGGCAATCCGCTTGCTTGTGGTCAAGGGTGACTGGAAGACCATCGCAGAACACGCAAGCCGCATTCGGGCGGCACTCAATCCCCAAGGAGACGAATGACATGAACATCAGCACACCCAACACCTTCACTGACCCCGTCCTGATCCAACGCGGGAAGCCCTTCGACATCTCCATTCGTGGTACCTTTGTCGCGACCGTCACCGTCCAGCGGTCCAAGGATGGCTCCACCGCTTGGAAGGACGTCGAGAGCACCGTCGCACCGGTTGAGAAGACGGGTCAGGCAGGCTCGGCTTGGTTCTGGCGTGTGGGCGTCACAGCCTACACCTCAGGGACTGTGGTGGCCGACCTCTACTGACTACCTCTCCCGCCGCCGATGCACCGCCCCAAGAGGTGTGTCGGGGATGGGCCTTTCCAATACGCCGGGTGTTGTTATACCGTAAGGGCTTGACCTGAGGTACGACGAACACTACCCATTGAGGTACGACGCAGCTTAAGACCCTCAGGGGGTGACTTTCCTTAAGTTGTTGAATTTCCGACTGAATACCGCGCTGAAATGCCCGGTTCGATTTGGTCGATCAAGCCCGGCTAGGGGCACCATCCTTCGCTCTTCGAGCTTCGGATGGCAGGCCATCCAAGCGCCCTACGAGCTTCGGATGGCAGGCCATCCAAGCGCCCTACGAGCTTCGGACGGCAGGCCACCAAGGCGCCCTACGAGCTTCGGATGGCAGGCCATCCAAAGCACGCTACCGCATATTCCCCGTATGGCCCTGCGAATACCGCCCCGGCTGCGGCCACACCGTCAGGCCATGCGGCTCGACGCCGACGCGGATCCTGGTCACGGCGCCGCTTGTGGTGTCGATCATGTAGACCTCGCTGTCGAAGCGGCCGGAGAGCCAGAGCTGCTTGCCGTCGGCGCTGACGTTGCCCATGTCGGGGCTGCCGCCGCCGGGGATGGGCCATTGCGCGACCACGGCGCGGGTGGCGAAGTCGATCACCGTCACGCTGCCCGGACCCTTGGCCTTGCCCTCTTCCATCTTGTGCGAGCCGCGGTTCGAGACGTAGAGCCGCTTGCTGTCGCGGCTGACGACGAAACCATGCGTGCCGATGCCGGTCGCGATGAAGCCGATTTCCCTGAAACTGTCGCCGTCGACCAGGAACACGCCGTCATTCACCATGTCGGCCACGTAGAAGACCTTGCCGTCGGGCGACAGGCGGATGTCCTGCGGCATGCCCATCTTGGAGAGGTCGAGGTGGCCGAGGACCTTCTGGTTCTTCAGATCGATCTTGGCCAGGCCGCCCTCGCCGTATTCGCAGGTGAAGACCGCATAGGAGCCGTCGCCTGAGAAATCGGCATGGTTGATACCGGGGCAGGTCGGCGTCGGCAGGCTCGATTTCAATGCCATGGTGTGCGGGTCGCGGAAATCGAGCCGCTTCATCGCCTCGTCGACAACAATGGCGGCGCTGCCGTCCGGCATGAAATACAGATTGTAGGGGTCGTCGACCGGGACCTGCGGGCCGGGCTTGGCCGTCATCGGGTCGATCGGTGTCAGGCTGCCGTTCTTGCCGGTGCCGTTGTTGGCTACCCACAGCGTCTTCAGATCCCAGGACGGCACGACGTGTTGCGGCTTGCTGCCGACCGGGAAGCGGTCGACCTCCTTCAGGGTGACGGTGTCGATCACCGAGACACTGTTGGAGGAGCGGTTCGGTACGTACACGCGGGGCAGCGCGCCGGTCGTGGCAGGGCTCAGATGGCCGGCCTTGGTCTGGCCATAGATGTCGACCGGGGGAGGCGCCGGATCGCTGCAATCCTCCGGGCAGGAGCCCGCGTGCGACGTGCCGGGCTGCAGCGAGACAAGCAGCGCAAGCGGTACGCAAAGACGGATGAAGCGCAGAAAAGTCCCGATCATTTTGGCTGACTTGCGATGAAGGCGCGGATCGCATCCGTCGTCCCGTTGACGATGAGATCCACGCCGAGCTGCCCGAATTCCGCGGAAGACCTTGCCGGATCGCCGCCGTAAACGCCATCCCCGGCGCCGAGCTTCGGCGGGCCGGCAAGACGATCCTTGCGCACCAGGGAAGGATCGATGGCGAGCATCAGCGAGGTGTCGGCCAAGCCGGCATGGGTCCCGATTTCGGCGCGGGTGGCTCCGGCGGCCAGCAGCTTGTCGGTGTAGGGCTCTTGCGCGAACCGATAGTAATCGACAGCGGCAAAGACCCGCGCCGGCGTCTGTTTCCATTCGGCATTGAGCCGGTCGGCCACGTGGCGCTCGTCGGCCTGATAGCCGCCGTGGTCGCCGATCAGGACGATGGTCCTGAAGCCGGCATGCCTGAAGCTGCGCGCCGCGGACTCCAGCAATTGCTCGAAAGTCTTGTCGCTGATGGTGATGGTCCCCGGAAAACGCATGTGGGACGTAGGCGGATCGATAGCGCCTTCCGGCACGTAGGCGATGACCGGCGCGACCAGCGCATTGCCGAGTTTCGCGGCAATCGTTGCCGCGAGGAACTTCACCCGCACATTGTGCTTGCCCAGCGCCATTGCGGGGCCGCTCTGCTCGGTGCCGCCGATCGGAATGATGATTGTGGTCGTCCCTGCCGCGACGAGGTCGCGCAACTCGGTCCAGGTCTGGTCTTCCAGGAAGACCGAAGCGTTTGCCGGATTCGCTGCCGGCAAAAACAGCAGCAACGCGGCGCCAGCCAAGATGTGCCGCAGCGCGCGCCTTCCGATCTCGACAAGCATGCCCTGGTTTTCCTGGAATTGCTCTAGCGACGCTTCAGCAGGCTGCGCATGCGGTTGCGCAGGATGCGCGCCATGTTGCGGGTCTCGCGGTAGAGGTGCAATTGCGAGGCTGTCTGGCGGGCCAGCCGGTCGGCATCCGGCGTCAGCCCGACCACCAGCGTGCCCATCGGCTTGCGCTCGCTCCACAGGCGGCTCATCACCGGATGGTCCGGAACCGCGCAGGAATCGGTCATCACGATGTTCGGATCGTCGAGATGCTGCCTGGTCACCTCGATCATCAGGAGCGTGCCCGGCGAATAGGCGGCCAGTGCCTCGTCATAGGCCGTCTTCCAGGTGTAGGCGACGCCGGCCTCGACGAAGACGACCAGGCAGGCGACGGTGCGGCCGTCGAGCGTCAGCAAATGGATGCGGCACATGTCCTGCTCGGCCAGCCTGTGCACGGCCTCGCGAGCGAAGGCGGCGCGGTAGCGGTCGATCGCCATCGCGGTGCGTTCGCGGCCTTTCCAGCCGGCTGCTTCCAGCGTCAGGAAGCTTTCGATGGCGTGGCGGATCTCGTCGGGCCCGCGCGCCACGACGTGCTCGATCTTGCCGAGGTCGGCGAGGCGCCGCTTGAGCCGGCGGAATTCGCGATAGTGATGCGCGCGCAGCGAGGCCTTGAGGTAGTCCTCGCCGTCGGCATCGCTTTCAAGCACCGGACGCTCGGCCTTGCCGGTGGTCACCATGGTCAAGCCACGGCTGTCGGCAAAGGAGGTCAGCAGGCTCGCCACCGGACCGTCGAGCTTGATGTCGGGCAGCACGAAGACCCTGGGCAGCTTGAGATGCGGCCGCGACAGCATCGAGAAGAAATCCTCGATGACGCCGATCGGATCGTCGCGGTCGACCAGCGGCGTGCCGAGCGGGCCGAACGGGCTCGACCATGTGCGCATCACGGCAACGCCGAGCGGGATCGCCGGCCGCTCGACCGAGAACGGCACCAGAAGCCGCAGCCGGTTGCGGTACTCGTCGCCGTCGCGGATCACGGCAAGCCGCACCTCGCGGTCTTCCAGCCGCGGCATTGCCGGCGCCAGGAAGCGCGGGTTGAAGAAGACATTGGGCTCGATCGTGCGGGCGCTGAGATAGTCGAGTTCCTCGACAAGGTCGAAGCCGGCCGAGGCCGGGTAGATGGCGAGCTTGCGTTCCGGCCGGTTGCTGGCGAACAGCTCGATATGGGCAGGGTCGACCTCACGAGCCAGGCCGGCAAGGTTCGAGACCATGGCGCCGGCAGGGCCGCCGCTGGTCTCCTCGAGCAACGGGACGGCGGCCATCAGGCGATTTCCTTCTTTGCGGGCACGAAGATCGCCATCACGATGCCGAGCTTGCGCCAGACGGTGAAGGAGAGCGCGCTGGCCTCGAACACCATGGCGAGGCTGGTGGCGATTGCCGCGCCCCACAGGCCGAAATGCGGGATCAACAGCACGTTGAGGCCGACATTCAAGGCGAGCGTCATGGCATAGACGGCGGCGCAGATGTTCTGGTTGCCGCTCATGGTGAGCAGGCTTTCGCAGGGGCCGACGGCGGCGCGCGCCACGACGCCCAGCACCAGCAGGAAGAGCAGCGGGTAGCCGGCGGTGAATTCGGGACCGAACAGCACCAGCATCGGCTCGCCCAGCGCCAGCACCAGCAGCGCCATCAGCAAGGAGGGCCAGAAGGTCCAGGAGACGGTCTCGCGGGCGAAGGCGGCAAGCTTATGCGGCTCGCCATGGGTGAACTTCGCGTAGCGCTGGGCAACGCCGGCCTTGACCGCGAAATAGACGAAATGCACCAGCGCCAGGGTCTTCACCGTCGCGAAATAGACGGCGACGTCATTGGGCTCCAGATAGGCGCCGACCATCAGCACATCGGCATTGGTGAGCAGGAAGAAGAAGCTCTCGACCAGGAAGATCGGCAGCGAGACGAGGATCCATGGGCCGAAATGTACCGCCATCGGCCCGGCCGGGATCTTCTTCTCCATGCGCGAGGTGACGGCCATCAACTGGCCGAGCGTGGTGACATAGGTTGCGGCGATCGAGGCGAAGATCGCGGTTTTCGCGTCGGGCACGTAGTGCATGGCCAGCATCAGAGCCATGAACGCCAGGATCAGCACCGGCCGCACCAGATAGGTTGGCGACAGCGCCAGCAGCGCCCAGGAATTGGCGCGCGCCAGTCCTTGCAGGAGATCGCCGAGCGCGATCATCGGCAGGCAGATGACGCCGAGGATGAAGGGGATGACGTAGTAGTTCTCGATCCAGTCCGAGGCCAGCCAGACGCCAAGCGCGCCGAGGCCCGCGATCAGCGTCGAGGCGACGAGCACGAACAGGCGGCTGGCGAGCACGATGCCGCGCAACTCGGCCAGCATGCCGCGCTCGCGATATTCGGGAATGAAACGGATGACCGAGGTGTGGAAGCCGAGGCAGGCAAGGTTGCCGACGATGACCATCGTCACCCAGACCAGCACCGAGATGCCGTATTCGAACGAGCCCATCCAGCGCGCCATCAGCACCTGGCTGACAAAGGCGATGAAGGCGCTGACGATGCGGATGGAGAAGGCGATCAGCGACATGCGCCCGGCTTCGCCGCGCTCGTCGGCGGTGGAGAGGACGGCATCGATGCGGCCAAGCAGCGGCCGCACGCGCAGCGCCCAGCGCTGCGGCAGGAACCGCCCGGCAGTCGTTGCCGCGGAAAAGCGCACCCCGAATACTCTCCGTCTTCCGCCTTTTTCCAAGGTTTCGGTCTATCCGAAACACCTTAAGAAAGGGTGGGCGGGGGGTGCTTCCTTCTCCACGTCACTATACGGGGAGAAGGTGCCGGCAGGCGGATGAGGGGCGGCGCGGACTTTCGAAAATTTGCGCCGAGGCGTTCTTTGCGGAAGGGTTTCCTCAACAGGAGCCATCTCCTGTCAGGTGCGAGCGGGGCCAATCGCAAACGTAGGCGCCGCCCCTCGTCCGGCCCTTCGGGCCACCTTCTCCCTGTATAGTGACGGGGAGAAGGAAGAGGCGCCCCTCACATCCCCTGCATCGCGTCGCACGACACGTTGGGGTTCATGTCGGCGAAGGCGCCGGTCGGGTTCTGCTTCCAGGCCCAGACATGCAGCTCGTAGAACGGGCCGAGACCGTAGCGGTTGGGCGCGGTGTTGAAGTTGAACAGATGGCCTTCGAGCGAGGCCGGGCCGTTCGCGGTGATGTATTCGACGGCGATCAGCTTCAGCGTGCCGTCGGCCATCGGCTCGTACATCACCGCTTCCGGCTTGGCGACGTCGACGGCGTCGTCCTTCAGATAGGCTGCGTTGACGTAGTGGATGCCCATGGCGCCGCCGGTGAGGCCGCTGGCGCAGGGGATCGGCGCATAGCCCTCGGCCTTGGCAAGCGCGACGTCCTCGAAGCGGCTGTCGAGCGCCCGCACCTTTTCGGCGAGCGGATTGACGGTTTCGGCCGTGGCTGCGCCCGCCATCAGCATGATGATCGAGGCGGAAGCGCCGATGAAGCATCTGGTAGAAGTATGAATGCCCATTTGTCTCTCCAATTCAGTTGCGGCGCGCAAGCGGCGGCAGTCGGCCGGTCAAGGCCAACTCCGCACACCGGCGGTGCCTGTCGGTAAGAAGGGATGGTCGCTGATCCCGACCAGGCGGGATCAGCGTTGATGCCACCAATATTCCCAATATTCGCGCGGGTTCTCCCGCTCATGCAGGCCGATATCGCGTCTCAGGTAATCGTCCCGCGGCGGCAGAAGGCGGCGCCGGTTTCGCCAGGGTGACAGCAGCGCCGACACGACCCGTTGCATGTAGCCGCGCCGTGTCGGGACGTTATCCGCCGCGGCGGATGAACTTTCGCCGCCTTGCACGGCATCAGGTCCGCCGGCGACGGGTATGATCTGCCCGACACGATCCGCCCGGTCAGCGATAAAAGTAGGGGTCGAGGACCCGTACCTCCGTGATCTTGTCGACGGGAAGCGCGTTCTTCTGCGCGGTGCCGCGGATCGCCTCCGGGGAGGGCGCATCATAGATACAGAAGCTCTTGCTCTTGTCGGGCGAGACGAAGGATTGCACCCAGGTGACGCCCTTCTCCGCATTGCGGGCGATGACGCCGCCCATCGCGGTTGCGCCGGCATCGTTCATCGGTACGTTCAGGCCTTCCGGGAAGGTACGTTCAACGAGATAACGTGGCACGATTGTCTTTCCTTTCGTGATCGGATTGCGCTCGTTTCGAGCGGGGCGGATCCCACCATGTCCGGAAACGCCGCGCATCGGAGCGATTCCCCATTTTGGCCGGGACGATTCCCCATGCTTGAGACGTTTTATGTGGAAGATGGCACTTCAATGTGTGGAGGGTCACATTGTCGGGCCGTTTCCCAGGCTATCGCGGCGGCGATCCGCCACGATGGAAATTCCGATTTCGCGAGAGAGTGACGATGCTTCTGGAACGGCAGACGCAGCTGCGGCAAATGGACGTTTTGTTGGCGGATGCAACAAGGGGGCGCGGCCGCGTTGTGGTGCTGTCGGGAGAGGCTGGCGCCGGCAAGACGGCGCTGGTCGAGGCGTTCGCGAGCCGGCTAGACGAGGGTTCGGCCGTACTTCGCAGCGCCTGCGAGGATCTGTCCATTCCGGATCCGCTGGGGCCGCTTTACGATCTGGCCCGCGAAGCGCAATGGGAGCTGCCACGGGCGATCGACGACCGCCAGGTGCAGCGGCTGCCGCTGTTTTGCGAGGCGCTCGACGTCTTCGAGGCGAAAGGCTCGAGCCTGCTCGTCATCGAAGACCTGCACTGGGCCGATGACGCGACGCTCGATTTCGTGCGCTTCCTCGGCCGGCGTATTGCAAACACCCACATCCTGCTTCTGATCACGGCGCGGACCGACCGCAGCGACGGGCAGATGCGGGTGCGCCGGGCGCTCGGCGAGATCCCTGCCGGCAATGTCCAGCGCATCGAAGTGCCGCTGCTCAGCGAAAGCGCCGTGCTCTCGCTTGCCGCGGCCGCCGAGCGCGACGGCGACGCAATCTACCGGGCGACCGCCGGCAACGCTTTCTTCGTCACCGAGCTGCTTGCCGCCGAAGGAAATGGCGCGCTGCCGGCGAGCGTGCGCGACGCCGCGCTGGCGCGCGCCGAAAAATTGTCGCCGGGCGCCCGCTCGATGCTCGACGCGGTCTCGGTGTTTCCGCGCCGCGCCGATGCGTGGGCGCTCAGCGGGCTTTGCGGAACTGCCGCCGCCGGCCAACTCGCCGAGTGCGTCTCCAACGGCCTGCTCGAGGATTTCGGCGACGGCTACGCCTTCCGGCACGAGATCGCGCGCAGCGCCATCGAGATGGCGCTGACACCGAGCCGCCGGCTTGAATACAACCAGCGCGCACTTACAGCGCTGCAGGAAAATCCGCAGGTCGCCACCGCGAGACTGGTGCACCACGCCGTCGAGGCGCAGAATCTCGCGGCGGTGCGCGAGTTGGCGCCGCTCGCGGCGCGCGAGGCCTCCCGCATCGGCGCGCATCGAGACGCGGCCGGGCACTACGAAGTCGCCTTGCGATATGGAGATGCCCTCCCAATCGCGGAGCGGGCGGAACTTTATGAAGGGCATGCGTTCGAGTGCCACCTGATTGGCCGCATCGACGCGGCCATGGAGGCGCAGGGAAAGGCGCGCCAGTTGCGCCAGACGCTGGGCGACCGGGTCAAGGAGGGTGATGGTCTCAGATGCCTCTCGCGCTTTGCCTACCTGCTCGGCGACCGCGAGGCCGCGGACCGGTTTGCAGGACAGGCCGTGGAGCTTCTGGAAACGGCCCCCGACTGCCCCGAACTCGCGATGGCCTATTCCAACCTGTCGCAGCTCGCAATGCTGGCCGAGCGGCTCGAGGACACGCTCGTGTTCGGCGGGAAGGCCGTCGAGCTGGCGGAGCGGCTCAATCGGCCCGACATCCTTTGTCACGCCCTCAACAATGTCGGGGCGGCCGGGCAATGGCTGGACTTCGCCAAGGGGCGGCGCGATCTCGCCCGCAGCCTTGGAATTGCCCTTACGGGCAACTTTCAGGAGCATGCGGCGCGCGCTTTCACGAACCGCGCCTGTGTCGAGATGAACAGGTTCAACCTCAACGAGGCGGCGTCATTCCTGAATCGCGGCATAGGCTATTGTGTCGAGAACGATCTCGCTACCTGGCGCGATTACATGCGCGGCGTGCAGGCGCAACTGCTGCTCCGGCTCGGCCTTTGGGATGACGCCGCGGCAATGGCGCATGAGGTTGTCGACGATGAGGCAACGACGCCATTGGTACGCTATCCGTCGCTCGTCGCGCTGGCACGATTGCGCATCCGCCGGGGAGATCCATCGGCCGAGCCGGTTCTGGACGAGATGAAGTTGTTCCTGGACAAGGGCATGGAGTTGCAACGGCTTGTGCCCTTTGCCGAGGTGATGGCCGAACTGGCCTGGCTGGGTGAAGGCGACAGGGGTGAAGCGCTGCGCTTGATCGCCCTTGCCGAAAGCCTTTCGCCGACGCGGGCGGTGTTTGGCGAACTGGCGACGTGGCGGCAGTTGCTGTTGCCTGAAAGCGATCCCGGCGAGACCGACGGCATGGCTGAGCCGCATCGCCTGCAATTGACTGGCGACTGGCGCGCCGCCGCCGCGCTCTGGGCGAAAATGGACGCCCCCTTCGAGCGGGCGCTCTCCTTGCTGCAGGGCGACGAGACGGCGCAGCGCGAGGCGCTCGATATTTTCGAGGCGCTCGGCGCAAGGCCGGTGGCGCAGCATGTGCGCGGCCTCATGCGGCAGAGCGGTGTAAGCCACATTGCAAGGGGGCCGAGGCAGGCGACGCGCGCCAACCAGGCGGGGCTGACGCAGCGCCAGATGGAAGTCCTGCAGCTTATCGAACGAGGCTTCTCCAACAAGAAGATCGCCGCGCATCTGACCATCTCGCCGAAGACGGTCGATCACCACGTCTCGGCAGTGCTGGAGAAGCTGGAGGCCGTCTCGCGCGGCGAAGCGGCGGCCGCGGCGCGTGCGTCGGGGCTGGTGTGACCGTCAGTCGATAGGAAACCTGGATAAGTCGGGCGTTTCTGCTGGTTCGCGGAACGCCGGCGCTGCCCCTCATCCGCCCTTCGGGCACCTTCTCCCCGCAAGCGGGGAGAAGGAAAGAAGGGTCAGGCGAAGGTGCCGTGGCAGTGCTTGTACTTCTTGCCGGAGCCGCAGGGGCAGAGCTCGTTGCGGCCGACCTTGCCCCATGTCGAGGGATTTTTCGGGTCGCGGTTCTCCGGCGTGACGACGGCGTTGGTGTCCTGACGCATCAGAAGCGCGGTCTCGCCGCCCTGGAAATCGTCTTCGCCGGTGGATCCGTCGATATGGCTGCCGAACATCTCGGGGGTTTCGGGCGGCGGGGCGTCCGCTGCCTCGCGCACCAGCTCGACGCGCATCAACTGCGCGGTGACGGCCTGGCGCAGATTGCCGAGCATGCCCTGGAACAGCTCGAAGGCTTCGCCCTTGTATTCCTGCAGCGGGTCGCGTTGGGCATAGCCGCGGAAGCCGACGACCGAACGCAGGTGGTCGAGATTGACGATGTGCTCGCGCCACAGATGGTCGAGCGTCTGCAGCACCACCGAACGTTCGACATAGTTCATCACGTCGGGGCCGAAGCGATCGGCGCGCTCCTTGGCGGCGGCGTCGGCGGCAGTCGTGATGCGCTCGCGGATGTCGTCCTCGGCAATGCCCTCTTCCTTGACCCATTCCTCGATCGGCAGGTCGAGGTTCAGGTACTGCGCCATTTCCTCCTTGAGGCCGGCGACGTTCCACTGCTCGGCATAGGCGTTTTCGGGGATGTTCTTGGCGACGATCTCCTCGACGACGCCTTCGCGCATCTCGGCGATCGTCTCCGACAGGCCTTCGCCGTCCATGAGTTCGATGCGCTGCTCGAACACCACCTTGCGCTGGTCGTTGGCGACATCGTCATATTTCAACAGGTTCTTGCGGATGTCGAAGTTGCGCGCCTCGACCTTCTTCTGCGCCTTCTCCAGCGCCTTGTTGATCCAGGGATGGATGATCGCCTCGTCTTCCTTGAGGCCGAGCTTCTGCAGCATGCCGTCCATGCGCTCGGAGCCGAAGATGCGCATCAGATCGTCCTGCAGCGACAGGAAGAACTTCGAGCGGCCGGGGTCGCCTTGTCTTCCTGAACGACCTCTAAGCTGATTGTCGATGCGGCGCGATTCGTGGCGTTCGGTGGCCAAAACGTAGAGGCCGCCGGCGGCCAGCGCCTTTTCCTTCAGGCGCTCGACATCGGCATTGATTTCCTTTTCCCGGGCCTCGCGCTCGGGGCCCTCGGGCATGTCGCCGAGTTCCTCGGCGATGCGCATCTCGGCGTTGCCGCCAAGCTTGATGTCGGTACCGCGGCCGGCCATGTTGGTGGCGATGGTGATGGCGCCGGGCTTGCCGGCCTGGGCGACGATGGACGCCTCGCGCTCATGATGGCGGGCGTTCAGCACCTCGAAGTCCTTGAAGCCGTCCTTGCGCAGGCGCTCGGCCAGCTGCTCGGACTTCTCGATCGAGGTGGTGCCGACCAGCGTCGGCTGGCCCTTGGCGCTGGCTTCGCGGATCTCCTTGACGATGGCCTTGTACTTCTCCTCGACGGTCCGGTAGACCTCGTCGTCCTCGTCCTTGCGGATGACCGGCAGGTTGGTCGGGATTTCGGTGACCTCGAGGCCGTAGATGTTGCCGAATTCCTCGGCCTCCGTCAGCGCCGTGCCGGTCATGCCGGAGAGCTTCTTGTAGAGGCGGAAATAATTCTGGAATGTGACGGAGGCCAGCGTCTGGTTCTCCGGCTGGATCTGCACATGCTCCTTGGCTTCAAGGGCCTGGTGCAGGCCTTCCGAATAGCGGCGTCCAGGCATCATGCGGCCGGTGAACTCGTCGATGATGACGATCTCGCCGTTGCGCACGATGTAATCCCTGTCCTTCTGGAACAACAGATGCGCCTTCAGCGCATTGTTGACGTGGTGGACGATGGCGACGTTCTCGACGTCGTAGAGCGACTCGCCCTTCAACAGGCCGGCGTCGCGCAGCATGTTTTCGAGCCGCTCGGTGCCTTCCTCGGTGAAGATCGTCGTCTTCTGCTTCTCGTCGACCTCGTAGTCGGTCGGGCCGAGCTTCAGCATGAAGGCGTCGATGGTGTTGTACATTTCCGAACGGTCCTCGAGCGGACCGGAGATGATCAGCGGCGTGCGCGCCTCATCGACCAGAATGGAATCGACCTCATCGACGATCGCGTAGGAATGTCCACGCTGCACCATCTGCGCGCGCTCATACTTCATGTTGTCGCGCAGATAGTCGAAGCCGAGCTCGTTGTTGGTGGCGTAGGTGACGTCGCAGGCGTAGGCCTCGCGGCGCTCGTCATCGGAAAGGCCGTGGACGATGATGCCAACGGTCAGGCCGAGGAACTTGTAGACGCGGCCCATCCATTCGGCGTCGCGCTTGGCGAGGTAGTCGTTGACGGTGACGACATGCACGCCCTTGCTGGCGAGCGCGTTGAGATAGACCGGCAGGGTGGCGACCAGCGTCTTGCCCTCGCCGGTGCGCATCTCGGCGATGCCGCCATTGTGCAGCACCATGCCGCCGATCAACTGGACGTCAAAAGGCCGCATGCCCAGCACGCGGCGGGCAGCTTCGCGCACCGTGGCGAAGGCAGGGATCAGCAGATCGTCGAGCGAAGCGCCGTTGGCGAGATCCTGGCGGAACTTTTCCGTGCGGCCGGCAAGCTCGGCATCGGAAAGCGCCCGCATCTCGTTTTCCATGGCGTTGATGGCTTCGACCCTGGGCCGGGTCGACTTGACGCGGCGGTCGTTGGAGGAACCGAAAACCTTACGGGCGAGACCGCCGAGACTGACCATCCAAGGTCCTTTCGATAGCATTTTTGGTCGTTTGCGACAGACACCTGGCGGGCCCATCAAATCCGCGTGAATGCGGACAAACGCAAAAAGCGCCCGGAAAACGGTTCTGGACGCCAAGTCGTTGGACAGATAAGAGGGGGCTCAATCGATGTCAACGCCGCGTTAGCCCTATGGGCAGCGCCAAATTCCGCCACAATCCGACTGATCTGGAACCCTTTCGCTCACGCGATCCTCATTGGCAATCCCCATTGGAGTTTATCTTGATGCCCCTGTCGTTCCGCCGCGCCTCGCTCGCCAGTCTCGGTCTGGCCTTCGGGCTCTCGGCTCTTTGCCTGTCGCCGCTGATGGCGCAGGAGACCGCGCCCGCCCAGCCGGACGCCGCCGCGCCTGCCGCTGCTCCCGCGGCGCCGGTCGATCCCAATGCCGTGATTGCCACCGTCAATGGCGAGAAGCTGACCGAGGCCGATCTTCAGCTCGCCGAAGGCGAACTTTCGCAGCAGTTCGCGCAACTGCCGCCGGAACAGCGTCGTGCCGCGGCCCTTTCGGCGGCGATCGAAATCCGCGTCATGGCCAAGAAGGCGGTCGACAGCGGTCTCGACAAGGATGCCGACTTCCAGCGCCGCATGGCTTTCCTGCAGGCGCGCGCCCTGCATGGCGAGGTCGTCGAGAAGGAAGTGGTCGACAAGGTGACGGACGCCGAAGTGCGCGCCCGCTACGACCAGGAAATCGCCAACACGCCGCCGGTCAATGAGATCCACGCTCGTCACATCCTCGTGAAGACGAAGGAAGAGGCCGAGGCGATCATCAAGCAGCTCGATGGCGGCGCCGACTTCCAGAAGCTCGCCAACGAGCACACCAGCGATCCGAGCGGCAAGACCAATGGCGGCGATCTCGGCTGGTTCGGCCCGGGGCAGATGGTGCCGGAATTCGACAAGGCGGCCCTTGCGCTCGAAGTCGGCAAATATTCGAAGGAGCCGGTGCAGTCGCAGTTCGGCTGGCACGTCATCAAGGTCGAGGACAAGCGCGCCAAGCAGCCGCCGGCATTTGACGACGTCAAGGACCAGGCCAAGCAGGCGGTGATCCGCGACAAGTATTTCGCCATGGTCAAGGACCTGCGCGCCGCTGCCAAGGTCGAGATCCCGGACGAGAAGCTCAAGAAGGCCATCGACGCGCTGGAAGGCAGCAAGTAATCCGTCACCAGCTGGATATCCTGCAAGGGGCGCCTCCGGGCGCCCTTTCGCTTTTCGCGGTCAGGCGGTCATTATTCCCCGCGTGATGTAGCGCACGGCGGCGCGGATCGCCGCTTCGTCCTCGTCGAGCCGTTTGGTCAGCAGATGACGCCAGGCGAAGGAAGCGATCAGGTCGGCGACGATCTCGGCATCGACATCGGCCGCCACCTCGCCACGCGCCTTGGCGCGCTCGATCATCCGGCCGGTATGGGCGCTGCGCCCCTTTGAATATTCGGCAAGCGCGGCCGCGGCTGTCTCGTCCGACTGCGCCTCGGCGATCAGCGAGCGGAAGATGTTGCCTGACGGGCTTTCGCGCCAATGCGCGAACAGATTCTTGAGGAAGCCGGCCAAATCATCCTCGATGTTTCCGGTGTCGGGCGTCTCGACGCGCTTCTGCCGCCGGTAGACCTCGATCAGCAGTGCCGCCTTGCTCGGCCACCAGCGATAGATGGTCGGCTTTCCCGCCCGCGCCCGCCGGGCGACGGCCTCGATCGAAAAGCCGGCATAGCCTGCCTCGCGCAGCACCGCTTCGGCCGCCTCGATAATGGCGTCGGCGCTCTCAGGATTGCGTTTTGCGCCGATCGACTTGCGCCCGCGGGCGGCGGCCTCGCCCATTTAGGTCTTCCTTAGCCGGTGAATCTGTCGCCAATCATATTGGCTTCGCGGGTGAAACGAAACGATCCGTTTTAGGTTGCGAAACGGCTGGTCCGGTCGACGGGGCGCGGCCAGAACGCCCCTTGCGCCGGGGCGCGCTATCGGGCAAACCGGCCTTCCTTTCGCGTTCTTGCCGCTCCGGGGTCATGATGTCCGCTACGATTTCGCCGCTCGCACCGAAGAAATATCCGAAGATGCCGGTCATCGAAGGCGTCCGCATCGCTACCGCCGAAGCCGGCATCAAATACAGGAACCGTACAGACCTGCTCGCCATGGTCTTCGATCCGGGCACGGCCGTCGCCGGTGTGTTCACCAGGTCGAAATGCCCCTCGGCTCCGGTCGACTTTTGCCGCCAGAACCTGCCCGCCGGCAAGGCGCGCGTGCTGGTGGTCAATTCCGGCAATGCCAACGCCTTCACCGGCAAGAAGGGCAAGGCTTCGACCGCGCTGACCGGCGAGGCGGCGGCCAAGGCCGCCGGTTGCCTAGAGAGCGAAGTGTTCCTGGCCTCGACCGGCGTTATCGGCGAACCGCTCGACACCACCAAGTTCAGCCATCTGCTCGCCGGCCTGGTCAAGGACGGAAAGCCCGATCTTTGGACCGACGCGGCCAAGGCCATCATGACCACCGACACCTATCCGAAGGTGGCGACGGCGACGGTCATGCTCGGCGACGCCGACGTCACCATCAACGGCATCGCCAAGGGCGCCGGCATGATCGCCCCCGACATGGCAACGATGCTCTCCTTCATCGCCACCGACGCGCCGATCGCCGCACCCGTGCTGCAGGACCTGTTGTCGCGCGGTACGGCCAAGACCTTCAATGCGGTGACCGTCGACAGCGACACCTCGACCAGCGACACGCTGCTTTTGTTTGCCACCGGCAAGGCCGCCGCGCGCGGCGCGCCGGCGATCAGCGATCCCAGGGATGCGCGGCTCGGCGCGTTCCGCCGGGCGCTCGGCAAGGTGCTGAAGTCGCTGGCGCTGCAGGTGGTGCGCGACGGCGAGGGCGCGCGCAAGCAGGTCGAGGTCACGGTGACCGGCGCCAAGTCGGCGCGTTCGGCCAAGCGCATCGCGCTCTCGATCGCCAACTCGCCGCTGGTCAAGACGGCGGTCGCCGGCGAGGACGCCAATTGGGGCCGCGTCGTCATGGCCGTCGGCAAGGCCGGCGAGCCGGCCGACCGCGACCGGCTGTCGATCTGGTTCGGCGACAATCGTCTGGCACATGAGGGCGAGCGCGATCCTGGATATTCGGAGGAAGCGACCTCGGCCTATATGAAGCGCGACGATATCCGCATCCGGGCCGATCTCGGCATCGGCCGCGGCAAGGCAACGGTGTGGACCTGCGACCTCACCAAGGAATATGTCGCCATCAATGGCGATTACCGGAGCTGATGGCGCCGGTGTCCAGGCATCCGGCAAGCGTGCTGGCGGTCGTGCGCCGCTACGAGGCGGCGGGCTTTCGCGCCTGGCCGGCGGCGGCGGTCCACTATGACGGGACCTGGGTCGTGCGGCTCACGGCCGGGCACCCTGCCAAGCGCCTGAACTCGGTCAATCCGCTCGATCCCGGCGATACGCACGCCATTGAAGAGCGGATTGGGCGCGCTGCACGACGCTTCGATGCCTATGGCCGGCCGCTGACCTTTCGCATGTCACCGCTGTCGGGGCAGGTGCTGTCCACGCATCTCGACAAGACCGGCTGGAACAGGTTCGACGAATCGCTGGTCATGCGGCTGCCGCTGAAAGAGGTCGAGCTCGGCGCGGCCATGGACCAGATTCCGCTCAAGGACATCAGCCGCTTCATCGGCGCGTCGCTCAGGACCAGCGGCTCGGACGCCTCGCTGCGGCCCGGCCTGTCCGAGGTCATCGGCGCCATCCAGCCGGAAGCGGGGCTGTTCGCGCTGGAGGACGGCAATGAGCCGCTGGCGACGCTGATCTGCGTTCATGACGGCGATCTTGCCGGACTGTTCGAGGTCGCCACCGAAAAGTCTTCGCGCAACAAGGGCCATGGCCGCGATCTCATCCTGTCGGCGCTGAAATGGGCCCGGTTGCGCGGCGCGCGCGAGGCCTGGTTGCAGGTCGAGGCCGGCAATGCGCCGGCCCTGGCACTCTACCGGTCGCTCGGCTTCGAGGAAGTCTATCGCTACCACTATCGAAGGCCGCCGGGCGCATGAGCGAGAGCAAGCCAAGCGGAAAGCGCCTGCTGCTGGTCGCTGCCTGCGCGCTGGTCGACACCGACCGGCGCGTGCTTCTGGCACAGCGCCCGCAGGGCAAGCAGCTTGCCGGCCTGTGGGAGTTTCCGGGCGGCAAGGTCGAGCCCGGCGAGACGCCGGAGGAATGCCTGGTCCGCGAGCTGCAAGAGGAACTCGGCATCGAGACCGAGATTCCGTGCCTGGCGCCGCTCACCTTCGCCAGCCACTCCTATGAGGATTTCCATCTCTTGATGCCGCTTTATGTCTGCCGCCGCTTTCGCGGTATCGCGCAGGCGAGGGAGGGGCAGGGGCTCAAGTGGGTCAGGCCGCGGCAGATGCGTGACTATCCGATGCCGCCGGCCGACGCGCCGCTGATCCAGTTCCTCATCGACCTTTTGTAAGGTCGCGGCGTGCCCTTCGTGGCAGTTCACCGTTTCCCGGAACGGTGACGTTTCACACTTTTCCTGGAGCTGCTTTAGCCAGCGTTAATGGAAGATTTATCTCGACGTGAAAAATTGCGCGAAGCCGATTCGCGCGGCGATATCGTCGATGACGGGGAAACGCGGCATGAGCCTTGAAAGAGAGTGGGACTCGATCCGGCCCGACCGAGGCTTCCGCGCGGTGGACGCCGGCATGGGCATCCTGCGGATCACGCTTCTCTTCGGCTCGGCCGCGGTGGCGCTGGCGCTGATCGCGACGCCTTTCCTGGATAACCAGACCCGGCCGCAAAGCGCCCGCGACGGCTTCGCCGGGCTCGACATGGCCGCGACCGGATCGATCGGCCATCGCACCAATATATATACGGTGCGGCGCAGCGTCCTGCAGCCATTGCCCAGTTCAATCTGCGTCATCCGCAACGACGGCAGCCGCAGTGGCGAGTGCTGACGTGGTTAATGATTTTGACGGGCAGGGGCGTTTCACTCGCTGTTAAGCTTTTACCGTTAACCTTTCTTAACAGGTAGGACATTAGAATTTCTGCATAAGGGATGGATGACCATGAAAAACCTGCTGCAGCAATTCATTGAAGATGAAACGGGCGCCACAGCCATCGAATATGGCCTGATCGTTGCCGTGCTGTCGCTTGCAATCGTCGGCGGCGTCGGCAGGGTCATGGATGCGCTCCAGTGGCTGTTCAGCGACAATAACAGCAGGCTGGTCCAGGCCTTCTCCCCCTGACAAAGCCGATCAGGCAATCAGAGACGCAGCAGTCAACGCCTCCGCGGGTCCTCCAGGACAGTTTTCAGCGAGACCTTGGCCGATCCGGGCTCGAGGGGCCTTTGCTGCGAGGCGTCGGGCGCCCAGCCGGACATCCAGACAATCGGAAAGCTTGCACGGATACGGCCGTCCGGGTCCGAGAACCGTTCGGCGTAGATTTCGGCGGCGCGGGCAAACAAGCGTCTGCTTCCTGGCCGCCGGCTGCGATCGATGAGCGCACTGCTTTCGCCCATGGCGCGCAGATCGGCGGCAAGATCGAACAGCGTATCGTAGCGCACCGTGACCGTTTCGACATCGGCGACGGGCAATGCCAGGCCTGCGCGCTGCAGCAGCGCACCCGCGTCGCGCACGTCGGTAAACGGAAGGACACGCGGGCTCGCGCCGCCGTAGAGCTCCGTCTCGGCCGCAAGCATGCTCTCGCGCAATTCCGCGAGGGTGCCCGCGCCGGCGAGGGCGCCGAGGAACAGCCCGTCCGGCTTCAGCGTCCGGCGGATTTGCGCCAGCACGCCGGGAACGTCGTTCATCGCGTGCAGCGAGAGCAGGCAGACGACGAGATCGAGGCTGCCCTCCTCGAACGGCACGGTCTCCGGCGGCACTACCAGGCCGGGGCTGCCGGCCAGAAGCGCTTCTTCCATCTCGACGCGCACGATTTCGCCGACCTTGCCGCTGCCGGCGAGCACGTCCGCCGCCGCTGAAGTCTGACAGAACAGCGCGGCCGCCTTGCTGAAGCGGCGCTCGACCGCATCCAGCCGGTCGGCAAGATCCTCCGCCGCCCGCCGCATCAGGAAATCGGCGCCTTCGACGGGGCGGGCGAGAGCCCGGCGCTTGCGCGCGAGCCAGAGCTCAGTGTCGATCAAGGGCTGCAATGACAAGCTTCCTGTTGTCCGCGCATACTCAAGTGGTGTTAAGGTGGCGCGGGGGTTCCAATCACGTGGCCGATCCGGTGCACAAGATCAAGACCAGCGCGGTCCAGGATATGGCGCGGCAGGCACTGGCCTGGCCGGCGCGCCTGTTGTTTCCGCCGGTTTGCGCCGGCTGCCGTCGCCATGTGTCGCAGCCTGGCGTTTTGTGCGGTGGCTGCTGGCCGAAGCTGAGGCTATTGGAGAAGCCCTGGTGCCCGGTGATGGGCACCCCCTTCGCCCATGACATGGGCGACGGGTTTCTTTCCGCGGAGGCGATCGCCGATCCGCCGCCCTTCGAGCGGGCACGGGCCGCCGTCGTCTATTCGGGTGTCGCGCGGCAGATGGTGCAGGGGCTGAAATATCAGGATCGCACCGACCTCGCGCCGTGGATGGCGAACTGGATGATGCGGGCCGGTGCGGAACTGATTGCCGAGGCCGATCTGGTCGTGCCGGTGCCGTTGCACTGGCGGCGCTTCTTCCGCCGGCAGTTCAACCAGTCGGCGGAACTCGGACGAGCCGTGTCAAAGCTCAGCGGGCTGCCCTTCTCGTCATCCGCGGTCAGGCGCGTGAAGCTGACGCGCCAGCAGGTCGGGCTCGAACGGCATGAGCGCGAGGAGAATGTGCGCGCCGCTTTCCGCGTTCCGCCCGACGCTGAAATCGAAATCTCCGGCCGCCGGGTGCTTGTCGTCGACGATGTCTACACCACCGGTGCCACGGTGAGGGCGGTCGCCAAGGCGCTGAAGAGAGGCGGCGCCGGAGCGGTCGACATTCTCACTTTCGCCCGCGTCCTGCCTGGGGACTTTCGGCCCGATGAGTCCGCGACTATATAGGTTCGAGTTGTTGTTTTGCCGTATGTCGTTTTCGTATCCTCATTGGACGGCATGCGCGAGGATTGCCGGCCAATGGCTGATGTGACGATCTATACCCGCATGATGTGCGGCTACTGCAGCGCCGCCAAGCGGCTGCTCGACCGCAAGGGCGTAGCCTATACCGAGCATGATGCCTCGTTCTCGCCGGAACTGCGCCAGGAAATGATTTCCAAGGCGCATGGGCGAGCGACCTTTCCGCAGATTTTCATCGGCGACACGCATGTCGGCGGCTGCGACGACCTCCACGAGCTGGAGTCGCAGGGCCGACTGGATGCGATGCTCGTCAACGGGAGATGATCATGGGTACTTTCAAGGCCGCCGCCGTGCAGATGCGTTCGGGCACGAGCCCCGAGCGCAACGCCGCCGACATGGAGGTTTTGGTCCGCCAGGCCGCCGGCCAGGGCGCGACCTACGTCCAGACACCGGAAATGACCGGTGCGCTGGTGCGGGACAAGGAAGCGGGTGCGGCCGCTTTTACCACTGAGGACAAGGACATTGTCGTCGCCACGGCGCGCAGCTTGGCGAAGGAGCTCGGCATCTATCTGCATGTAGGCTCGACGGCGATTCGTCGCGCCGACGGCAAGCTGGCCAACCGCGCCTTCCTGTTTTCGCCCGACGGCGCCGCGATCGCCGGCTATGACAAGGTCCATATGTTCGATGTCGATCTCGACAATGGCGAGAGCTGGCGCGAATCCGCTGCCTACGAGCCGGGAACCGAAGCGGTGGTGACCGATGTCAACGGGACGAGGCTGGGCTTTGCCGTCTGCTACGACCTGCGCTTCCCGCAGCTGTTCCGTACCGAGGCGATGGCTGGGGCCGAGGTGCTGACGGTGCCTGCCGCCTTCACGCGCCAGACCGGCGAGGCGCATTGGCATGTGCTGCTGCGCGCCCGCGCCATCGAGAACGGCGCCTATGTGATCGCCGCCGCGCAGGGCGGCCTGCATGAGGACGGGCGCGAGACCTACGGCCATTCGCTGATCGTCGACCCGTGGGGGCGCATCATCGCCGAGGCCGCGCATAGCGAGCCAGGCGTGATCGTCGCCGAGATCGATCCGGCCCTGTCGCTGACCGCGCGCCGCAAGATCCCCAATCTGAAGAACGCGCGGGATTTCACCGTCAATGCCGGCGCAGGCGAAGCGCCGCGCCTGAGGGGTGCAGCCTCTTGATCCGTTTTTCCCTGATCTGCGAGCACGAGCACGAATTCGAGGCGTGGTTCCGCAGCAATGACGACTTCGATGCCCAGAAGAAGCGCGGCTTCGTCGATTGCCCGAGCTGCGGATCGCACAAGATAGAGAAGGCGCTGATGGCGCCGGCCGTCTCCACGTCCCGCAGCCGAGAGAAGGTCGCTTTAGCCATGGGCGAGGCGCAGAAGCAGGCGCTGGCGCAACTGAAGGCGCTGGCCGAGAAGGTGCGCGAGAATGCCGACTATGTCGGCGACAAGTTCGCCGAGGAAGCGCGCAAGATCCATTTCGGCGAGACCGATGCGCGCGGCATCTATGGCGAAGCGACGCCGGAAGAGGCGCAGAGCCTCGCCGAGGACGGCGTCGAGTTCATGCCGATCCCAAGCTTTCCGGACGACCGGAACTGAGATGTATTGATATTCAGGTGATGCCGGCCTGCAAACGGTGGCTTACTGCGCTTCCGGTGCTCACGTGCTTCAAGCACGCTCCGCTCCGGTTCTCGGAAGCCACCGTTTTCGACTCGGCCTGACCTGAATCTCAACACATCTTGGCGCAAGCTCACAACGGTCTACCCTAAGGTTCCGATCAGTTTTTCGAGGAGCTTCGCCAGCATTTCCCGGTCTTCGCGCGTCAGGCCGGCGAGGATTTTGTGCTCGTTGGCGACATGGGCGGTGAGCGCCTCGTCGACGAGTTCACGGCCTTTCGCGGTGAGCTCGACGACAACGCCGCGCCTGTCGCTGGGGTGCGGCGCGCGCTGGGTGAGCCCCGCCTTCTCCAGGCGGTCGAGGCGGGCGGTCATGGCGCCCGACGTCACCATCGTCGCCTCATAGAGCTCGGTCGGCGTCAGCGCGTAGGGCGCGCCGGAGCGGCGCAGCGTCGCCAGGACATCGAATTCGCCGGACTGCACACCGAAGCGGGCGAAGACCGGCGCGAGCCGATCGCGCGCGATCAGCGCCGAAGCCTCGTTCAGGCGCCCGATGACGCCCATCGGCGACACGTCGAGATCTGGCCGCTCGCGTCGCCACTGTTCCATGGCCCTGCCGGCTCGATCCATATGATTCACCATAAAGTATCTTGATATAAAGAATCTTTACGCTATCTTACTGCAAGAAGAACCGGCCGCCAAGCGGTCACGCAGGACAGCCCGATGAGATTTCTCTGGGATTCGGCGATTGGCCTTCTGGTGGTGACGGGCGGGCTGCTCGGCATGACGTTGCCGTTCGGCAAGCTCGCCACCGCCGCCGGCGTGCCGGCCATGGTCTGGGCATTCGTCATTTCGCTGGGCGCCGGCGGTGTGCTGTTTCTGGCGCTTCTGCTGCGCAGCGAGCGCATCCGGCTGACGCCGCACAAGCTGCGCTATTTCTTCATCACCGCGGCGATTTCCTACGCCATCCCCAATCTTTTGATGTTTTCGGCCATTCCGCATCTCGGCGCCGGCTACACCGGCATCATGTTCACGCTGTCGCCGGTCATCACGCTGGTGTTCTCGATCCTGCTCGGTGTCAGGCGCCCCAATCTGCTTGGCGTCATCGGCATCGCCGTCGGCTTCGTCGGTGCGGTGATGGTCGCGCTGACGCGCGGCGAGGCCGGCCAGCCAGCTGATTATTTCTGGGTGGCGATCGGTCTGCTCATCCCGGTCAGCCTTGCCGCCGGCAACATCTACCGCACCGTCGACTGGCCGGAAGGCACCGGCCCGATCGAGCTTGCCGTCGGCAGCCACCTGGCTTCCGCCACACTGCTTCTCATAGGCATCCTCAGCCTTCTGGGCACGCATGCCTTCGTCCCGCTCGGCGGCGTGCCGCTGGTGGTGGTCGGCCAGGTTGCATCGGCCTCGGCGATGTTCGCCTTCTTCTTTCGCCTGCAGGCCGTCGGCGGCCCTGTCTATCTCAGCCAGATCGGCTATGTGGCGGCGGCCGTTGGCCTGTTCGCCGGCACTCTCTTCCTCGGCGAGCATTACCAGCTTCTGACCTGGCTGGGTGCCGCCATCATCACCGCCGGCGTTTTCATCACGACGAAAGCGCAAAGCCAGACAGGCGCGCCGGCAATGGTTCGGATCGAGCAAGCGCCCTCCCGGAGCTAATCGTCCTGGCCGCCGGCGGGCTCCGGCTCGGGTGGCTTCAAGTCCTTGTTCCAGTGTATGTCGTTCCCCCCCAAACGGCTGCGCACTTTTGAGCGACATGCATTAAGGCGGCTCGGCTTTGCTGACCCACTCTTAAGTTCGTCTTGACGCTATTGCGGACGGAAAACCGCTGCGCAGTGTTCCTGCAAATGCTTGGGCGAAGGAGGAGACGGCCATGTTCACGCCAGAAGGTACAGTCAGCGTCGCAGACTTCCGCGCCGCGATGCGGCTCATGGTCGGCAATGTCAGCGTCATCACCGCCGGCGTCGGCGATGACCGGTCTGGCCTCGTCGTCATCTCCGTGGTGTCGCTTTCGGCCGAGCCGCCGAAGGTGATCGCCTGCGTCAACCGCTCCTCGTCGACCTGGCCGATCATCGAGCGCTACCGGCATTTCGGCGTCAACTCGCTCGGGCCCCAGCATCAGCGGGTCGCCGAGCGCTTTTCCGGCTTCGGCGGCATCAAGGGCAAGGACCGCTACGACGGCGCCGAATGGACGACGCTGAAGACGGGCGCATCGCTGCTCACCGATGCGGTCGCCGCTTTCGACTGCAGCCTGGACGAGATGATCGACCGCGGCACGCATTCGATCGTCATCGGCTCGGTCGAAGCGGTCAGGACCCAGGATGCCGGCCAGGCGTTGATCTACTGGCGGGGTGGCTATAGGCCGCTCGATGCGTGAGATGAGCGGCCGGCCGTTGCCGCTCAGACCGACGCTTTCTCGGCCAGCACCATGTAGTTGACGTCCATGTCCTTCGAGCGTTGCCAGCGGTCGGCCAATGGATGATAGATGACGCCGGTGCGGTCGATCACCGTGAGACCGGCAGCACCCAGCGCCTTTCCAAGCTCCTCCGGTCGCACCAGCTTGCCGAACTGATGCGTGCCGCGCGGCAGCCAGCGCAGAACATATTCGGCGCCGATGATGGCCAGGCCGAGCGCTTTCAGCGTGCGGTTGATGGTGGCGACGAACATGATGCCGCCGGGGCGGACCATCTGGCCGCATTTGGCGACGAAGAGGTCGACATCGGCGACATGCTCGACCACTTCCATGTTCAAGATGACATCGAAGGTTTCGCCGGCATCCGCCAGCGCCTCGGCCGTGGTGGCGCGATAGTCGATGCTGACGCCGGCTTCCGCCGCATGCAGCTTCGCGACTTCGATGTTGGTGGCGGAAGCGTCGGCGCCGACGACATCCGCGCCAAGCCGGGCCATCGGCTCGCACAGCAAACCGCCGCCGCAACCGATATCGAGGAAGCGCAAGGCCTCGAAAGGCCGCGCCGCGCGCGGATCACGGCCAAAGCGCGCCGCCACCTGGTCGCGGATATAGGCAAGCCGCACCGGATTGAATTTGTGCAGCGGACGGAACTTGCCGTTCGGATTCCACCATTCGGCGGCAAGGGCGGAGAAGCGCTCGACTTCTCCGGCATCGATGGTCGATCGGCGGGGCTCTGGCATAGGCGGCTCTCCTCGAACGCCAAGAAGTCGGGGACGCTAGGAAGTCGGGTCCCGAGCGTAGAAAGTCAAGGCAAGTTTTTTCGACTGCTGCCAGGGCGCGCCGGCGAAGCCGGCGATGCCGTCAGGCCGCGGCCCGCCTTTTTGTCAGCACCTGGCAGCTCGGTTGTCGCGTGGTCGAAACAAATCGCTAACGCGAACGAAAAAGCTGACATGGGCGACACTGTCCTGACGGTCTCGTCGGTCGGCTTCGTTCTCAAAGCCGGCTTCGCTGCCTGGTTTGAGGCGGAAAGTGACGATTTCCAGGGTCTCGGTCATGAGAATCTCCAAAAATGGCTTTGCCTGTCTAATGGCATGGCTGGAATCCGCCAGGACAAGCGGTGCCGGGCCGGCTATAGCCGCGCTCGCTTGCGAAGCCGTGCTGTTTTGGCTAAGGAGGCCGCGCGTTTCCGCGCTCGGTCACCCTGGCGTTTCCTCTCGTTCCGGCCTTGAGCCGGCTTCAGTCAAAGGCATTTCGCTTCCATGGCGCGTATCGTGATGAAATTCGGCGGAACCTCGGTCGCCGACATCGCCCGCATCCGCAATGTGGCGCGCCATGTCAAACGCGAGGTCGATGCCGGCCACGACGTTGCCGTGGTGGTTTCGGCCATGGCCGGCAAGACCAACGAGCTGGTCGCCTGGACACGCGAGGCATCGCCCATGCACGACGCGCGCGAATATGACGCCGTGGTTGCTTCGGGTGAGCAGATCACCGCCGGCCTTTTGGCGATCACGCTGCAGAACATGGGCATCCATGCCCGCTCCTGGCAGGGCTGGCAGATTCCGATCAAGACCGACAATGCCCATGGCGCGGCGCGCATCCTCGACATCGACGGCGCCTTCCTGATCAAGCGCTTCGGCGAGGGCCAGGTGGCCGTCATTGCCGGTTTCCAGGGCATCGGACCCGACAACCGCATCGCGACGCTCGGCCGCGGCGGCTCCGACACCAGCGCCGTGGCGATCGCCGCGGCGGTCAAGGCCGACCGCTGCGACATCTACACCGATGTCGACGGCGTCTATACGACCGATCCTCGCATCGAGCCGAAAGCCCGCCGCCTGGCCAAGATTTCCTTCGAGGAAATGCTCGAAATGGCTTCGCTCGGCGCCAAGGTGCTGCAGGTGCGCTCGGTCGAGCTTGCCATGGTACACAGGGTGCGTACCTTCGTGCGGTCGTCCTTCGACGATCCCGATGCGCCCGGAATGGGGGATTTGCTCAATCCGCCCGGAACGCTCATTTGCGACGAGGAAGAGATCGTGGAACAGCAGGTCGTCACCGGAATTGCCTACGCCAAGGACGAAGCGCAGATTTCGCTGCGCCGCGTCGGCGACCGTCCAGGCGTTGCCGCCGGCATCTTCGGCCCGCTGGCCGAGGCCAACATCAATGTCGACATGATCGTCCAGAACATCTCCGAGGACGGCAAGTTCACCGACATGACCTTCACCGTGCCGTCCGGCGACGTCGACAAGGCGCTTGCCGTGCTGGAGAGGCTGAAACCCGATGTCGGCTACGATGTCGTGCAGTCGGAAGCCGGCATGTCGAAGGTCTCGGTCATCGGCATCGGCATGCGCAGCCATGCCGGCGTCGCGGCCACCGCATTCAAGGCGCTGGCCGACAAGGCGATCAACATCCGCGCCATCACCACCTCCGAGATCAAAATCTCGATACTGATCGACGGTCCCTATACCGAACTGGCGGTTCGCACTTTGCATTCCGTCTACGGTCTGGATAAGCAATAGCAAGAACTGAGTCAGTTGTTGCGTGAACGCCGGCCGCGGGAGAAACTGCGGCGGGCGAGATGCCCATTGGAGAACAAGCCGCGATGCGTGATACGGCCAGTGGCCCGCGCGTTCTGCTCAAACGGCTTCGCGAGCTCATGCAGGAGCCGCTGGAGCCGCAGGAGCGGCTCGACCGCATCGTGCGCGACATCGCCTCCAACATGGTCGCCGAAGTCTGCTCGCTCTATGTGCTGCGCGCCGACTCGGTGCTCGAGCTCTACGCCACCGAGGGTCTGAACCCGAACGCCGTCCACCTGGCGCAGTTGCGACTCGGGCAGGGCCTGGTCGGCACGATTGCCGCCAGCGCGCGGCCGCTCAATCTATCCAACGCGCAGGAGCACCCGGCCTTCGCCTACCTGCCGGAGACGGGCGAAGAGATCTATAATTCCTTCCTCGGCGTGCCGGTGCTGAGGGCAGGGCGCACGCTGGGCGTCCTGGTGGTGCAGAACAAGACCATGCGCCACTATCGCGACGACGAGGTCGAGGCGCTGGAAACGACGGCGATGGTAATCGCCGAGATGATCGCCACCGGCGATCTCGCCCGCCTGACCAAGCCGGGGCTGGAGCTCGACCTGCGCCGCCCGGTGAGCTTCACCGGCGTATCCTTCAATGACGGCGTCGGCCTCGGCCATGTCGTGCTGCACGAGCCGCGCATCGTCGTCACCAACCTGTTCAACGAGGACAGCGAGGAGGAGGTGCGCCGGCTCGACCGCTCGCTCGGCTCGCTGAGGCTCTCGATCGACGACATGCTGGAGCGCCGCGACGTCGCCTTCGAGGGCGAGCATCGCGAGGTGCTCGAGGCCTACCGCATGTTCGCCAACGATCGCGGCTGGGTGCGGCGGCTGGAAGAGGCGATCCGCAACGGCCTGACGGCGGAAGCGGCGGTGGAAAAGGTGCAGAGCGACATGCGCGCGCGCATGCTGCACATGACCGACCCCTATCTACGCGAGCGGATGAGCGATTTCGACGACCTCGCCAACCGGCTCTTACGCCAGCTGATGGGGCGTGGTCCGGAGGATGTCGCGGCCTCGCTGCCCAAGGACGCCATCCTGATCGCCCGCTCGATGGGCGCGGCCGAACTGCTCGACTATCCGCGAGACAAGCTGCGCGGCCTGGTGCTGGAGGACGGCGCCGCGACCAGCCATGTCGTCATCGTCGCGCGCGCCATGGGCATCCCGGTCGCCGGACAGGTGAAGGGCGCCGTTTCCATGGCGGAAAACGGCGACGCCATCATCGTCGACGGCGAAGAAGGCACCATCCATCTACGGCCGCAGTCCGACCTGGAAGCCGCCTACGCCGAAAAAGTCCGGTTCCGGGCGCGGCGGCAGGAGGTCTACCGCGAGCTGCGCAAGAAGCCGTCGCTGACCAGGGACGGGGTTGCGGTCGATCTCCTGATGAATGCGGGCCTTGCCGTCGACCTGCCGCAGCTGACGGAGTCTGGTGCCGCCGGCATCGGCCTGTTCCGCACCGAGCTGCAGTTCATGGTCGCCTCGACCTTCCCACGCGCCGAGGCGCAGGAGCGGCTCTATCGCGACGTGCTCGACGCCGCGCGCGGCAAACCGGTGACCTTCCGCACCATCGACATCGGCGGCGACAAGGTGCTGCCTTACTTCAAGGGCGCGATCCAGGAAGAAAACCCGGCGCTCGGCTGGCGAGCGATCCGGTTGACGCTTGATCGTCCCGGCCTGCTCAGGACGCAGATCCGGGCGCTGCTGAAGGCCAGCGGCGGCCGCGAGCTGAAGTTGATGCTGCCGATGGTGACCGAGCTGTCGGAAATCGCGCAGGCGCGCGAGATCATCGACCGCGAGGTCCGGCATTTGTCGCGCTTTGCGCATCATTTGCCCACCAGCCTCAAGCTCGGCGCGATGCTGGAAGTGCCGTCGCTCTTGTTCCAGCTCGACGAATTGATGAAGGCGGTGGATTTCGTCTCGGTCGGCTCCAACGACCTCTTCCAGTTCGTCATGGCCGTCGATCGCGGCAATACCCAGCTTGCCGACCGCTTCGACAATCTGTCGACGCCGTTCCTCAGGGTGCTGAAGATGATTGCCGATGCCGGCGCGCGCAACCATACGCCGGTGACGCTCTGCGGCGAACTCGCCGGCAAGCCGATCTCGGCCATGGCGCTGATCGGCCTCGGTTTCCGCTCGATCTCGATGTCGCCGGCATCGATCGGCCCGGTCAAGGCGATGCTGACCGAACTGCCGCTGCAGGAGCTGGAGGGCTTCTTCAACGACAATCTGATGGCACCCAGCCAGAAGCTGCCGATGCGCGCGCTGCTGCAAGCCTTTGCCGACGACCGCTCGATTCCGTTATAGCATTTTCACCATGATCAACCTGCCCCGCGACCGTATGGATCAAGTCGTCAAGCGCTTCGACATGCTCGAAGCGCAGATGTCGGCCGGCCCCGCCGCCGATGCCTATGTCAAGATGGCGTCGGAATATGCCGACATCCAGGAGATGGTGGGCAAGATCCGGGCGCTGCGCGTCGCCGAACAGGAGCAGGCGGACCTCGAGGCGATGCTCGCCGACAAGGCGACCGACGCCGACATGCGGGCGCTGGCCGAGGCGGACCTGCCGGAGGTCGAGGAGCGTATCGAGGCGCTGCAGAAGGACATCCAGATACTGCTTCTGCCCAAGGACGCGGCTGACGAGAGGAACGCCATCCTCGAAATCCGCGCCGGCACCGGCGGCGACGAGGCGGCCTTGTTCGCTGGCGATCTCTTTCGCATGTATGAGCGCTATGCCGCCTCGCGCGGCTGGCGCTTCGAGGTGGTGTCGGCCAGCGATGGCGATGCCGGCGGCTACAAGGAAATCATCGCCTCGGTGTCGGGCAAGGGCGTGTTCGCGCATCTGAAGTTCGAATCCGGTGCGCATCGCGTCCAGCGCGTGCCGGAAACCGAAGCCAGCGGACGTATCCACACCTCAGCCGCCACGGTTGCCGTGTTGCCGGAAGCCGAAGAGGTCGACATCGAAATCCGCGCCGAAGACATCCGCATCGACACGATGCGCGCCTCGGGTTCGGGTGGCCAGCACGTCAACACCACCGATTCGGCGGTCCGCATCACCCATTTGCCGACTGGTATCATGGTGGTGCAGGCGGAGAAGTCGCAGCACCAGAACCGAGCAAAAGCCATGCAGATCCTGCGGGCGCGGCTCTACGACCTGGAGCGCAGCCGGGCGGATGAAGAACGCTCGGAGTCGCGCAAATCGCAGGTCGGCTCGGGCGATCGTTCAGAGCGCATCCGCACCTATAATTTCCCGCAAGGGCGCGTCACCGACCACCGCATCAATCTCACGCTCTACAAGCTCGACCGGGTTATGATGGGCGAACTCGACGAGGTGATCGACGCGCTGATCGCCGACCATCAGTCGAAGCTGCTTGCCGATATGAGCCTCGATGGCTGATCAACTGCCAGCCGCGCTCGGGCCGCTGCTCAGGGCGGCGCGCATGCATCTGGCCGCAGCCGGCATTGACGATCCGGTGCTCGATTCGCGGCTGATCGTCGAACATTTCTCCGGCACGACCCGCACCCAGGCCATTGCCGAACCGCGACAAGAGGTGGGTGCCGCGGCGCTTTCTGCCATCGAAGCGGCCCTGAGGCGTCGCGTCGCAGGCGAGCCGGCGCACCGTATTCTCGGCTACCGCGAATTCTATGGTTTGCGGCTATCGCTTTCGCCGGAGACGCTGGAGCCCCGGCCGGACACCGAGACGCTGGTCGACGCCGTCCTGCCCTTCGCCAGGGCAATCGCGGAAAGGCTGGGCGAATGCCGCATTCTCGACCTCGGCACGGGCACCGGCGCCATCGCGCTGGCGTTGCTCAATGCTGTTCCGGCGGCGGCTGCGACAGGCGTCGACATCTCGCTCGAGGCATTGGCGACAGCGGCCGGAAACGCCCGGGATCTGGGGCTCGGCGGGCGCTTCAAAGCCTTGCATTCCAACTGGTTCGAAAAAGTTTCGGGCCGCTACCATGTAATTGCCTCGAACCCTCCCTATATACCCAGTCGAGACATCGGAAATCTGCAGGACGAAGTCCGCGATTTCGACCCGCACAAGGCCCTTGATGGCGGTGTGGATGGTTTGGACCCCTATAGGGTCATTGCCGCTGAAGCGGCAGAATTTCTGGAAGCGCAAGGCAAGGTAGCGGTCGAGATCGGCCACACGCAGAAAAACGAGGTAACCGGGATATTCGCGGCAGCCGGCTACGGGCTTGCAAGTGCCTATCGCGACCTCGGCGGCAATGACAGAGTTCTGGTGTTCGAGCGTTGAAAGCCCTGATGCAGTGCGAAAAAACCGCTTGGCAACATCGGGGAATGCAGTTAGGGTCCGGCTCAACCGGATGAGACGAAGCAGGCAGTGCTCCCAGCGATTCGGTTTTCCTTGGAAATAGCTGCCTTCTTGCGCAAACGACGCCAAGCTTCGTGCGGGAATCGTCCGGCAAGTGATGTAACCGGAACAGGATGGCACGTGGCGCCAACGCAATTGATGCGGGCGAACGCCGGTGAAGAAACGAAACGGCTGGCTGCATGAGCGCCTCCGTTCGTGAAGAGTTTTTTCGAAAATTCACTATGAAGAGAGTCTAATGAGGCCACAACAGCAGAACAGGCGCATGCGCGGTCGCAACAACAATGGCGGCGGCGGTGGCAACAATAACAACCGCAAGGGGCCAAATCCCCTGACCCGCACCTACGAGAGCAACGGTCCGGACGTGAAGATCCGCGGATCGGCTCAACAGATCGCCGAAAAATACGCCACACTCGCCCGTGACGCGCAGAGTTCCGGCGACAGGGTGATGGCGGAGAACTATCTCCAGCACGCCGAACACTACAATCGCATCATTGCCGCCGCGCAGGCGCAGATGCCGATCCAGAACGCCCAGCAAAACCGCGACGACTTCGACGACGATCTCGATGAAGATCGTGACGAGTTCGATCCTGTCGGCAACAACAACGGCAACGGCGCCGAGGCGCCGGCCGCGGCGAACGGCTCGGGGCCGCAGCCTGTGATCGAAGGTACGCCGGCGGAACTTGCCTACAACCAGGAAAACGGTCGCGACAACAACAACCGCCGCGACAACAACCAGCGCGACAATCGCGACAACAACGGCCGCGACCGGCATCGTGACCGCCGCAACGGCGGCTATGGCCAGAACGCCCAGCGTGGCGAAAACGGCCAGCGTGGCGAGCACGGCGGCCAGCAGTTCGACCAGAACCGCCGCAATGAGACGCAGGTGCAGCCCGAAGCCACCGGCGAGGCCGAACCCCAGGCCGAGCAGGCGCCGCAGTTCGACAGTTTCTCGCCGGCAGCGCTCGCCGCCCAGGCCGAGCTCAATGAAGCCGCCGTGGACAATGGCGCTCGCCGGCCGCGTCGTCCGCGCCGCCCGCGCGGCAACTACGCCGACCAGGCCGGCAATGGCGAGCAGGGCGGCCAGCCGGAGGGCTCGAGCCCCGAAAGTTCAGGCGAAATGCACAACGCGGCGAACAACAGCGATGACGTCGCGCCCAAGCCCGCCAAAGAGGCGAAGCCGGCGAGCGAGCCTGTCGCCAGCGAGCCGGCGCCGGTCGCCAGCGAAGCCGCGGCTCCGAGCGAGCCCGTGACCGCCGACGCGGACAACTGATCCAAACGCCATTTCAGGCAATGCGGACGGCGGAGAGCAATCTCCGCCGTTTTCGTTCGTGCGCGCCCGGAATATTCTGCCTTGATCGACATCAATGCGTCTTGAGGGACCGCGGCCCATACACCATATCTCGCGAGGAAACAGGGCTCGGCTCTCATGGGCGAGCCCGTCACCGCAATCTGATCCGGTGCCGCAAAGCGGGCCGGTGACGGAAGGAGACAGAGAATGAATCTTGAAAAATACTCGGAGCGCGTGCGCGGCTTCATCCAGTCCGCGCAGACCATGGCGCTCTCGCGCAACCACCAGCAATTCACCCCCGAACATATGCTGAAGGTGCTCGTCGACGATGACGAGGGGCTTGCCGCATCCTTGATCGAGCGCGCCGGAGGCCGTGCCCGTGACGTCAAGCTCGGCGTCGAGGCGGCGCTCGAAGCCATGCCTAAGGTCGAAGGCGGCAACGGCCAGCTCTACCTTGCCCAGCCGCTCGCCAAGGTGTTTTCAACCGCCGAGGACCTGGCCAAGAAGGCCGGCGACAGCTTCGTCACCGTCGAACGGCTGCTGCAGGCGCTTGTCATGGAGAAGTCGGCCAAGACCGCCGACATCCTGTCCAAGGCAGGCGTCACCGCGCAGGCGCTCAACCAGGCCATCAACGATATCCGCAAGGGCCGCACCGCCGACTCGGCCGGCGCTGAGCAGGGCTATGACGCGCTGAAGAAGTATGCGCGCGATCTCACGGCTGATGCCCGCGCCGGCAAGCTCGATCCGGTCATCGGCCGCGACGACGAGATCCGCCGCACCATCCAGGTGCTGTCGCGGCGCACCAAGAACAATCCGGTGCTGATCGGTGAGCCGGGCGTCGGCAAGACGGCGATTGCCGAGGGCCTGGCGCTGCGCATCGTCAATGGCGACGTGCCGGAATCTTTGAAGGACAAGCAATTGATGGCGCTCGACATGGGCGCGCTGATTGCCGGCGCCAAGTATCGCGGCGAGTTCGAGGAGCGGCTGAAGGCCGTGCTCAACGAAGTCACGTCGGCCAACGGCAACATCATCCTGTTCATCGACGAGATGCACACGCTGGTCGGTGCCGGCAAGGCGGATGGTGCGATGGACGCGTCGAACCTGTTGAAGCCCGCGCTGGCGCGCGGCGAGCTGCACTGCGTCGGCGCGACCACGCTCGACGAATACCGCAAGCATGTCGAAAAGGATCCAGCGCTTGCCCGCCGTTTCCAGCCCGTCTTCGTCGACGAGCCGACGGTGGAAGACACGGTTTCGATCCTGCGCGGCCTGAAGGAGAAGTACGAGCAGCACCACAAGGTGCGCATCTCCGATTCCGCACTGGTGTCGGCGGCGACGCTTTCCAACCGCTACATCGCCGACCGCTTCCTGCCCGACAAGGCGATCGACCTGGTCGATGAGGCGGCGTCCAGGCTGCGCATGCAGGTCGATTCCAAGCCTGAGGCGCTGGACGAGATCGACCGCCGCATCATGCAGCTCAAGATCGAGCGCGAGGCGCTGAAGGTCGAGAAGGACGAGGCCTCGAAGGACCGGCTTTCCCGGCTGGAGAAGGAACTCGCCGGCCTAGAGGAAGAATCGACCGAGCTGACCACGAAGTGGCAGGCCGAAAAGCAGAAGCTCGGCCTTGCCGCCGACCTCAAGAAGCAGCTCGACGAAACGCGCAACGAGCTGGCGATCGCGCAACGCAAGGGCGAGTTCCAGCGCGCCGGAGAGCTTGCCTATGGCAGGATCCCGGAGCTCGAGAAGAAGCTGAAGGAAGCCGAAGCGCAGGACGGCAAGACCGGCATGGTGGAAGAGGTGGTCACGCCCGACCACGTCGCCCATATCGTGTCGCGCTGGACCGGCATTCCGGTCGACAAGATGCTGGAAGGCGAGCGCGAGAAGCTGTTGCGCATGGAAGACGAGATCGGCAAGCGCGTCGTCGGCCAGGGCGAAGCCGTGCAGGCGGTGTCGAAGGCCGTGCGGCGCGCCCGCGCCGGGCTGCAGGACCCGAACCGGCCGATCGGCTCGTTCATGTTCCTCGGGCCGACCGGCGTCGGCAAGACCGAGCTCACCAAGGCGCTGGCCAACTTCCTGTTCGACGACGAGACGGCGCTGGTGCGCATCGACATGTCGGAGTTCATGGAGAAGCACTCGGTCGCCCGGCTGATCGGCGCGCCTCCCGGCTATGTCGGCTATGAGGAAGGCGGCGCGCTGACCGAAGCGGTGCGGCGCCGGCCCTATCAGGTCGTGCTGTTCGACGAGATCGAGAAGGCGCATCCGGACGTGTTCAACGTGCTCCTGCAGGTGCTCGATGACGGCCGCCTGACCGATGGTCAGGGCCGCACGGTCGATTTCCGCAACACGCTGATCATCATGACGTCGAATCTCGGCGCCGAATATCTGGTCGGTCTCAACGACGACCAGGATGTCGATGCCGTGCGCGACGAGGTGATGGCCGTGGTGAAGGCCTCGTTCCGGCCGGAGTTTCTCAACCGCGTCGACGAGGTGATCCTGTTCCACCGGCTGCGCCGGCAGGACATGGACCGCATCGTAGAGATCCAGCTCAAGCGACTGGAGAACCTGCTCGTCGACCGCAAGATCACGCTGTCGCTGGATCATGACGCGATCGAGTGGCTGGCCTCGAAGGGCTACGACCCGGCCTATGGCGCCAGGCCGCTGAAGCGGGTGATGCAGAAGGAACTGCAGGACCCGCTGGCGGAGAAGATCCTGCTCGGCGAGATCCTCGACGGTTCGACGGTCAAGGTCACGGCGGGCTCCGATCGCCTGAACTTCCGCTCGAAGCCGACCATGGTGGCGACGGAGGCCGCCGCCTGATCTCGGGCAGTTGGAATGAACTTGAAGCGCGTCGCATCGGACTGGTGCGGCGCGCTTTAAGTCTTTGTTTTGATGCATGTCGTTGTCCCAGAACCGCTGCACACTTCTGGGCGACATGCATTAGGCATAATCAACTGCCGATTCAGAAATGGCTGGGGAGGGCCTCGATGAAACTCGACGACTATAATGGCTTCTGCGCTTCACTGCCCGCGACGACGCATGTGGTGCAGTGGGGCGGCGCGCATGTCTGGAAGGTCGGCGGCAAGGTGTTTGCCATTGGCGGCTGGAACGACGGCGGGCAGCTGTTCGTCACCTTCAAATGTTCCGAGATGGGCTATGACGTGCTGAAGGATCAGCCGGGTTGCCGGCCGGCGCCCTACCTCGCCTCGCGCGGCATGAAATGGATCCAGCGTCAGACAAGCCAAAGCGTGGATGATGCGGCGCTCGAGGACTATCTGCGCGAGAGCCATCGCCTGGTCGTCCTCAAGCTGACCAAACAAGCACGCAAGGAATTGGGGCTTGCCGCAAGCTAGCTTAGATTCCTCAAGGTACCCGGAAAACCGCCATCTTCATGCCCGGTTCATGTTGGAACCTTAATCTGGGTAACTGGTTTGCTGGCGAAGGTTCGCCCGCCAGAAGCCCGAGTCGACCGGAGAGCTTGACCCCCATGCTGCGCTTGATCTTTTCCCTTTCGGCACTCGCGGCCGGGCTGGTGTCTTCCAGTGCGTTCGCCGCGCCGAGCGTGGATGGCGCGCAAAGTGCGCGTCCGGCCGAGCGCGGCGCGCTGATGCTGGCCCAGGAAGGCAATATCGATATCTACTACGACGCCAGGGGCAACCGCGTGCTGGTCGATGCCGACACCGGCAAGGTGATCGCCATCCAACCGCCGGGGAGCAGGCTCGACCGCCGCGCGCTTCGCCGGCAGATGCGCATGCAAGAACTCGGCCGCGCGCCGGCCGAGGGTGACGACCGTTATTATCTCGACAATCCCGAAGACATGGCTCGGTTCCGCCGGCGGCAGCTGGAGGAAAACGGCCGGGTCATCCCGCCGCCGGTCGACGAATATGATCCGAACGGCGTCGACAATTCCGTCGATGCCTATCCGCCGGCGCCGCCCAATAATGATGAAGGCTCCGCGACCACCTATCCGGAGGCGCCGAACACAATCAAGCGCCAGCCGCTGAACGAGGCATCGATCGATCCGGAGCAGCCGGGCCGCCAGGGCGAAGTGCTGCAGACCAATCCGGATGCGTCATTGCCGCCGAACACGGGCGGCAAGGCGACCGTCGATCCATCGCTGTCGCTTGGCGTGCGCCAGGACGTGGCGGCGCTGCAGGTGCTGCTCGACCGCGGCGGCGCTTCGCCGGGCGTGATCGACGGGCGCTTCGGCTCGAATGTCGACAAGGCGCTGGCCGCCTACAATGAGATAAACGGCACCAATTTGAAATCGACCGATGCCGTCGGCATCCAGGCAGCACTTGCCCAGTCCGGCGGCGACGCCTTTGCCTCCTACACGATCACGCCGGAAGATGTGGCCGGCCACTACGTCGCCTCGATCCCGGAGGACTACAGCCAGAAGGCCAGACTCGACTGCATGTGCTACACCTCGGTCACCGAGGCGCTGGGCGAACGCTTCCACATGGACGAGACCTATCTGAAGTCGATCAACAAGGGGGTCGACTTCAATCGCCCCGGCACCATGATCAAGGTCGCCAATTTCGGCAAGCTGGTGTCGACGCCGGTGGCGCGTATCGTGGCCGACAAGACCGAGAAGGAAGTCTACGCCTATGATGCCGGCGGCAAGCTGGTCGCGGCCTATCCGGCTACGATCGGATCGGCCGACACGCCATCGCCGACCGGCGTCCATGCCGTGTCGCGCATCGCGCTCGACCCCAACTACACCTACAACCCGAACATCAATTTCAAGCAGGGCCAGAACGACAAGATCCTGACCGTGCCGCCAGGCCCGAACGGGCCGGTCGGCTCGGTGTGGATCGCGCTCGACAAGCCGACCTACGGCATCCACGGCACGCCCGAACCCTCTAAGATCGGCAAGACCGAAAGCCATGGCTGCGTGCGCCTGACCAATTGGGATGCGCGCGAGCTTGCCAAGCTGGTGTCACCGGGCGTCACGGTGGAATTCGTTGGCGGACCAACAATCGCGGATGTCGGCGGGACCTCAACCGATGAGTTTACGCAGCAGTGAGGCGCGCGGCGCGGCGGCATAGATGAGCTGCACCAGCAGGATGAAACCGATGCTGAGCAGCGGCGTGATCAGGCACAGCGCTGCGCCGACCGCCCACAGAATCTGTGCCTTGACGATACGATTGTAGATCGTGCGCCGCGTTTCAGCATCGACATCCGCGGCGATCATGCCGTTCCTGTCGGCATACCACCAGCTGGCGAATAGCGTCGCGCCCAGCATCAGCAGGTTCAGCCAGTAGACGACGACCGCGATCCTGAACTCAAGGAAATCGGCAAGGAGGTCGGTCGAGAAGGGCAGCAGCGCGATGAAGGCGAGAAAGCACAGGTTCAATGTCGCGAGCCTGCGGTCCGACTTCGCGATCAGGCCATGCTGCGCCTGCTGGCCGAACCAGAAGATGGTCAGCGTCAGGAAGCTCAGCGCATAGGTCAGGAAGCGCGACGCCAGCGCCAGGATCGCAGCAAGCAGCTCGCTTTCCGAATGCACCGCTTCATGCGACGGCACCCTGATCTCCAGCACGATCAAGGTCAGCGCAATGGCGAAGACGCCGTCGGTTATGCCGACGATGCGTCCGCGTCCTTCCGCCGATGGTTCGAGCGGCCGCTTCATGGATCCCCCCTTCAAGTACAATGGTCGAACCTAGCACGCGATTGGCGGTTTGCATCAGGATTGGTGTCCGCCTCGCCATGCGGCTAAAGCGCGTCGCGCTGAACCGGACTCAGGCGACGCTTTTAAGTCTTTGTTTTGCTGCATGTCGTTGACCCAGAACCGCTGCACACTTCTGGGCGACATGCATTAGATTAGAGCCGGATGATTTCAGGCCGGGTCGACCTGAAATCTGAACCCGTCTCTAAAGCGCGTCGCGCTGAAACGGATTCAGTCGACGCGCTAGGTCTTTGTTTTGATGCATGTCGCCCGAAACCGCTTCACACTTTTCGGCATCATGCTCCGGTCATCTGGTTTCAAGGACAGCGATGCTCTGGCTTGTTGTTGCGCGCACGCCAGAAGCCTAAGCAGAGATCCATGTCATCGGCGAACGAAACCACCACCGATCCGCGTTCGCCCGTGCGCGCGAACGGTACGTTCTGTCCCGACACGCAGCGAAAATTCGTTTTGGTCGCGGCGATCCTTGCCTCGGCGCTCGGCTTCATCGACGGTTCGATTCTGGCGATCGCCATGCCGGCGCTGCGCGTGGATCTCGGCGCCAGCCTGGCGGAAGCGCAGTGGATTTCCAATGCCTACGCGCTGACGCTCTCGGCGCTCATCCTGGCGGGGGGTGCTGCCGGCGACCGGTTTGGGCTGCGGCGCGCCTTCGTCACCGGGATCGCGCTGTTCATCGCGGCTTCGCTCGCCTGCGCGGTAGCGCCCGACCCTACGGTGCTGATTGCCTTTCGCGCCATCCAGGGCATCGGTGCCGCGATCATGGTGCCGGGCAGCCTCGCCATTATCGCCAAAGCCTATCCGAAGAAGGAGCGCGGTCGGGCGATCGGCATCTGGGCTGCCGCATCGGCGCTGACCACGGCGCTTGGGCCGGTGCTGGGCGGCTTTGTCCTGTCGACTTTCGGCAACGGGGTCTGGCGCGCGATCTTCGCCATCAACCTGCCGCTTGGGCTGATTTCGATCTACCTGCTTTTGGCCAAGGTCCCGGCCGACAAGCCCACCGAAAAGCGCAGCCTCGATCTCGGGGGCGCCGCGCTGGCGACGCTCGCTTTCGGCTCGCTGGCTTATGGATTGACGGCGATGAATGCCGAAGGCGCCGGGTTGATGTCGGGTCCGGCGATCGTCGCCGGCGTGATCCTGCTTTTTGTGTTCATCTTCTATGAGCTGCGGCGGCGCGACCCGATGATCGATCTCGGCCTGTTCCGGATCAGGGCCTTTGCCGGCGCCAATCTGGCGACATTCTTCCTTTACTTCGCGCTGTCGGCCAACCTGTTCTACCTGCCGATGCTTTTGATCGCCGGCTGGAGACTGAGCGAGGCCGAGGTCGGTTTCATCTTCCTGCCACTGTCGGCGTCGATCGCGCTTTTGTCCGGACCGGTCGGCCAGTGGTCGGATCGGATCGGTCCGCGCTTTCCGATCGCCAGCGGCAGCATGGTCGTCGCCATCGCCTTCGCCGGCCTCGCTTTGCTCACCCATTTCGGCATCCACAATTTCTGGACCGGCACCTTTCCGCTGATGGCTCTGATGGGGCTCGGCATGGCGCAGGTCGTGTCGCCGCTGTCGACCGCGGTCATGACTTCCGTCGAGGACAAGGATACCGGGGCTGCGTCCGGCATCAACAACGCGGTCTCGCGCGTCGGCGGCCTGATTGCGGTGGCGGCGATGGGCTCGCTAGCGGCCTGGGTTTACGCGCGAATGACCGGCAATGCTGCCGGGATGCCCGGTTTCGGCGAGCCGCCCGCCTCCGGTCTCGCCGCCAATCTCGAGGCGGCCAGCATTGCCGCAAGCGATTCAGCTTTCGCCGCGGTCGCGGCGATCACGGCGCTGCTTTGCGTGCTCTCTTCTCTCACCGCCTGGTTCACGGTTCCCGGACAGGCATCGCCCTGGCCGCGACAGTCAAACGATTCGCGTGATTAAAGCGCGTCGCGCTGAAACGGGTTCAGTCGACGCGCTTTAGGTCTTTGTTTTGATGCATGTCGTTCCCCCAAACCGCTGCGCACTTGCGGCGACATGCATTAGTTCGGAAGCTGCGAATCGGTCTTGGCGCTGGCAACCTTCAGCGAGTTGCCGTCTTCCTGCTTCAAAAGATCGTCGATGCGCTCGCGCTCGCGCTTGAAGGCGACGAGATCGTCGCCCTTAAGGACCTTGCCGACCGGCAGGCGCACACGCATCGAATCGACCTTGGTGCCGTTGACGATCAGCTCGTAGTGAAGGTGCGGGCCGGTGGAGAGGCCGGTCTGGCCGAGATAGCCGATGGTCTGACCCTGGCGAACATGAACGCCAACCTCGATGCCTTTGGCGAAAGCGCTCTGGTGATTGTAGGAGGTCTCGTAGCCATTGGCGTGGCGTATCATGATCTGCTTGCCATAGCCGCCGGCCCAGCCGGCCTTCTCGATGACGCCGTTGCCGGCGGCGATAATCGGTGTGCCGATCGGCGCCGCCCAGTCGGTGCCGGTATGCATGCGGACATAGCCGAGGATCGGGTGCCGCCGCGCGCCGAAGCCGGAGGTGAAACGCCCGTTTGGCAGCGGGTTGCGCAATAGGAACTGCTTGGCGCTACTGCCGTTCTCGTCGAAATAGTCGGTGCCGCCGTCCTGCATCTGGAAGCGATAGAAATTGCGCGTCTGCCCGCCGAAGTTCGACGAGACATAGAGAAGCTCGGAACCGTCGGAGGTCTGATCGTCGCCGTCGGGCTGTGAGAACAGGACCTCGAGGCGGTCGGACGGCGAAAGCCGCGACTGGAAATCGACGTCGGAGGCGAGAAGCTTGATCAGCTTCTGCGTCATCGCTTTCGACATGCCGTAGGAATAGGCGGCGCGATAGATGCCGTCATAGACATTGGGCAGGTTGCCGCGAACCACGACGGGCTGCGAATCGTCGAACGCCGTCAAAAGCTCGGGATTGGGTTCCGGCTCCTGCGCCGGCACATACTGGCCATGATCGTCGAGCGCTATGGTGACGATATGCGTGGTCTTGTCGTAGACGCTGGTGCGCACGACCTTGGCGATGTCGCCGCGCACTTCGAGGCCGACGCGCAACACGGTTCCGGCCTTCAGCGCCGGGGCATTCAAGAGCTTGCTGATCGCCTCCGCCATGCCGGTGGCATCGTCGCCGGTGTAACCCGAATCGGCATAGGCCTCGGCGATATCGGTATCCTTGGTGAAGGGAATGATTTCCTCGGCGAAGGCTGGCGCCTGGTCGTCCAGCGTGGCGCGCGGCGCCACCGAAACGTTTTCCTGCGTGATCTTCACGTCATAGGAGCCGGCCATCGATTCGGCGAAGGCATCGCCGAATCGTTGCGGGTCTATATAGTGCAGAGCGGCCACCTGGACGGCGCCGTCGCTCAAGCCGTTGCTGGCGTCCCGCACGACCTTTTCCACCTCGTCGGCGGAAAGATCGCTTTTTTCGTCGAAGGAGGCCGTCTCGATCGGGAAATCGACCGTCTTCAGGCTCATCTCGCTCTCGACCTTGGCGCCGTAGATCTGGCCGGCGACCGCGGTGGCCGTTGCCGGCTGGGCATTGTCGTCGCTGTCGTCGCCGAAGACCTGCATCGGGTCGAATGGCGGGTAGGGTCGGTTGGTGGTGTGGCCGGCGGCCAGGGCCATCTTGATCTGCACGAAAGGCATGGTGTGGATAACGTCGCGGTCGCCGACCTTGGTGACCATCGACACTTCCATGCGCCGCCGGTCTTTTGCCCGGGCGATCTGGCGCGGCGCGACCAGCCTTGTGGTCTTTGCCTGCTCGCCGGAATCATCGCCGCTACTGGCCAGACCGATGAGCTCGGCGATTTCAGGCGGCGTGGCCAGTTGCTGGCGCCCGTCCAGCGCCGCGAACAGCGCCACGCCCATCAACACGCTCGAGGTCACGCCGGTGAGAAAAGTGCCCGACAGCCAGCGCGCCGAAACCTCGCGGCGGTCAGGCGGACCGCTGCGGCCGTCCGCGATCAGCGGCGGCTCGTTGCCGAGTTCGGCTATGACCTCTTCGGTGTCTGGCATCCAGAAAGGCTGCTTCTTCCCCAGGCGAAACGGCTTGTCGTTGTCGTTGCGGCCATGACAATTGCCTGTCACGGCGGTTGAAGTCAACGAAGCGGCAAGCCGGGGCCGATATCCCCAATCACGCGCCCTTGCGCAGGGCGCCCCTGTCGTCTGTCACCGGCGCGCCTCGTAGGTACGCGCGCGCCTTCCTTATATGGGCCGGTTTCACGCCTCAATGCGGCGGCAATAGGGCCTCGTTGTGGATGACCCCAGGGCTGCCGCAGGGACAGTCGGCTATCGAAAATGACGACCGAAAAATTCGTCGCAAAAAATTCAAAAAAGTTCGAAATCGGTGTTGACGCGTCGCATGGGGTCCGACTATATACGCCCCACGAACGAGGGCGGTGCGCCGCTGGCGACGAAGAAGTTTGCTTCTAAATCTGCCCTCTGTG